>DAIRFP010000412.1:0-2484 GCA_036794995.1 Thermodesulfobacteriota bacterium | reverse complement strand
ACCTCCGTGAAAAACGACGTGGGATACGCTTCCGGCCGGTTATCGATGAATACTCGGTGATTCGGATAAAGATAGTAGATCAGATAGGCGCCGACGTCATAGTTGTTATAGATCGGTCCCTGCAGTTTTTCTTTGATAAAAAACTCGACCGCTGCATCATTCGCTGCCTCCAATCCGAGTCCCCTGGGGTCGCGGCCGCTGCTCAATAGATAGACCGGGTCCACAGGTTCTGAACGAATACCTGTCCGTTCTTGAGATGGCGGCCGAGGTCTCCTTTGGTCAAGTCAGCCTGTTGGGCAAGGAAAAACCCATAAACCAATAAAATTAGTGTGGTGATGGATAGTTGAAAAAAAACGGCTGCTTTTCTGGTTTCTGCTCGCTGGTAGTAGTTTTAGGTGTGCTGGTTTGCTTTCGCGTGGATCGTTTTTTGGCCATAGGTAGGATCTATTTTGCCGGAAAAGTTTGCGTAAGGGGCAGCGTTATAAAGGCGCGTCATAGAAAGCGTGTGCAAAAGAGGCCTGCAAACAAGCGGACTCTAATTGAAGAGTTCCAGACTAGAAGCCTAAGACCATGGCTGGCGCCCGCCAAGGCTTATACTTGGCCGTGGAGAACCGTTTATTCACCAACTGCTTGTCGTGTAGTCCGGCGATTATGACTAATGCAGCGCTGCCGCTCCGTTTCCCAATACCCGGCCCGGGAAAACGCCCGTGTGCTCGCCGTCCTCCACCAAAACCGCGCCATTGACCATCGTCATTTTAACTCCCAGCGCGCGCTGGATCAGACGCTTCTCTCCTCCGGGCAAGTCATTGACCATTTCAGGCTCGCATTCACGGACGGTTTGAGGATCAAACAGCACCAGATCCGCTGCCATTCCCGGACGAATAAGGCCTCGGTCGTACAGACCAAAGAGCGAAGCCACCATGAAAGTCAGCTTGCGGATGCCTTCTTCCAAGCCCATCACTTTGTTCTCGCGAATCCAATAGCCCAGGAACCGCGTCGCATAGCCGTAACCTGCATGATAGATCAAGTGGGCTCCGGCGTCGGATTGCCCCACCAAAGTAAAGGGGCTTCTAAGAATCTCAGCGGTGGCGAGCTCGTCCCTGCTGCCCGAATTCTGAAACATCGTCTCGAGCTTTTCTTCCAGGGAGATATCCAGGAAGGTATCGACCACGTCCTTGTTAAGGGACCGGGCGATTTCCTCCACGCTCTTGCCTTCGAATGGCTGGTTTTTTGGCGACGCCGCTTTGATGAGAAAAATTTGGTCCCAGCGCCGGGAGAAATTGGTCGGCCGGGTATCCTCCACCGCCTCGAAGCGAAGCTTCCGCCGCACTTCCGCGTCACGAAAAACCTCGGCGCGCTGCTCCACCGGCAGAAACATGACTTGCTTCCAGCTCGGCAGGTCGTCGAAGGTCTGAGCGTTCTTGAGGTTGAAGCGCCCGTTGAAGAGACGGGCGTTGCAAAGCGGATAGGAAGGCGCCCCTTTGGACAAAGACTCCTGGGCCAAATCGAGGAGCTTGCGCCAGAGTTCCGGCGCGCTGTGTCGATGGGCGATGCTCTGCCATATGACCGGCCGGCCCGAAGTCGCCGCGATACGGTGGAAGAGATCAACATCCTGCTCGACTGGACAGGCGATGCCCAAGGTTCCTCGCGAAATCTGCACCGACCCGCTATTGAGCTCTCCCAATACGCCTGCGAGTTCAAGAATCTCGTCATCGGTCGCCAACCGGCTCGGAATCGGCCTGCCGTCCTCGCGCATATGGCGACGATTCTGATTCGTCGAGAAACCGATGGCTCCGGCCTTGATCCCTTCTCTGAGGATAGCCTTCATCTGTTCGATCTCATCCGGAGTCGCGGCTCGCTCGGATGATTCCTCGCCCATAACAAACTGGCGCAGAGCGCAGTGACCCATGAGGGCGGCAACGTTTACGCCGAGCCTCTGCCTTAACCGGTCGAGATATTCGGGAAAGCTTTCCCATTCCCACTCAACCGCCCGCCGCAGCACCTGGGAGGGCATGGCCTCGACCCGAACAAAGCTGCCGATCACGTTCTCGCGGTCTTCTGGCCGACACGGCGCAAGGGACAGACCGCAGTTTCCCGGTATCAGAGTCGTGACTCCATGGAAGCAGGAAGAGGTGGCCAAGGGATCCCAGAGGAGCTGGGCATCCATGTGCGTGTGAAAGTCGATGAAGCCCGGGGCCACGGCAAGCCCGTCGGCATGGATGACCCGGCGCGCGCTACCATTGATCCGCCCCACTTCGACGATCTGGGTTCCGTTGATCGCCACGTCTCCCGAAAATGAGGGCAATCCACTGCCATCATAAATCCGGCCGCCCTTGATCACCACATCGTAAGCCATACTAGATCTCCCTTCTGCGCTTAGCTCCTAAACATCCGATCCATTGGCGAGCCCTCTCCGAGGACTGCCTTCATGTAACTCAGTCTATAATGAACGTTGCTCCTGCTTGTCAATGACACGGTTCCCGC
>DAIRFP010000197.1:0-9359 GCA_036794995.1 Thermodesulfobacteriota bacterium | reverse complement strand
CTCACCCTTCACCGCTTACGTTTTCAGGCTCATGGGGATCGTGATCGTGAATTTCGATCCTTTGCCGACTTCGCTTTCGACGCCGATGTCGCCGCCCATGAGGTTGATAAATCGCCTGACAATCGCCAGACCCAAACCCGTGCCGCCGTATCTCCTTGTGCTCGACATATCCGCCTGGCGGAACTCCTCGAAGATGTAATTCAGCGCCTCTGGTTTCATGCCGATGCCGGTATCGGAAACGGTGAGCTTCACGTTGCCGTTTTCCTGCCACGCCGCCACCTTGATCTCGCCCTTCTCGGTGAACTTTGCGGCGTTGCTCAAAAGATTCAGCATCGCCTGCTTGAGCTTTTCTCGATCGGTTTTCAACGGCGGGATGTCCGGTGCGATCTCGGTCACCAGGCGAACGCGACCGTCTTTCAACATCGGCTCCACGGTCGAGGTCGCCATTCGGACCACGTCGTTCAGATGGAACGTCTCGGCATAAACTTCCATGCGACCCGCTTCGATCTTGGAAAGGTCGAGAAGCTCGTTGATCAGGTTGAGCAGGTGTTCCGAGCTGATAAGAACCTTCTGGAGATTCTCCTTTTGCAGATCGGGGATTTGCGCGCCGATTCGGCGCAGTACGATGCGGGTAAAGCCGATGATAGAGTTCAGCGGCGTGCGCAGCTCGTGGCTGACGTTGGCGAGAAACTGCGACTTGTGACGGCTGGCGGCCTCAAGCTGCTCGTTCTTGTCCTGGATTTCCTGAAACAACCGGACGTTCTCGATGGCGATGACCGCTTGATCGGCAAAGGTTTTAAGTAAGGCGATCTGTTTTTCAGTGAAAGGGCGAACTTGATTACGCCGAATTACTATCCCACCGATGGGTAGGCCTTCGCGCAGAAGCGGCATAGCCAGAATGGTTCGAGTGCCGAACCGTTCGAGGTAAATCTTGGAAGCTGGATATTCGGTGTCGACTTCCATGGCTAGGTCGTGAACGTGGATGCTTCGGCGCTCTAAGATGGAGCGGCCGCTCACAGTGTCTCGGTTGATAGGAAACAACTCGGTCAACTCCGGCGCAGGTAGTGGTCCAAAGGAAGCCACGCGGCGATGCAAATCGCCTTCGAGGCGAAAGATTTGCGCATCATTGGCGTCGCACAGTCGTGCAGCTCTTTCCGCCACCGCGTCGAGCACTGGCTGGACATCGGTGTGCGAACTGGTGATCACTCCCAGAATCTCACTCGTCGCCGTCTGCTGCTCCAAGGACTCAGTAAGTTCGCGCGTGCGGTCTTCAACCTTGTGCTCCAGGTTGGCGTAGGATTCTTGGAGCTGGGTGGTCATCTTGTTGAACTCGTCGGCCAAAACCTCGATCTCGTCCCCAGTCTTTAGATCGAGACGATAACCCAGATCGCCGGTGCCGATGCGCTCAACTCCTTCACGCAGGATTCGGACGGGCCGGACGACTCGTCGCGCTAAGAACAAGCTGGCGACAAGCGCCATGCCAAGACCGATCAAGAACAGGGTAGAGGTTCGTATCATCGACGCGTAGAGCGTCTCATAAGCCTCTCCCACGGGTCGCTCAATAATGACAGCCCAATCCACGCCTGGAACGAGCGCGAAGGAGGTGAGCACGCTTTTGCCTTGGATATTGTCCGCGATGATGCCATTCGGCGCGGGCTTCCCGGGGGTGGGCTGAAAAGCTGCTTTGACCTGCTCGAGCACGGCCACGTTGCGCCGCTGTAGAACGAGACTGATGTCAGGATGGGCGATGAGCTCGCCAGTCCGGGTAACGGCATAAGCGTAACCCGCTTTTCCCACGGTGATGGCCGAGACCACGTCGCCGATGTATTTGAGGTTCACTTCGGCTTGCAAGACGCCGATAACATCGCCGGCGAAGCGCTCGATGGGAACGGCGATGGTCATATATGGTTCTGAGCCTCGGACAAAATGGACCGGGCCGAAATAGGATTTACCTTGCTTCGCCGTTAGAAATGGCGGCGCGTTCGCAAGATCGCGTTTGGCCTCGGGTAGCACGGTGCGCAAGCGCGAGGCCTGCACGCGGATCGCGCCGTTTTCATCGAGCGCCAGCGCCTCGGTGACCGCCGGGGCGATCAAAAGAAGCTTTTCGAGCTCGAAGCGGAATTCCTCCGTCAGTCCTTTGGGCGCGATCTCGCGGCTCTTGGTTGCGCCCTTCAAGGTATTGTGGATCTCTTGCACGAAGCGCTCGATTTTGACCGCCGCCCCGGTCGCGACTTCCTTCTGGACAGAGCCCAACTGTTCGCGGCTCTCCAGATAGCGGAAATAAATTTCGACAAGGCCGCTCGTGATCAAGCCGCCGCCGATCAACAGCACGGAGATAAAGAAATAATCGCGGACCAGCCGGCCGCGCCGCCGCCCACCAAGCAGCCTGGGGAAAGAAAAATTTTGGATTTTGGATTTTAGAGTTTGAAACATACTGTCTTAGATTTGCTGCTTAACTCCGTTGACCGCATAGACCGCATAGACCGCAAAAAATTTCTCTTTGTGATCTTTGCTAATGGCAATCTTTCCCGAAAGTTCATCTTCCTCCAAATCTAAAATCACTTGATCACCTTGTCCGCGCGGAAAAGAGCCGACTGGGGAATAGTCGGACCGATCTGTTTGGCGCCGGAAAGGCAGAGCGCAAGGAGCATGGCGCTAAGGGTAAGGACCGTGATTTTTTTCTTATGTCTTTTTCTCTGTTTCCCTCCACTCGACACTCGCCCTTCTCACTTGATCACTTTCTGCGCCCGCGCCAGCACGTTGGGCGGAATCGTCAAGCCGATCTGCTTGGCTGCTTTAAGATTAATGACCAGTTCGAACTTTGTCGGTCGCTCCACTGGTAAGTCTGCAGGCTTGGTGCCTCTCAAAATCTTGTCAACATAGAAGGCGGCACGGCGGTATTGGTCCACCCGATCGTTTCCGTATGACAATAGTCCCCCCTCGTCGACAAAGGCTTCGTCGGAGTAAACGGCTGGCAACCGATATTTGCTGGCGAGTTCCACAATCCGCCTTCTTTCGGCGAAGATCACAGTAGCAGAGGCCATGATAATACCGTTGACCTGCATCCCGATTGCCGTTTGAAAAGCACTTTCTAAGTCTTTGGGGTCGAGTTCAATCTCCTCCAATTTGAGGTTGAGAGCTAGCGCCGCAGCCCTGATCTCTTTCAGTTGCAATCTTTGTGAAATACCCGGACCGCCGCTAAACCAGAGAATCCCAACCCGGGTGAGTTTAGGGACGGTCTCTTTGAGTATCTCTAGCCGTTTTCCAGCAAGCTCTGCGGTGAAGGAAGTGAGCCCCGTAATGTTTCCGCCCGGGCGCGCAAGACTGGCCACGAGGCCACTGGCCACCGCATCGCCACTGGACGCCATCACGATTGGGATGGTAGTAGTGGTTTTTTTTGCCGCCAATATAGGCGGCGTCGATGAGCACAAGATGACATCCACCTTGAGACGGACCAACTCAGCAGCAAGGTTAGGTAGGCGCTTAGGTTCTTGCTCCGCAAATCTGTAATCGATGGTGATATTCTTTCCTTCAATCCAGCCGAGTCTGTTCATTTCCTGCTGAAACGCTTCTAAGTAGCCTGTGCTACTAGACCGCGTGCTTGGGTCCAGGTAGCCTATTCGGGCGTTTCCCGGCTGCTGTGCCCCGGCTGGAACGCATAGCGCAAAGAGCAGGGCGCTCAGAGCAAGAAAGAAAATATTGCTATTCATGCATTACCCTCACCCTATCCCTCTCCCAAAGGGCGAGGGAACAATGATCCTCAATCCAAAGCATTTCCCTTCGATAAACTCTGGGCAGGCTCGGAGCCACGCCGAAGGATCCAAAACCTGTGGTGAGCAACGTCGAACTATCGACAACCATTGTTCGGTTGTTTAACACCTCACGCCTCACTCCTATCGCCTCACGTCCTTTTCTCACCGTATGACCTTTTTCGCCCGCGCGAGCACGTTGGGCGGGATCGTGAGCCCAAGCTGCTTTGCGGTCTTTAGATTGATGACTAATTCCACGTCATCGAAGGTCTCGATCCGAAGGTCGCGCGGATTCGCGCCGCTTAGAACTTTCTGCACATACTTTGCAGAGAGCCGGCCGATCTCGTAGTAGCTCTGGCCATAACTGGCAAGGGCCCCTTGGGCGACCAGACTTTGTTCCTGAAACATAGTCGCTAATTTCTTAGCGTTGGCGGTATCAATGATCAGTCGGGCTTGGCTCAGGACCATCGCGTCCGGGGTGTAGAAGAAAGCGTCCGCTTCCCCCGCTTTGAGCGCCTGCAAAGCCTGGCGCAGCTCCTCGACAGAATTAACGTGCCGTTCAACGAACTTGAGCCCCAGGCGTTTTGCTTCTTCACGCCCCAGGCTGGCGCCCTGCTTTGCGACCTGGTTGGCAGGATTATAAAAAGTCAGCACCCCACGAAGCTTTGGAAAGATTTCTTTCAGGATCTCCAGGCGTTTTGCCGTCAGATCGGTCACCAAGAGGTGAACGCCTGTAAGCCTCCCGCCGGGTTTTACAAAGCTTTCCACAAGTCCCATAGCCACAGGGTCAGTACCCGCAACGAACACGATAGGGGTATCTGTTGTTGCCTGTTTTGCCGCGGTGACCACAGAGGTAGCAACGGCGTAGATGAGCTTGACCTTCTCGCGTTCTAAACTCCTCGCGGCCTCCTCGATGGCTTTCATATCCCCTTTGGCGTCGCGGATATCCAGGACATACTGCTTGCCCTCTTCCAGTCCCAACTGCTTCAAACCGTGCCGCAAACCATCGATGGCGTCATACCACGGCCCTCCCTGGAGAAGGACCCCGACGCGAGGGACTTTGGCTTGTTGCGCCTCGGCGGACGGGCAAAGCCCTAAAAGCATAGCGCATAGAGCGAAACAGGCAATTTCGTTTCTCATGTTTCGGCCCTCATCTTATCCCTCTCCCAAAAAGGGCGAGGGAATTAAAATCCCCAATCCAAAACTTGTCCTGAGCCCTTCGATAGAGTCTATCCTGAGCACAGCCGAAGGACTCAGGATAAACTCCGCCGAAGGATCCAAACTAAAACGAAAATTCTTTTGTCGGCTCACTCCTCACCCCTCACGTTGGCATTCATTTGATCACCTTCACCGCCCGGTTGAGCACCTCGGGCGGGATCGTCACGCCGATCTGGTTGGCGGTCTTGAGATTGAGCGCAAGATCGAACTTTGTTGGTTGCACCAGAGTAAGATCACCAGGCTTGGCGCCTTTCAAAATCTGATCGACGTATTCAGCCGCGCGCCGGGATAAGTCGGGCAGGTTTACCCCGTAACTCATCAGCCCTCCCGCCTCGACAAATCCGGTTCGGTCGTAAACCGATGGGAGCCGGTTTTTGATCGACGATTGCGCTATCCGTGTGAGGTGAGTGTTGAACAAAGCGTCCGTCATCACGAACAGAGCGCCACTGCCGCTCTTGGCGGCAGCACCAACCGCGCTGTCCAGCTCGTTGGCATTTTGGGCCGTCACCGATTGGAACGTCAGGCCCATCGCCCGAGCGCCGAGTTCGGCATCTTTGAGACTCCGGCCGTGGCCGGGATTTTTTGGATTCGACAGGGCTGCTACTTGCGCCGTCTTGGGTAAGATTTCCTTGATGAGCTTCAGCCGCGCGCCGAAAAAGTCGGCGGACATTCGCGCTACGCCGGTGACGTTGCCGCCGGGGAACATAAAGCTCTTAATGAGTCCCGCCTCGACCAGATCCCCCGCGCCGGCCACGACGATGGGAATAGTGCTGGTGGCGTTCTTGGCAGCAACGGCCACGCCGGTGCCGCCGACAACGATCACATCGACTTTTTGCTCGACCAGCTCGCGAGCGAGCTTATCTAACCGGTCGGTTTTGCCTTCGGCGTAGCGGTACTCCATGACAATGTTCTTGCCCTCTTCATGCCCCAGGTCGCGCAGTCCCTGGCGCAAGGCTTCATCGCGCGAAGCATTCACTGCCTGGGTACTCGAAACCAGCACACCGATCTTCCAAGTTTTTACCGGCTGTTGCGCGCTCGTGCCGGCGCCGCCCGCTAGCATCCCCACAACAACCCCCACAACCCTAACGATGTTTTTCATCCACGATGCTTTCACCATTCGTTCATCTCCTCCTATCCAATATGCCGATTTTTAAGATTCTTAGTTTTACCTCAATCCGGCATAATATTCCGCTTGTTGAACGATCAGGGAGACCGGTTCTCTCCCCCCAATCCAAAAATCAGCAATGGTTCGACGAGTCGATCCTGGGCACAGCCGAAGGACTCAGGATAAACTCCTGCGAAGGATCTAGAGTCCAACATTCCCCCTATCTAATCACCTTGTCCGCTCTCGCCAGCACATGCGCCGGAATCCTTACCGATCTCCTTGGTCGTCTTCAGATTGATATGCACCATACTGCGGTCTATCAATGGCTGTCCAGGGTCAAATGGTTCTCGAACCTTCGGCTTAACCGTTCGTCCTGAGCCTGGTCGAAGGGCGAACACTTAGGATAGTTTTAGATTACCAACTTCGGTTCCACTCCAAAACCCTAGCCCTTTGCCGCATACCGCGAAAGGTCCGCGGTCCAGTGCTATTCGCTGGGCCGTTCTTCCTCGAGCCTGGTGATCAATTGAGATAAACTCACGAACCTTACAGAAACCCCGCCGTAGGAGCGTGTGAAGGTACGGTCCACATCATTGGCAACGACCAAGTTACCTCCTTGTGGGTAGGCTCGGCGGAAAATCCGCAGGTTGCCGGAATCGAAGTCTGCGGCGGACCACGTGCACTCGATGGCTGTCGCAGCTTGCTTGCCACGAGCTAGGATGAAATCGACTTCGTGGCCTCGCTTGTCACGCCAGTAACGGATTTCACGAGTTTGTCGATGAGCCTGGATTTCATTCAGGACGAAATGCTCCCACAACAAACCTAGATCATCGTGTCGCAATCGATGCCACCCACGGTGGTAACAAATGAAACCGGTATCGAATCCGTAGACTTTTGGCGCAGAAACTATTTCGGTGGGGCGATGGGAACTGTAAGGTCGAAGCATATGGACGACGAAAGTTGCCTCCAACGCCGCCAGATAGTTTGCAATCGTCCCGCGGCTGACCTCACAAGGCCCGGTAAATTTCGTCGCCTCGAAGATACCGCTGCTCTGGGCCATGAGGAGTTCGGTAAATTTTTGGAATGAGTGACGCCGCTCCAGTCGAAAAAGCTCTTGGATATCCTTGGCCCAGTAGGCGTCCATCCATTCCTGGAAATCCGGTTCTGGAAGTTTTTCGGCGAGAAAGAAGGGAGGCAGACCCCCATGCAGGAAGCGATGGCGAAGATCGGTTTGGTGAAAGTCTTGTAGATCGTCCGTTGTCATGGGTGTGAGCCAGATCTCTTCCTTTCGTCCCGTCAGAGTATCGCGAAATTTTGCCGATGCTCCCAGAGTTGAGGAGCCTGTTGCTAGAACACGTACGTTTGGATAGTGATCAGCCGCGATCTTGAGAATTTGCGCGGGATGCTCCAGGCGGTGAATCTCGTCCAAAACGATGCGTTTTCCTCTAACGCTTTGCAGGAAGCCTTCAGGATCGTCCGTTAGGCGGCGAATGCGGGGAAGTTCGCAATCGAAGTACTCGATGTCACGAAGGCTCTGCGACAGAACCGTTTTGCCAGCGCGTCGCACCCCCGATAGCCAAACCACGGAGCGTCGCTTCCACGCCCGCTCAATCCGTTCCAACCAAAAGTGTCTCAGAACCATATGCCAGTAGTTTATCGTATAGTGCTACTATGTGCAATTTTACTGGCGTTTAGTAACATCGCATCGCGTCAGGTTTTGTGCAGTTGGGAGGCAGATAGGGGTGCCGGTTTTGGTCGGCTGGAACTGAGTGCTTGCAGCTCCGGTACCTTCTGCGTACAGTTGAACAGTGATTGGCGAGGGCGAGACGTGAACCGAGACTGGCTGGTTACCGCTTTTTTCTTCACCCTGTTGCTCGTCCTCCTCTACGGCGCCTTTCTGATCCTCAGCCCATTTTTGAAAGCCTTAACTTGGGCGGCGATCCTCGCGGTGTTGTTCTATCCTGCGTATGCTTGGTTGGTTAGGCTTTTCAAGGGCAAAGCGACCTTGGCCGCGCTTGCGATCATCGTACTAATCACGCTGGTTGTTGTTTTGCCTGGGATCCAAATTGTCGGGTTTCTTTCTGAGGAAGTTGTGGAGCTGGTCAAATCCGTGGCTGCTTTAGTAGATGGCGAAGGGGTTGAGACTTGGAAGCAGAATCCTTGGATTCAACGGTTGCTCCGTTGGTGGGGCATGCTGGGTGTGGGGCTTGCCGAACTCAAGTTGGAAATCGATTGGAAGAAAGTAGTGGTTGAGGGGGCCCAGGTATCCTCGGGCGTTGTTGTATCTCAAGTGAAAGGGGTGGCGCAGAATCTTTTTCTTTTCGTTGCCAATGTTTTGCTTGTACTTTTCACCTTATTCTTTTTTCTCCGCGACGGAGCCAGTTTCTGTTATCGGCTGCGGCGGCTCCTGCCGATGGATCCGGAGCATCAAGAACGTCTATTTACGAATATCGCTAACGCCGTTACGGCGGTGGTGCACGGCTGTTTAGTCGTTGCGATGATTCAGGGGTTTCTCGCGGGCCTTGCCTACTGGGTCCTAGGGGTGCCGTATGCTATAGTCTGGGGCGTAGCGACTGCCTTTTTCGCGCTTTTTCCCGTCGGAGGCTCAACGTTTGTCACGATACCCGCAGCGATTTATCTTTTCCTGCAGGGCAACATCGTCAGAGGTGTTTTAATGGTGATCTGGGCTCTCGGCGTGGTTGGGGCGGTGGATAACGTATTAAAGCCTATGTTCATCGGCACGCGGCTCAAACTTCCGATGCTGTACCTGTTTTTCGGAATTCTCGGCGGGTTGGCGGTCTTCGGCGCGCTGGGGCTGATTTTGGGTCCAGTCTTGCTGGCGTTGTTGGCGGCTCTCCTTGATCTTTATATGGAGGCCTACGGAGGCGATCCTGTCGGAGAGAACAAGCCGTGATCAACAACGTTGGAGGTTTACAATGTTTGTTAATGACTGTTAGCGGCAAACTAGATACTCTTCCTCAAATATTGGAAAGGAGATAACGGGCATGGTTAAAGAGATGGAACTCTTCGGTGTTCAATACAAAGAAGGCTCGCTGGAGCCCAAGACAGCGGAGTTCATTAAATTCGCGGTAAATTTGGCGATTGGGCACGAGCACGGCGCCAAGCTCCACCTGGACCGGGCGCGGAAATGCGGCGCCAGCGAGGACGAAGTGTGGGAAGCAGTGGTCTATGCGATTCGGCCAGTTGCCGCCAAGGTGCGTAACTTCGCCAAGGAACTTATTGCAAAGTAATCAAGCAGCGGGAAATACCACCGCAGAGAACGTAAAGGG
>DAIRFP010000196.1:0-9420 GCA_036794995.1 Thermodesulfobacteriota bacterium | reverse complement strand
TATCCTCCCCAGTGTAGTGATAATAGATGGATACTTTGTACTATGACTTAGCATGCGGTGAAACGTTTTTGCAATGACCTGGAAATTGGACCAGAACGAGATGCTCCCATTGCCGGAGAAGCAAGCAACTATGTTTCACACGGAAATAGCGTGCCGTATAAATACGTCAAATTGCGTTCCATCGCAATTGCAGTGCTGACCTCCTGGCGCACCCACATTGATTCCACTGAGCGCGGGGTCAGTAGTGACTGTATTGGGGCTATAGTGCGAGTCTTGTTTGTTGCTCTGCAGTGAAAATTCTACCTGTGAGCCGCGAATCGAGGTTCTTGTTATAAGCGCCCCCTCGGGCTGACTCCGCGAACGGAGACGTATTCGCGATCGCGTGAAATCTGAAGGATTTGGTGCCGGAGGGGGGACTTGAACCCCCACAGGGTTACCCCTACCGGATTTTGAGTCCGGCGCGTCTGCCATTCCACCACTCCGGCACGAGAGCTATTATTAATAACGAAGCATCGATTGGGATACAAGAGCGGCCCCGGGTCAGCGGGGAATCTAGTGTGGTGACTCAGAAATTCGCGATATAATTCCATCGTCATTCCGGGCAAGCTAGCGCGACCCGGAATCCAGGAATTTCAAAAGGCATCTGGATACCGGCCTTCGCCGGTATGACGGTTAGGCGTGAATAACTTAGTCATCGAACTTCTGAGACATCGCACTAGCAGCCTGCTAGAAAAGCAGTTTCCAGCACTCGGCCAATGAGCCGATACCGGTGAGCTTTGGATGCTTGATGTGGTTGAGTTGGGCGCTGTTGCTGGTGGGGAGGATGCAGCGTTCGAAGCCCAGCTTCCCCGCTTCTTTGACCCGGGCTTCGGCTTGCGAGATGCCGCGAATCTCCCCGGCCAGGCCGACTTCGCCGAAAAAAACCGTGCGTGAATCGATGATCTTTTCCTTTTGACTGGAGGCCACCGCCACGATAACCCCGAGGTCCACCGCTGGTTCGTCCACGTGTACGCCGCCGGCGACGTTGACGAAGATGTCCTGGTCGAAGAGCTTGGCGCCCATTTTCTTTTCCAGCACCGCGACCAGTAACGCGACCCGATTATGGTCCACGCCGATGGTGGTGCGCCGCGGCACGGCCAAGAATGAGCGGCTTACCAGAGCTTGCAGTTCCACCAAGATCGGCCGCGTCCCTTCCATGCTGCAAACCACCGCGGACCCGGGAACTTCGAGGGGCCGCTCCATCAGAAAAATTTCCGAAGGATTGGTGACTTCTTTGAGGCCGGCTTCTTTCATCTCGAAAACGCCGATCTCGTTGGTGGAGCCAAAGCGGTTCTTGACGGCTCTCAGGATACGAAAGCTGTGGCCGCGTTCCCCTTCGAAATAAAGCACCGTATCGACCATGTGTTCCAGCACCCGGGGCCCGGCGATCGCTCCATCCTTGGTGACGTGACCGATCAAAAACGTCGTCAGGCCGGTTTTCTTTGCCAGGATAATAATCGAGCCGGCGCTTTCCCTTACCTGAGCGATGCTCCCGGGGGCGGAAGGAATCGCGGAGGTGAAAATAGTTTGTATCGAATCGATGACCAACACACCGGGTTTGATTTTCTTAACGTGATCGATGATTCTTTCCAACGAGGTTTCGCTAAGGACGAGCAGGTTGGGCGCGGCGATGCCGAGCCGCTCGGCGCGCAGCTTGATCTGCCGTTGGGATTCCTCGCCGGAAACGTAGAGACAAGTGAGCCCGGTTTGACTGATGGCGGCGAAGGCCTGCAGGAGCAAAGTCGATTTGCCGATCCCGGGGTCGCCGCCGATCAGAATGACCGAGCCTGAAACCAGCCCGCCGCCGAGAACCCGGTCGAACTCGCCGATGCCGGATAAAACTCTGCCGTCCTCGTCGGTGGCGATGGCATGGATCGGGGAAGGATCCTCTTTGCTGCCGAGACTGAGTTCGCCGCGGGGATGAGCCGCGCGTTCTTGTCTCTCCTCGACCAGGCTATTCCATTGGTTGCAGTCCGGACAGCGCCCCAGCCATTTCGGCGATTGATAGCCGCAGCTCTGGCAGGCGTAGACGATTCTGGGTTTAGCCATGGTCCTCAATGCTCCAGTTCTTTGACGTTCAATGGCTGCGCGCCTAGAGCCATCAGGTTTTGATTCAGATCGCTTGCAAGCGTAAACAGCGGCTTTTTCCATCCAAGAATCTCATGGCAGAATCCTTCGGTTTTGCCGCCAGGAGCAGCATGGACAACCAGGATTCTGTCCGCCATGGCGGCCACGAATCGATTGCGGCTCAAAGCCATATTTATGTCCGAGCGGTGACGGTGACTTCTAAAAAAGGAAAGAAAAAGCAGGCGTCCTTGGTCTAGAGGTTCCTTGTACTCGGTCCGAATTCGCATCTTACTCAGACTTCGCGCCGGGCACATGATGATGGGGTGATTCCCGTGCAGCAGGGTGCTCAAGCATCCACGTTCCCCCGGAGAGTGAAAGCCGCTTATGACTGTCACCTTTGGCCCCAATGCCGTTTGAATCAGATCCTGAGCTTGCTTGATCAGTTCTGCAGGGCATTCGGTTGAACAGAAGAGTGCCAGCTTTTTCAGATTGAGAATATCCAGATTCCCCAGCGCATTGATAATGGGAGGGACGTTCTCTCCCAAATAGGATCTTAGGCCGGCAGGGTAAACTGGATCATTCTCATTGACGGAGAGAGTCAGCATCACCGCTTATCGATACTAACTAGGGTATCGTGGTTTGAGTTCAGGCGCAAAGATCGTGGCTTGGCCATCGCGGTGCATTTATAGCAGGAAAGCCCTAGAGAAAGTAAGCAAGCGGCAGGTTGATAATTGCCTGATTGGTGTAATAATCGGCCAAAATCATGGGTCACGATTCGATCAGTAAGGAATTGCGCCGGATCAAGGAAGCCGGGCTATATCGTAGTCTCCGGCGCGTCGAAGGCGACCAGGGGCCGACCCTGCTTCTGGATGGCCGCGAGGTGATCAATTTTTCGTCGAACAACTATCTTGGACTGGCGAATCATCCGGCGCTGTGCGAGGCGGCCAAGGAAGCCATCGATCGCTACGGCTGCGGTTCCGCGGCTTCGCGGCTGATCTCCGGTAATATGGCCTTGCATGAGGAGCTGGAGAGCAAAATCGCCGAACTGAAGGGCACCGAGGCGGCGCTGGTTTTCAATTCCGGTTTCCAGGCCAACACTGGCATTCTTGCCACGCTGGTCGGCGAAGGAGACGTGATTCTGAGCGACTCGCTCAATCACGCCAGCATCATCGACGGTTGCCGTCTGTCCCGGGCCAGGATCTCGGTTTACGGCCACTGCGACATGAATCAACTTGAAGGGCGGTTACAGGAAGCAGCGGATGGCCGCAAGCTCATCGTTACCGAGTCGCTGTTCAGCATGGACGGCGACGAGGCACCGCTCATGGATATCGTCAGTCTGGCGGAAAAGCATGGCGCCATGGTCATGGTTGACGAGGCGCATGCGACGGGAGTGTACGAGCCCAACGGAGCGGGGCTGGCGGCGAAACTGGGATTGGGCGATCGCGTGCTGATTCAGATGGGGACCATGGGCAAGGCGCTGGGCGGATTCGGCGCCTATGTTGCAGGCAGCCGAGCGCTGCGCGAGCTGCTGATCAACCGCTGCCGGAGTTTTATCTTTACCACGGCGCTGCCGCCGGCGGTGATGGCGATGGGTATCGCGGCCATCGATTTGGTGAAGCGGGAGCCGGAACGGCGGCAAGCTTTGAGGAGCAACTGCGAGCAGCTCAAAACGGGATTGACAAAGCTCGGCTATTCCATCGGCAACAGCCACAGTCAAATATTGCCGCTGATGATCGGCGATGCGACTCAATGCATGCAACTATCGGAGGCGGTGTTACAACGTGGCGTATTTGCGCAGGGGATTCGGCCCCCGACGGTGCCGCCGGGCACCTCTCGCTTGCGCGTCACGGTGATGGCGACGCATCGCCGCGAGCATATCGAACAAGCGCTCAAAGTTTTCAAAGAAGTCGCACCGGGATGAGGGTCGAGGATCGAGGAGAGGATCGACGATAGAAGATCGGGCTATTCCGGGTTTTCTGTGAAGAAGTATTCACTACAGAGGCGCAGAGCTCGCAGAGATCGGAGAATTTTTTAATCAAGAAATCTTTACTCGCGTCCTTCGCGCCTCCGCCTTGAAAACTGTGGCTGATCCGTCCTTTGGCGGATCCGCGGTGCAATCTCCGAGTCCTGCTTCGCAGGAATGCCTGAAACCCCGAATATCGAAGATGGCAGATGGAGAATGGAAGATCGATCCTTGGGCGTTATGGACTACGAAGAACTCAAAGGCTTAGACCATACTTACCTGTGGCACCCTTTTACGCAAATGCAGGAATGGATGGGCGAGGAGCCCTGCATCATCAGCCAAGGCGAGGGGCATTATCTGATCGATGTGCATGGCCGCAAATATCTCGACGGAGTTTCGTCGCTCTGGTGCAACGTTCATGGGCATCGCGTGAAGGAGATCGACGATGCGATCAAAGCCCAGGTTGACCAGATTGCGCATTCCACGTTTCTTGGTTTAAGTCATCCTCCCGGTATTCAGCTGGCGCAGAAGTTGATCGAGATCGCTCCCAAGGGACTCCAACGGGTTTTCTATTCAGACAGCGGCGCCACGGCGGTGGAGATCGCACTAAAAATGGCGGTGCAGTACTGGCAACTAAAAGGACAAACCAAACGAACTCAGATTGCCACACTGCTGGAGTCCTATCATGGAGATACCGTGGGCTCCATGAGCCTGGGCTATTCGGAAGCCTTTCATCGATTCCACAAGAGTCTCCTTTTCCCGGTTCTGCGCCTGACGCCGCCGCATGTCTTTCGCTATTACCAAGGCATGAGCGAGACCGGCGCCTTAAATGCCGCCGTCGAGGAGGGGGGGGGAAAACTCTCAGGCCACAAAGGTTCGTTGGCTGCCCTCGTCATGGAGCCGTTAATGCAAGGTGCCGCCGGCATGTGGTCGCAGCCGGTTGAATATGTCAAAGCCCTCCGCGAGATTTGCCGCAGCAACGGGATTCTATTCGTTCTCGATGAAGTGGCCACCGGCTTTGGCCGGACCGGCAAGATGTTTGCGTGCGAGCACGCGGGAGTCACGCCGGATATTTTGTGTCTCGCGAAGGGAATCACCGGCGGCTATCTGCCCCTCGCGGCCACCCTCACCACAGAAGAGATTTTTTCGGCCTTTCTCGGCGAATACAAAGAGTTCAAAACTTTTTTTCATGGCCACACTTACACGGGAAACCCGCTGGGCTGCGCGGCGGCGCTGGCGAATCTCGAGTTGTTTGCCCGAAAAGGCGTCATCGAACGCATGCAGCCGAAGATCGCGTATATGAAGACACGGTTGTGCGACGAGTTCCTTGCCCTTGCTCATGTGGGCGACTTCCGTCAATGGGGCTTCATGGTCGGCATCGAGATGGTGGAGGACAAAAAGCAGCGAAAAAGTTACCCGGCCGAGAGACGAATGGGGCACCGCGTTATTCTGGAGGCCCGCAAACGCGGCGTACTGATCCGGCCCTTGGGCGACATTATTATCCTGATGCCGCCGTTGAGTATCGCTAACGATGAACTCAAATTACTTCTTGACGTGGTTTATGACAGCATACAGGCTATTACGGAGAACTGAATTCAGTGGCACACATGCGCTGGGGTTGTCATTCTGAGGAGCCTAGCGACGAAGAATCTCCTCCCCTCCGAGATTCTTCGCCTTCGCTGCCCTCCGGCTCAGAATGACCCTTGAGATGGCCTGGAGCAGGTCAGCACGGTGAAACAATACTATGTTTACATTATGACCAACAAATCACGTACTCTTTATACCGGAGTCACAAATGATTTAGGTCGGCGGGTTTATGAACACAAGCAAAAGCTTGTTCCCGGGTTCACCAGCAAATATAACATCACGCGGCTCGTTTACTTTGAAACGACTGAAGATATTAGAGCGGCGATTGAGCGTGAAAAGCAAATTAAAGGGTGGCTCCGCAGCAAAAAAGTAGCGTTGATCGAGTCAGAGAATCCGGAGTGGCGCGACTTGAGTGTTGGGTGGTCTTTGTGATGCGGCGATGCTCGAGCGGAGGCGAGATTCTTTGCTCCGCTCAGAATGACACACAGGGCATCAAGCAGGGCTTTGATGGGTAAAGGTCTTTTTATTACCGGGACGGACACCGGCGTCGGCAAGACGTTTTTTGCCTGTGGCCTGGCCGCGCTGCTGCGCGAGTCCGGCTATAAAGTCGGGGTCATGAAGCCGGCGGAAACGGGCTGTGACCTGGGGAACGGTAAACTCGTGCCGCAGGATGCGCTGGCGCTCAAAGAAGCCTCGGGTTGTACAGTACCGTTGGAAAAAATCTGTCCCTATCCATTGCGTGACTCTCTGGCGCCCAGTGTCGCGGCAGAGAGAGCAGGAGTTAGCATCGACATCGATCGGTTGATGAATGTCTTCAGCGAGATTAGCGTGGATCACGACATTACGATCATCGAAGGCGCCGGCGGGCTCATGGTTCCGCTTTTGCCGAGCTATACTTACGCGGACTTCGCCAAAGTGCTGAAACTTCCGCTCATCGTCGTGGCAGCGAACAAACTCGGCATGATCAATCATTTGCTGCTGACGCTTGAGCACGCGAGCTGCAAGGGACTGAGTGTGCTGGGTTATGTGCTGAATCAGATCGAAAGCCAGCCGTCGCTGGCGGCTGAAACCAATCGCGAGGCGCTGTCGACCTTGACGGCGGTTCCTTGCGCGGGCGAGTTCCCCTACTTTCATGCAGCCGAACCCGGCAAAGTTGCTCCAGCCGATTGGTTTGAGGAGCGTCTTGAGTTCCGGATATTGGAATCCGCTTTGAACCACGGCAAAGAATAACGTAATAGCGGCTTCAGAATACGGCCGACCCCAGGGAGGATCATAGCCAATGAAGATTAGGAGTTTAATTCTGACAGTTCTCGTCTGCATCGTGGCGTCGGATTCAACTCGAGCAGCCGACAAGATCACCGTTTCCTATAGCAGCCGCAGCTACGCTTTTCTGCCAGCCCAGGTGGCGGTGGCGAAAGGATTCTTCAGGGATGAAAATCTCGAACCGCTTTTGATCCAGATGCGGAGCCAAGTCACCGTACCTGCGCTGATGAGCGGCGAAGTCCACTACACGCTGAGCTTCGGCAATATTATCGGCAGCGCGATGCAGGGCATGCCGTTTAAAATTATTGCCGTGCTCACAGACAAGCCGTTGCACAGCATCGTCGCGCGTCCGGAAATCAAGAGTATTAACGACCTGCGCGGCAAACGGATTGGCGCCCAACGGATCGGCGGCTCCGATCAGCTCGCGGCGGAAGCGATTCTCCAGGCCAAGGGACTCGATTTGAAAGACGTTCAGTTTGTCACCTTAGGCGGCGATGAACCGGTTCGGGTAGAGATGCTGCGGCAAGGCCTGGTCGATGCTATCTGTACCGTGCCGCCTGGACCGGTGCGGTTGACTCGCGAAGGTTACAATATTCTCGGCGGGCCGAAGGACCTGAAGATCGGCAGCCCCATTTCCGCCGTGGCGGTCACCGACACGCGCTTGAAGAACAACCGTGACGAAGCGAAGCGGGTCTTGCGCGCGACTTTGCGCGGGCTGCGATTCATGCACGAACGTAAGGAGGAGACGATCCAGATCATGGTCAAATGGTTGAACCAGACCCCGGAGGTGGCGAGGGACTCCTACGACTCGATCCTGCCGTCGTTTAGTATTGACGGCGGCACCGTCGATAAGACCTACGAGTTTGCCATCGACGCTCGCAAAGCGACGGTGAAATCGGACAAAGTTGTTCCGCTCTCCCAGGTGCGGGACCTTTCTTTACTCCGCGAGGTGCAGAAGGAATTGCGGCTTTGATGCAACCGGATCCCGTTGCGCATCGTACCTTCTTCGGCAGGTCATGACACCGGAGGCCGGAGCGCTTGCCCAGGCGCTGCTCAGTCATCGGAGAAAAATTTGCCGATCGCAGGGCAGTGAGCCCACAGCGATCGACGGTTGCGTGATCGCCTATGGTGATCTTTGCGAGCGTGCCGGATTGCCGCATCTCAAACCCACGGTGGGCAAATATCTGCGCGAAGTCGCGCAATGGTGCGATGACAACGGTTGGCCCCCGCTCAACGCGTTAGCCGTGAATCACGAAACCCGCCGGCCGGGGCGCGGCTATGACGGCGCGCCGGGATGCAGCCTGGAGCACTGGCAAGATGAAGTGACCGCCTGCATAAACTTCACCGGTTATCCCGATTCTATCTCGTAAACGCCGGGTCCTATTATGCTCCGACCGGTTGAGAAGTCCTCTTGGAGCAGCACCATGTCAAACTAACTTAACCGTGAGAGGATTGTAGGAATAGAGCCACGCGTTTCGGTCCGCGCCTTCGTCCCGCTTCGCAAACGACGCGCGAATTTCATCGACCGTGCGCAGATGAAACAAAGTACGGTTGGCGGTTGATTGGTTGACAATTCGTACCGTCCGGTCGACGCGGTTCTGCTGGTAAAGTTGCAACGCATTGGGAATCGAATCCGCCTGATCCAGCGCGCGCGTCAACACTGCGCCGTCCTCGATCGCCATACAAGCGCCTTGAGCGAGATAAGGCAATGTCGGGTGCACTGCGTCCCCCAGGAGCGCAACTCGGCGTGTGCTCCAGTTCCTGATCGCGGGCCTATAGTGCAATGACCAGCGGTAGCATCCCTCCCTATCGGCTGCGTCGATGATCGTCTGAACGTCGGCATGCCAGCCTTGGAAATCCTCCTTGAACCTTTGCCAGGGAAATTTAGCAGTCCAGGATTCCTCGGACACTTCATCGGTCTCCACGAGCCCGACGAAATTTAGCAAGGCGCCGGCGCGCAAGTAATAGGCCACGACATGCCGCCCGGGCCCCATCCACACCATCATGACCTGTTCCATGAAATTCTCGGGCAAGCGTTCGACTGGGACAGTGATACGCCAGGCGGCATCGCCCGTGTAGGTCGCGGTAATATTTCCGTTGATCTGTTGGCAGATGACGGATTTGAGACCGTCCGCGCCGACCAAAAGGTCACCTTGGACGATCGTGCCGTCGGCAAGGCGCAACTCGACGCCGTCGCCGCTTTCGTCGAAGCCAATGACCCTGCAGTTCAGTCGAATCGCGTCAGGCTTGAGTTCAAGCACCCTCGCCGCGAGCAGAGTATGAATATCCGCACGGTGAACCTGATAATAGGGTGCACCGTGCAATTTCTCATGCTCATCGGACAAAGCAAATCTTTGAATTTCTTCACCGGTGTCATGGAGCCGGAAGACGTAGGCCCCGGGTCGAACGCCCACCTCGGCTAACGCCGCTCCGAGCCCAAGATAGTGGAGCACATGGGTCGCATTGGCGCTTAGCTGGAGACCCGCTCCGATCTCGCTCAG
>DAIRFP010000195.1:5317-9492 GCA_036794995.1 Thermodesulfobacteriota bacterium | reverse complement strand
TTACTTCACTTCTCCCGGAAACAGCTTGGAGGCGTACTCTCGGTTGACCGCGTCGATGAGGGAATTGTCATAGAACCTCTTGGGGTCGGCGCTCTTGGCCTTGGGATCTGAAGAATCCTCCAACACAACCCGGATCGCTGCCGGATCTACGGTCATATCTTTGTTCCAAACCCTCACTCCTTGCTGGTAATTCTCGCCGAGAATCGCCGGGTCGGAGATCTTGGTATACTTACTGTCGATCTTCTTTGCCAAGTCTTCATCTTCGATGGCCCTTTTCAACCCGTCCAGATAAGCCATGAGATAGGCCTTGAGCGTATTGGGATACTTCTGCAAGAACTCCCTGGTGACCACAGTGCCGGGGCCGATAATTTTCAACCCCTCCTTATAGTAATCGATAATTATCGGGTAGCCTTTTTGTTTGGCGAGTTCGCTCTGGGGCGGTGAAATGATGAGAGCATCGGCGTTTCCCATCAGGAAAGTCGAGAGGGCTTCCGGTGGGCTCCGATGATAGAGCAGCTTCAGATCTTTCCCCACCTCCATCCCCTGTTTCCTGGCGGTCATGCGAACGGCGATTTCGCCGAAGGCGCCCGGGAAAGTCGTCGCAATCGATTTGCCGCGCAGGCTCTCAAAAGACGTAATGCCTTTCTGACCGAACAAGATGAGAGAGTTGCGGTCCACCGGGGCGGCGACATAAATGATATCGGCTCCCGCCAGGTTTGCAGCGATGGCCGCGGTGCCACCCTGATAAATGTCGAGGGTCCCCGAGATGACGCCTTGGACCGCGACTGTAGCACCCACTTGATTGATCGACACACTAAGGCCACGCTTGGCAAAATAACCTGCCTCCTGAGCGAGCAGCAGCGGGAGGCTAGTAGTTCCCGAGCCGGCGGTACCAATCTCCAAGCGGTTTTTTTCAAGCTTGGCGGCTGCTTGCTCGGCTGCGTCGGAAACCCCGGCCAAAGCGGCCAGTAGAATCCCGGCCAAGCCCAACCAACGCCATCCTTTAGGCAGGAGAGTTTTCATGGCTGCTCAAGTTCAACAGTCGACCCCTTTATACGAAAACACCGATCCAGGATGCAAACTGCGCCGCAGAAACCGGCATCGACCAGTGCGATGATTTCCGTCGCCGGCACTTTTGCACTTGATCTCCACCAGCAATTAGACCTAAAACAGCTCTAGCGAGCTATCAGCAAGAAGAGATTCTTTCACGGCAATGAAACGCGCGGCAGTGGCATGATCTAAAATGCTTCTGCGACGGGCCCACCCGTTCAGGGGGCAAGCTATGAAATTACACCAGAGACTCCTAATCGTAGTCGCACTCCTGGCATTGATCGGTTCCCTCAATGACCAGGCCTTGGCGCAAGCGCGGCGGAAAATCCTTGTGGCTTACGTTGCGCCCGGCATCACCCAGGTGATTCCATCGATCACCAAGGAAGCCGGTATTTTTGCCAAGCACGGCTTCGATGCTGAAGTCATTCTGCTAACCGGCAGCCCACGAATCATCCAGACCTTGATCGCGGGAGACATCGACTACGCGGTGGGCGGAACCGCATCGGTCTTGCGTGCGCGGATTCGCGGAGCCGATCCGGTTATCGTGGCCACGACGTCGAACTATTCCGGCCAGAGGGTCCTCCTTCGTCCTGACTCCCCTCTTCAACGCCTGCAAGACTTGAAAGGTAAAATCGTCGGCGTCACCCAGTACGGCTCGCAAGGGGATACGTTTTTTCGCGACGCTCTGAAAAAGAACGGCCTCAAGCCCGACGCCGAAGTCAACATTATTCAGATGGGCGGGATTCCTCAGGTGGCATCCGCTTTGATCGCCGGAAAAATCGACGCGGCGGTCTCCGGCGAATCGTCCCTGCTGCTCATTCAACAGGGCCGAGCCAAACCGCTTCCGGGCGGCTCCTCCAAGGAACTGAATGTGTTGGGCTCTGGCGCTGCGGTCAGCGCCACCCAGCGCCACATCGCCCGCGACCGGCCTGGCATCCTGAGATTCTTGCGGGCCTATGTCGAAGGCGTGCACTACTTCAAGACCAACCGTGAAGGCTCAGTGCGGGCGCTGCAAAAGTTCTTTCGCGGCGCTACCGCCGAGCAAGTCGCTTTTCTCTACGATCACCAGCGCGATATCACCGACGCCCTGCCGGTTCCCTCGGACGAGGCGATCCAGGCGGAGCTCGACCGCGAAACCGATCCGAAAGCGAAAAGCTTCAAGGCCGCCGACTTTATGGATTTGAGTTTTTTGCGCGAGATCGAAAAGAGCGGGTTTCTGGCGGAGCTCTATCCAAAGGGATCGAATCCTGGCCGCTAAGGTTGCGAACTATGCACCACGAAGGGGGCGAAGGACACGAAGATAGAGAGAAATCATTAACTGCAAAGAACCTAGCGCGGCAAAGCCGCAACCAAATAGAGTCGAACGAGAGAAGAAGACTCACCACGAAGGACCCAGCGCAGCGAGCCGCAACCAAAACAAAAATGGATATCACCACGAAGCGCACGAAGAGCACGAAGGCAGAAAATATTTTTTTAAGATTCGATCCGGCCTTCGTGTCCTTCGCGACCTTCGTGGTGAGAAAGTCTTTCGTCGAATGGCGTATCCCTGCTAATTGACAGTCTAAAACATTTGCGCCAGCCGTGAAAACTTTCAAGGATAGTAGTACGAAGTCCACGAACAAAGAAAGTTAACCACAAAGGGCGCAAAAAGTTTTCAATCAGAAATATCCGAAGCCTTCGTGTCCTTCGTGATCTTCGTGGTGAGAATATATTTCGTCATGTGTGCTGCATCCGTGAGGAATAACAGTCAGAAAATTTGCGCAGACGGAGAAAAATCTTATACATAGCAATGCAAAGGTCACAAAGATTTTTTGCGCTCTCTACGTTCGCCGTGGTTACTTCTTTTTATTGGCTGCAAAGATCACATGATGCGCTTCGGTCTCAATTTTTTCCCGTCGTTTCGCTTGCAGGACATGTCCACCGGGGAGTACTACGCGCTGGCGCTTCGGCTGTCGGAACGTGCTGACGAGCTGGGCTACGCTTCAGTAAAGACAGTTGAGCACTACTTCCACGATTATGGCGGTCATAGTCCGAATCCTATCGTCCTCTTGTCAGCCATCGCGGCCCGCACTCGACGCATCCGGTTGATCACCGGCGCGGTGATACCCGCGTTCAACCATCCCATCAAGCTCGCCGGCGAGCTGTCGATGCTCGATAACATCAGCAACGGCCGGCTCGACGCGGGCTTCGGACGCGCCTTCATCCCAAAGGAGTTCGATGTCTTCGGGGTGAGCATGGAGGAGAGCCGAGCGCGATTCGAAGAGGGAATTGACATCATAACCAGGCTTTGGACCGAGGAACGGATTTCTTACGAAGGGAAATTTCACAAGTTTCGCGACGTCCGCCTTATGCCCCGGACGGTGCAGAAGCCGCATCCACCGATCTGGATCGCCGCAGTCGCAACAAAGGAATCGTTCATCTGGGCGGGCCGACATGGCTACCACGTCATGATCGTCCCCTTCGCCAGCAATCTCGACCTCGTCCGTGAGTTGGTGCAGAGCTACCGCGACGCCTGGCGAGAAGCCGGCCACCCTCCCGGCGCCGAGCAAATTCAATCCTCACTCCATTGCTACGTCGCCGAGACCCATCAGGAGGCCATCGAGGGGTTCAAGCGCCCGGTGGAGCGATACCTCGAAGTCTTCGCCGAGGCGGTGTCGTCGTGGGCGGGCCAGCAGCAATCAAACCAATACGCCGGCTACAATAAGCTGGTGGAGGCGATCAGCTCGCTGACCGCGGAGAAGATGATCGACAGTCACACCGCACTGGTCGGCACACCTGAAGAGGTGATCGAGCAGGTTGAGTTCAACCGCGATCTCATCGGAGAGCATGAGCCCTCGATGCAGATCAACTTTGGCGGGATCAAAGAACGCGAAGCGTTCAGAACACTCGAGCTTTTTGCCGCCCACGTGCTGCCACGGTTCCAGACACCGGCAGTTAGCTCCTCAAACCTGAAACCCGGAACTCAAAACCCGAAACCGCGTTAGCACCTAGCGCGGCAAAGCCGCAACCTCGGAATATCTCGCGCAAAGGCGCAAAGGCCGCCAAGGCCGGAGAAAAAACGTTAAATCATTCGTAAGAAATATTTATTCTTCCCTTCGAACTTGGCGCCTTTGCGCCTTGGCGGG
>DAIRFP010000195.1:0-5307 GCA_036794995.1 Thermodesulfobacteriota bacterium | reverse complement strand
CAAGAACCTTCGACTTCCGGAATATTTAAACGGCTCGCTATGGAAACATATTGGTGTTAGTTTTCGGATAGCAATGCGAAAAGTGCTAACGCTCAATCCAGCTGCGCCCAGTCTTTGAACTCTTCCAGGCCGAGTTTGTTGAGTGTGTCCATGAACGGCCTGCCGCTTTTCTCATGCCTTCCCGACAGGCGGTAATATTCCTGAACCATCTCGGGCAGCCATTTGGCGATGGTAAAGCCTTGATACTTGCCATCCGGCACCGGATCGAGAAATCGCTGCCCCACCTGCTGCCAGTCGTGGTCGGCGACCCAGCCGCGCTGGGTGCCGAAGATACTTTGCAGGATCGCGCTACGATGGCCGGCGAGCAGCGCTTCATCGAGACTGAAGTTCCATCCTGTGGTTGCATTGAACGAATCGATGATGCTGTTGAGCCCGTCCGGCTTCAGGTGCATCTGAGCGAACCAGCAGCCGCCCATGAGACCGATGAACTGGCGGTACTGCTCGGCAATCACGTTGGACCGGGGCCAACCATCGGGGCTATCGCGATCGAGGGGACCCCACTTCTCCCGGTATTTGAGATCCGGCGGCGGATTCGGTGTGCCGCCGCCCTGAGGCTTCATGCCGCCGCTGGCGACGACCTCCCGCAGCATGTTGCTGAAATGCGGCCGCCAATCGTGCATCGCCGGCACCCCGCGCTTCGTGTGCACCACCCATTTGACCGCATCGCCGCCGATGGCCTCGGCCACTTCGAGAGGTCCATCCGCGATGAGGTTGCCCCATTTGCCCTCACGGCGGGCGGTCATCTCAAGTAACCGGTCGATCACTTCGAGATTGCCCCACTCGAAGCGCATCCCGTCGGTATCTTCCGGACCGATGAGGCCCTTTTCCCAGGCCTCGAAGAGAACCCCGGCGCCGAAGGCGAAGTGACCGCACTCGATGCCGAGATCGTTGATCCGCTCGGCCAGATAGAGCGTCGCATTGCCTTTGATCCCAAGATTCCAGAAAGTGTCCAGCCATTCGGCGCCGGCGTTGAAGTGGCCGACACTCCCCTTGAACTGGCCTTCGCCGATTTCCACGTCCCAGGGACAGAGACGCGCGCATTGGAAGCAGGGCCGCTGGGTAATCCGATTCTGATCGAAGCCGCGGTTATGGTCGGCGATCAAGGTGCTCTGCATATTGTTATTAGGCAGCGCTCCCAGGTGCCCGGCGTGCCCCACCCCGGTTCTGTCTTTCACCGAATAGACCTGCAGCGTCTTGCGCCAGCGCAGCCCCGCTTCGATCAACGCCGCCTTGTCGTGGAGCGGCGGCCGCTTCGTGCCGTAAACGACAATCGCCTTGAGCTTCTTCGAGCCGAAGATCGCGCCGCCGCTGTGCGACGCAGAATGGTTGTAATCGTTGCACAGCATCGCGGCGTGGACCAGGTGCTCTCCCGCCGGACCGATGCCCATGACCTTGGCGTCTTTGATGCCGACGTCCGCCCGCAACAGCTCTTCGGTCTGGCGCGCGCCTTTGCCCCAAAATCGGCCGGCGTCGCGGAGCTCCGGTTTACCATCGTTGATAAATAAATAAGTCGGTTTGCTGGCGGCGCCTTCGATGATAATGCCGTCATAACCGGCGGACTTGAGATAGGCCGCCCAGAAACCACTCGCCGCGCCGCGTCCCAGGGAATAGTTCGTCATCGGGCTAAGAAACACGGCCGTCACCTTAGTTCCACCGGGAGTAAGACCGGTTCCCGTGAGCGGCCCGGTCATCATCACGACTTTGCTCTCGGGTCCGTAGGGCTTGGCGTCGATTGGGAGTTCTCTCAGAAGGATGTACAAAGCGAGAGCCTGGCCGCCGATGAATCGTCTCAGCACCGGTTCCTCCGGCAGATTCTCGTCTTTCATGGCTCCCGTTGTCAGATTGACGCGCAGGATCTTGCCCATGTAGCCGCCGGGAAGTTTGGTCCGCCGCTGCACCGGAAAAATGTCGGAGGCGTCTGCCATAGGTCCCTTTCTACAATTCCCCTCTACAACTCTGCGGGAAGTTTGGTCCGGCGCTGGACCGGGAAAATGTCAGAGGTGTCTGCCATAAGGCTTATTTCCGACAACACTTTCAGGAAGCAACGGCGCGCTTGGCGGTCGCGTCGGTTAGATGTTTGCGGAAAAAATCCAGTGTGCGCGGCCAGGATATTTCGTCCGCCTGAGGGTTATACCTACTGCCGTGGTGCGGATCCATAAATCCGTGATCGGCTCCGGGGTAGGAATAGAACTCGTGAGTTTTACCCAACCTGGTCAGCTCCAGGTCGAACTTGCGCATGTCTTCCAAAGACGGATTCTTATCTTCTTCGCCGAAGTGGCCTTGGATCGGGCAGTGAATTTCGGCGGTGCGGTCGAAGGGACTTGGGCCGTCACCCCAGGATCTAAGGACACCGCCGCCGTAATAAGTAACCGCGGCGCTAAAGGCCGGAGAAGCGGCGGCCATGAGATAAGCCACGCGACCGCCCAAACAAAACCCGACGATTCCCACTTTCCCAGGATTCACCAACCTCTGACCCTTGAGAAAATCTACCGTGGCGTTTACGTCCTGCACGATGGTGAGATCGCGCAGCCTGGCACGGCGGGTCGGCCCGTCGTCTTTACAATCGGGGTCGTCGCGGTGATAGAGGTCCGGCGTCACGCCGAAGTAACCGGCGGCGGCCACGCGCTCCGTCATCGCCTCCAGAAACTTGTCGACGCCGTTCTGGTGCTGGATCAGCACCACTGCCGGAAAAGGCCCGCTGCCATCGGGCTGGCTGACGTAAAGGTTCATCGGGCTGCCGTCCACCTGGATCTGTTCGCGGTGTGATTTCATAGGATCTCCCTCAATTAAGAATATACTTGCGTGTATCTTTCCCGGCCGTCACTTGTCAACTGTCTGATGTTTCATTGGGACGGCAAGGCCAACGAAAAAGCGCCTCAATTGGCGATCAGCAATAAGAACGAGAAAGCAGCGCCGGGTGATTGGGTCGGAATGCTTTGAAAGATGGAGCCCGTGTGAAGCCGCTGCACTCCGACAGCGGGCAAGCCTCAATGGCTTAGCCGTCTCGGTAAGAACCGGAGCCTTTTCTCAACCGCGAAGTCCGCCGGTCAGTGCTGAGCCCGGAGAACTTTCGAATTACCGCAGCCGTGTTATATCACGCGTGTCGGGACGCCATTCGATAAAGCAGGAGCAAGACTATCGATCCGATAACTGCCATGATGAATCCCGCTGGATCGCCTTCGCCATAGAGACCCAACATGCGGCCCAAGAAGCCGCCCACCAGAGCACCGGCAATACCGAGTAGAGCCGTAATGACAAACCCGCCGGGATCACGGCCCGGCATGAGAAATTTCGCGATGACTCCAACGATCAATCCGAAAACAATCCATGCGATTATACCCATGAGTCATTCCTCCTGTTTCTTTGGCAGAGAACATTTGATGGAACAACGGTGCCTGGCAGAACAATTACATACTTCCACCTTCGCGGGCAAGCTCTGTGGGGGCACTATTCTCATCCATGGCTTCGGCATCCGCACATTACTCGTAGCTCCGCGCGCCCCGGGGTTGAAGCACCTTGATTTCCAGAGCACCCGGCAGCGCCGCCTTGCTCACGACCAAGGTGTCCGTCTTCATGATCTGCGCTTTTATTCCCTTGGTGAATTCCCTGATCAAGTACATGTTATCGCGGTAATGCATCGGGATGGCGATCTTCGGCTTGAGCTGGGCCAGAACTTCCCGGGCGATATCCGGCGGCATCGTGCGGCTGCCATCGATGGGCGTCAAGGCGACGTCGACTTTGCCGATCTGCTTAATTTGTTCCGGGGCCAGGGTATGGGCCAAGTCGCCCAAGTGCACGATGCACAGGGTTCCCAGATCGAAGACAAAGGCGGCGCCTCTAATCGCGTCCGTGCTGGCGGCGTTTTGATACACCGGCACGTTATAGACAAAGATGTCCCTGACGCTCGAGCTGACCTTGTTCCATTCCGCGCCATAATTCTTGAGGCCGCGCAGCACCACCGGATTTCCCTGCACGAGTTGGACATAGTTGTGGTTGTAGTGTTCTCGCCCGACGGTTACGACGTGTGCCGAGATATTCGGGGTCGGATACCATCCCGGCCCCAATGGGTCAGTGACGATGCGAGTGCCGCTGCGGGTCGTGATGAGAAAAAAGTTGTGGCCGAAATATTGAATCGTCGCATCCGCTTCCGCTGCGTAGGCAACCGCGCCGAAGCCGCGCGCCACGTCAGGATCACGGCAAGCCGAGTGGGCGGGCGCCGATAGCAAGATCAACACGCTCAAGAGAGACGCTGCGCGAACAAAAATATTTAGGGTCCCGCTTCGCGAAGAACGCTGCATCACATCACCTCTAGATACTTACCGGCTATACTCAATTTAAGAGCGCGGGACAAGCCACGGCGGTTCAAGGTTCAATGTTCCAGGTTCAAATGTTAACTCGTTTCTAACGTTGAACTCGGAACTTTGAACATTGACCTGCAGAAGGCGAGCATTCTCGCCATGATCGAAACGACATATAATGTTGCAGCAAATCGATCAGAGAAAGGGTTCAAGCATGACAATGACGACCAAAGTTTTACTTCGTTTGACACTAAGCCTTTGCCTGTTACTCGCCATGCCCGTTGCCAGTTACCCGCACGAAGGCCAACTTGATTCCTACGGCTGTCACCACGACAAAGAACAGAAGATCTACCACTGCCATGAGGGAGTGTTTAAGGGCGGCAGCTTTCCTTCCAAAATTGAGATGATTCGACTTCTCAAAATACAATTTCTCAACTTGGGCCGTCCCTGGCCCTACGGAGACGTGGCCGAAGAAGACATCACTTCTCCACCGACGGGAACTCAGCAGTAACTCGTCTTCTCTTTTTCGTATCGAGGCTCATGAACTCTTCAAAAATTGACAGCGTCCGCTGTATTCAATAAGTAAACCCCATATCGGGACAAATCGCATCCGTCTATCCATGCCGTGGGCAGCGGTTCTCCTGTCGGGATAGGTCCTTGGGATACCCGGGCACGGAAGGTTTTTGGCCTATCGCCAAATTCCAGGTCTGTGTGATATTAGCGTGACCTTGACGCTATTCTGAAGGAGGACACGATGAATCGCCTCTCAAGGAAGGGTTCTTTGCTTCTGCTTTCGGCGATCTTTTTCTTTCTGCTGGGGTTTTCGCCGGGCTCCGTTGCCCAGGATAGTCACACCAGCAAGCTCGTCGAGGGAGCGCCGGTGGAATAGGTCGCTACCCTCGATCCCGTAACAGTGTCGCTTCACCCGTTCGGGGTTGCGGCGAAGGCG
>DAIRFP010000194.1:0-9496 GCA_036794995.1 Thermodesulfobacteriota bacterium | reverse complement strand
ATGCAAAAAGGCGCCGAGAGCATCGAAAAGCAGATGCAGGAGCAAAAAGAAGAGCCAAAGAAGTAAAAATTACTTTTTCGGCAACCGGGTTGAACGGCTGGAACGATTTGAACTATTGGAACGTTGATTCCCTGGCGAAGTCAGGAGTTGGGCTTGATTGCAAAAACGACGCGATCCATTCGCGGCGGCGAATCGCGCAGTGTGAGGATGTGCCGTCGTAGTGTCTCATCGGTTAGCTGCTTGGCCGTGCAGAGGAATCGTTCGCCCTTGGTGTGGATCTCGACGGCGGGAGTTTTGAGCATATTCTGGCACCAGTGTTTTCCCGCTACTTTGCTCGACGAGGCATAGAAGCATCCCTGATAATAAATGAAGCGGAGCTCGACGGTCCGCGGCTTCCCGGTTTTGCGTCCGATGGTGGTCAAGTCCGCGACAATGCTTGATCCGTCTTGGAGTTTCATGGGCTGAATATACGGCGGCCTAGACGCCGAGACAAGCTAAGCTTCGCTGCCTTGACTCCGTCGCTCAGCCGGGGATAAGCTTGGCGCCGTTTTCGATCAGGCGCACCACTCGATGACGACAACTTCGGAGGATTCATGGCAACCAGAAAAAAAGCGGGAATCATGCCATCCACCGTTCGGTTCGGCGGCGGCATCAATGCCGTACGCGCCCTGCCGAAGGCCAAAGGCAAACGCCCCGCGGTGATTATCCTGCACGAGCGTTACGGGATCGATCAACACACTAAAGACCTTACGGTGAAGCTCGCTCAAGCCGGCTTCGTCGGTCTGGCACCGGACCTTTTTAACCGCTTCACCGGCGACCGGAAGGCTCTGCAAAAAGGGCAGGCCCGGGTCGATCTGCGCGACGACGAAGGTTTGGCGGATTTGAACGCGGCAGTGGCTTACTTGAAAAAGTCGACCAACGTCGACGGTGCCAGCATTGGAATCATCGGGGTGTGCCAGACCGGTCGCCAGCCCCTGCTGCTCGCGGCCAACAGCAATGACATCGCGGGAGCGGTGGTGCTCTACGGCGCCATCGGCGGCAAGGAGTGGATCGGCAACGAGCTTCGCCCGACGCCGGTGGAGGAACTGATCGGCCGGGTCTCTTGCCCGGTACTGGGTGTCTTCGGCGAAGCGGACCATATCATTTCGGTGGACGACGTGATTCGATTCCGTAACTCTTTGGAGAACGCTGGGAAGAATCATCATGTCCGGCTCTATCCCGGCGCGCCTCATGGTTGGCTGAATGACACCATGCCAGGGCGCTACCGCAAAGAGGCCGCCAAGGATGCCTGGAGGCTGATGATGGCATTCTTGAGAAAATGCTTCGCCGGTGGTTGGGACCCAGAGCGAATCTCCGGCACCTTCGAAAGCGACTGCTCGACGAAGTACGATTTCACCAAGAATATGCGTTTGGAATAGCAGGAGAGCTGCGGTTATGAATGCGACCAACGTCACCATCGGCTTACTCAGCTTCATTGTTTTGTTGACTTCCGGTTTGGTGAGTCAGCCTGCGATCGGCGCCGAGCGAATCGTGATCGGCACGCCGAGCCGGGGACTGTTTGAATTTCCCGCCGTGGTTGCCATTCGCAAAGGATACTACAAAGACGAAGGGATCGAGGTGGATAAGGTCCAAATGCAGCCGGCGATTGCGGTCAAGGCGCTCATCTCCGGTGACATTGATTATTTGCTCGCCTGGGGATCGGCGGTGCGTGCCGCGGTGACCGGAGTCCCCATCAAAGCGGTGGTCGGCCTGGCTTCCCGGCCGCTGCATGTTTTGATAGCGCGCCAGGACATCAAGACTGCCAAGGACCTAAAAAACAAAATCATCGGCGTCGATTCCGTGGCCGGCACGGTGGATTATCTTTCCCGGGTGGCGGTGCGGCACTTCGGCTTCGAGCCTGAGAGGGACGTCAAGATTATCGTCACCGGCGAGAGTCCCACCCGCCTGGCGGCGCTCCGCGCGGGCTCCATCGACGCTACGCCCATCGACGTGGCCTTCGCGATGAAGGCGGAAGACGAAGGTTTCCGGCGCTTGCTTTATCTAGGCGATATTATCGAGCTGCCGCTTTCAGGGATTGCCGTGACGGATAACAAGCTTCAAACCCAAAGAGAGCAGGTTAAAAGAGTGGTCCGGGCCACCCTGCGCGGAACCCGCTTCATGAAACAGAATCGGGCGGAGACGATTCAGATGCTCGCCGATTATCTGCGCATCACCCCCTCCCAATCCGCCAAGGCCTACGATACTTCCATCCATTCCTTCACCGATGACGGCATGATTTCCGATAAGGGGGTTAACCTCGACGTGCAACTCACCAAGGAGCGGCTCAAGATGACCAGGGACATTCCACTGAGCCAGTTGGTGGATTGGAGTTTGGTGAAAGAGGTCAAAGCCGGAAACTAGAAATCAAGTGCTAGCTGATGATCTCACCAAGCAGGCGCCGCGGGGGAAGTGGATGACGAGAGACACGTGGTTTTACCTTGCAGCGATTGCGTGCGGCATGGTGACCTGGATACTCGTGTCCGCCGCCTCCGGGCGAGTGGAGGCATGGGATTCTGGATGGTATTTCACGGTGGGGATGCCCGTGGTGTGTGCAACGTCAGGGTTACTGGGGTTTCTTGAACCGAGTCGGCCTTGGAGGTGGGGAGTGGCACCGCTCGCGGGTCAGTTTGTTTGGATGATATTAACCCAGGGTCCGGGAAACCTCCTGCCGCTCGGGGTGTTGGTCTTTGGTGTGTTTAGTGTGCCCCCGGTCATCGCCGCGCAGATCGGTGCATTCGTAGCAGCCAAGTGGGCGAGGCGAGCGTGAATGCACGAATCATCGTTCAGGATTCCGTTCTCCGAGCTTTCAATCCAGCCAGGTTTAAAAAGCAATGAATGCCACAGGAATTGTCTGATGCACGTAACAGTTCGAAGCGAGCGGCCGACGGACATTGTTATGGTGCGCGAAGTGCATCGCGCGGCGTTTCCTTCCCAAGCTGAAGCGCGTTTGGTCGATCGCCTGCGCGGAAACGGAAAAGCTGTTGTGTCGCTTGTTGGCGAAGTCGATGGCCGGCTTGTCGGGCATATTCTGTTCAGTCCGGTCTCCGTCGAAGGGTATCGTGAAATCACCAAGGGTCTCGGACTGGCGCCGGTGTCCGTGTTGCCTGAATTGCAACGGCACGGAATCGGTTCTCGTCTAGTTCAAGAAGGACTTGCTGTTTTGCTCCGCACCGACTATCAATTCGTCGTTGTGCTGGGGGAGCCGAGCTTCTATGGACGCTTTGGTTTCCGCGACGCCGGTGTTCTCGGACTACGGAACGAATATGGCGCCGAGGACGCCTTTATGGTTCTTGAATTGCGGCCCGGCTCACTTCCGAAGAACGGCGGCTTGGTGAAATACAGCGCCGAGTTTGCCGAGCTTACAGTGTGAACGACCGGGAGTTGTCAGCTTGGGGTGCAAAGGAGGAAAAATGCTCAAGGGTTCATGTCTTTGCGGCGGTGTTCGTTATGAAATCGACGCAGAGCTCAAGTCGGTGAGCTATTGCCATTGCAGCCAATGCCGGAAAGCCTCGGGAGCGGCCTTCGGCACCGGCGCCACGATTCCGGCGGCTTCATTTCGCTTTGTCGCGGGGGAGGGATTGATGAAGGCGTGGGAGTCTTCGCCTGGCAAGCGGCGCTGTTTTTGCGGCCGGTGCGGCTCGCCGATACTGAAGCGAAATGACGCGCACCCGGAGACGCTCCGTCTTCGTCTGGGAACACTGGACACCGATCCGGGGATCAAGCCGTCGAAGCACATCTACGTCGGTTCCAAGGCTCCCTGGGTGGAGATCGCCGACAGCCTGCCACAATCAGTGTAATAAACGGTCTTCCGTATCAGTGTGAGCTAAATATTTTCCAGCGTTGCATGTCCGACCTACCTGAAAAGGATTACGAAGAGTTGATCGCGGAGCAGCTTCGCGAGGCGGGGATCACGTTTGCGACGGAAAAAGCGATTGCCGGTCTTGCACCTGATTTTATCGTTTACGCGCCGGATGGGCGGCAGTTTATCGTTGAGGTGAAAAACTGGGATTTTCCGGGGTTGACGACCGAGGCGAGCCGGCAAGCGCAGAATTATCAGGACGCCGTGAAGGCGGACGGTGCATTCATCGTAATTCCTGGCCTCAAGAGGAGTTTGCCCTCTAAAGGGGTTGTTACTCTCGATGGCTTGGTGCCTGCCCTTCTGGCTGAGCTTGAAACGACGAAAGCGCGTTCCAACCCTCCCGCTGCGACGAACCTCGGCAATCTGGTCTTTGCTGCGATGCCGTTTGCGCCGCAGTATGAAGACGTGTTTTTCATCGCGATGAGATATGCGGCCGAGCAAGTCGGCGCGGTATGCACGAGAGTCGACCGGCGCGAGTTCCAGGGCAATGTTGTGGCCGAGATTCAGAGTCTCATTCGCGAATCGATCGCCGTATTCGTCGATCTTTCCGAAGCCAAGCCCAACGTCCTCTACGAAACCGGCTATGCCCACGCGCTGAAAAAGCCGTGTATCCACATCTGCTCAACGTCGCTCGAGAAACTGCCGTTCGACGTGCTCCAATGGAAAACGACAAAATATAACCCCGGCCAGACGCATAAACTCGGCAAAGAGCTGGCCCAGCGGCTCAAGGATGCACTCGCGTAGACGGTGAAAATTCTTCGTTCATTTTACGAACAATCGACCCTTGAAGTTGCCCGGCAACTGCTGGGCAAGTATTTGGTGCGCAAGCATCCGGACGGTACCACCGTTGGCCGGATTGTCGAAACCGAAGCCTACGTCGGGCCCCAAGACAAAGCGTGCCATGCGTCCCGCGGGCGGACTGCACGAACGGAGATCATGTTCGGGCCGGCGGGACATGCTTATGTCTACTTCGTTTACGGTTTTCACCACATGCTCAATATCGTGACGGAACAAATGGATTTTCCGTCGGCGGTGTTGATCCGTGCAGTGGAGCCGGTCAATGGAGTAACTTTGATGCGGCAGCGAAGGGGTATTGAAACTTTACGCGATCTGGCGAGTGGCCCGGGCAAGCTCTGCGAGGCCTTTGCCATCGACCGCAGCTTGAACGGCAGCGATATCTGCGGCAGCGCGCTCTACGTACGTGATAACGGCGAACCTGAGCCCGACGTCATCAACAGGCCGCGCATCGGTGTCGATTACGCCGGCAAGTGGAAGCATAAGCCGTGGCGTTTTTTGATTAAGGGCAATTCGTTTGTATCGCGGCCATGATTGAGGGCTGTCGGCGACTTGACGATCGCTTCTTTCAGCCGGTGATTCTCGGGGTAACGTGCTAAGAATCGACTGAATGTTGGAAGCTGAATCGATATGAAAAGCGGCAAACAACGCCGAAAAGAGATCAAGACGAAGCGAACAGAGCGAGCAGTAAAAAAGCCGTCGCTTCCCGCCGGGCCCCATCAAAAAAGGCCCCGTCCGCTTGGAACTGCACCTGTCAATGAAGCTTTGCTAGCCCCGTACAAAAGCTATGGCGCGCCTGCATTCGTCATGCGCGGCTATTATCTAGACATTCCCTTTCGCTGCCGGGGGTGCGGTCAAGAGGAGATTTGGACCGCCGCGCAACAGAAGTGGTGGTATGAAGCAGCGAAAGGTTATGTCTACTCGACGGCAAAGCTCTGTCGACCGTGCCGTAAGAAAGAACAGGCCCGCCGTGCCGAAGCGAAACGCATCCATCTTGAAGGCATGACCCGGAAAAAGTCTGTGCGCAAAGGAGGTTAGCATGCTGGGCAAACTCATTTTTCTGATTCTGTTGCTGTTGTTCTGCGGATTCGGAACTCCACTCCATGGAGCCGAAGGTGACGGCGCGCAGCGGCAGTTGATCGAGGGCGCCAAGAAAGAAGGCAAGCTGGTGTTCTACACGTCTGTCGAAACAGAGTTCGCGCGGTCATTAACCACCGCGTTCGAGGCGAAATACCCGTTCATTAAGACCGACATCTTTCGTTCAACCCACGAAAGAATCCTTAGCCGCATGAACGTGGAGCGAAAGACCGGAACGTATACGGCCGATGTCGTCAGCGTCGGAGAATTCGAAACCTATCATATGCAAAAGATGGGATTTATCACGCCCTATAAGTCGCCCTTTGCGGCCGCCTACCCGGAAGGGTTCAAGGATCCCAACGGTTATTGGACCGATTTGTATGATAATTTGATCGTCACCGCCTATAACACGACGAGAGTGAAACGCGACGAGCTGCCCAAGCGCTACGAAGACCTGCTTCAGCCACGGTGGAAGGGCCGGATGGTGCTGGACCAAAACGAGGATCGTTGGTTCGCCAATATGCTTTACCTGATGGGAGAGAAGAAGGGCATGGAATTTATGCAGGCGCTGGCCAAGCAAGAAATCGCCATCCGTGGAGGGCGCTCCTTGGCTACCCAGCTCTTAGGCGCGGGAGAATATGACCTGCAGATCGTCGCCTACTGGTACCGGCCGCAGTTGATGAAGAAACAAGGTGCGCCGGTGGACTGGCTCGCCTTCGAGCCCGCGATTGTGGCGACTCATCCCATCAGCGTCGTCAATCACGCGCCCCATGCCAGCGCGGCGAAACTATTTATCGACTTTGCCATATCCGACGAAGGACAAAAGATTTTTGTTCAGAGGGGCAGGGAGTCGGCTAAGCCGGGTATGAAGCCAGAAGGCTACCCCGAACATCTCAAAGTCGTTCCGAGCCGGGTACAGCTCGCGGAGAAGCTGGGAGATTACAGCCGGCGATACCGTGAATTGTTTGTTCGTTAAAACGATCCGGCGATGAAGATTAAGGCCGCTGTAAAGGCGGTCCGCTTTTGGAGTGCCGTTCAGTTAGCTCCAAAGTGTAGCCGTCGGGATCCATAATGAACGCCACGTAGTCCTGGCTGCCGGGCCGGTTGGGCTGCGGCTCCAGAGTGAACTTCACGCCCTGCGCCTTCAATTTTTCACTCAATTTGTAGAGGTCCGAAACGTAGAGAGCGACATGGCCATACCAGGGTCGCATGTCTTTGACATGGCCCGGGCCGCCGGTTTCGATCAATTCGAGTCCCGGGTACTCATCCTCAGTGCCGTAACCGACATAGCCGACGCGTTCCTTTTTTTCGGGGTTCGGCCGTATGCGCTGGATGTCCATGCCGAGCAGGCGGCTGTAAAAGTCGATGCTCCGGTCGAGGTCGCTCACCAGCATCATCGTATGCCGAATCCGAAAGGTGATGTTGTTAACGGTTTTTTCACCGCTCATGTGTTTCCCCTTCCAATCGCCGGATCAGTCTTATGACCCGGAAACTTATCTCAGGACGTGGCGAAGGGTCAAGAATCTGCGGAGGTGTCAGATGAATTTAGCGGGACGGATGGCAAAATTTGTCTATGATCGCGGCAGACTTCTTATGGTTTTCGTTTCTTTCGATATTTGACAAGCAAAAGGGCGGTGATGAGGCAAATCGCGATGACGAGCCAATGTTTATGGGCCCATTTTCCCATCGGCTCCAACTCAATTATTAATCCTTTGAAGAATTCCGTAAGCAGAGACATAGTACCTCCCGCAGCGCGAGGTCTCTCCCTGGAGATATGATGGTGTTGACGAGTGATAGTAGAGCAAGAATCGTGCAACGGCTCTGAGACCGTATCCTGCTGAAAAATCGAATCTTACGCTGTTCACATTTCTATGGAGGCGGACAAATTTGTTGCCGTACCCTTACAGGGATAAGCTTCCAGAATCGCCGGAGGTAAGTTTGGGGTTCTCGTCCCGAAAACGGATGGTTGAATCAGAAGAATCCAGATTTTTCACTTGCTGGGTAGAAAACTCAGCGCAGGGCCCGGGCAAATGCCCGCTTTAAGAATACCCCGATCAGATGACGTTTGTACTCGGCGCTGCCCTCGAGATCATCTACCGGATCGGCGGCTTGGGCGAGGGCCGCAGCCGCGTCCGGCAGTTGCTTTTCGACTTGTGTCTTGACGCCGACCAAAAGCGCATTAGCCTGGTCGGCTTGGGTTGGGAGCGCGCTAACGCTTCCGACCACCGCCTTCGCCGCAGTGATCTTGTCTCTGTCCACATCTAAAACCAGCGCCAAACCCAAGGTTGGCCGTTCCTTGAGTTGGAACTTTAAATAGGCGGCGCGTTGCGATTTCGCCGGCAAGGTAATTGCCACTCCCGCCAAAACTTCGTCGGCGGCGAGGGACGTCTCGTAAGCGCCGGTGATAAGCTTATCGATGGCAACTGTTTTGGTTCCGGATTTTCCTTGCACCTGGGCGCGGGCGCCGAGAGCCACGAGTAAGGTCGCAGGATCCGAGTGAGGCTCGGCAAAACAGAGGTTGCCGCCGAGGGTGCCACTGGCGCGCACGCGCACGTTGGCTACTTGGGTCTCCATCTCGGCCAGCACCGGCAAGTTTTGTTTGACGACCGCAGATCGCTCGATGGCCCGGTGGGTCGCTGTGCTGCCGATCATGAGCGCGCCATTTTTTAATTCGATCTTATTGAGATCGGGAATGGTCTTGACGTCGACCAAGTGCTCGTAGCGCAGCAGGTCATGTTTCATGGCGAGCAAGAGCTCGGTGCCGCCGGCATAGAGCCGGCCCTTCTCGCCAAATTCGGCAAGCATCTGCGACGCCTCGGCGATGGACTTGGGTTGGTGAATCGTGAAACGTCTTAGGGGCATCATAATTTTGTTCGGTTCAAGGTTCCAAGTTCAAAGTTCAACGTGTTCCGAAATCTTCTTCCTTGAACTCGGAACTTTGAACGTTGAACTATTTTTTCTCTTTAAGTGCCCGCCAGACTCGCTCAGGCGAGAGCGGGGCTTGGCGAATGCGCACGCCGACGGCGCGGTCGACGGCGTTGGCGATGTTGGCCGCCATGGAATTCAAAGAGGCTTCTCCGCCGCCCTTGGCGCCGTAGGGCCCGACGCCGTCCTGGTTCTGCACCAGGTGGAGTTCGACTTGCTTCGGCAGATCTGAAAATCGCGGCAAGCGGTAGTCCAAGATCGAGCCGTTGACTAATTGCGCGCCATCGTAAACCAGCTCTTCAAAGAGGCCGATACCCATGCCCATGGTCGCCGCGCCGATATCCTGTCCCTCGGCCAGCGCCGGGTTGATGGCCAGACCAACGTCGCCGACGGTGGCGAGTTTCTCCATGGTGATTTTACCGGTTTCCTCATCGACGGAGATTTCCACACCCGTGGCGGCAGCTTCCCAGAAAACCGGCAGGGCGGAAAATCTGCCGGACTTCCGAATATAGGCGCGGCCGATCACTTCGCCGTCGGGCAAAGCGTAGAATTTGCTGATGACTTCCGACCAGTTCAACTGGGCCTCGCCGCAGCGCACGCCGCCGCGAACAGCTTCGATCTGTTCGACTTTCACTTTGAGCACGTCGGCGGCCATGACGACCATTTGTTGAATCGCGTCACGACTGGCTTCGAGAACAGCGGTGCCCATCAAAGTTGTTGTCCGGCTCGCGCCGGTGGACCGATCGTAGGGCGTGATGGCCGTATCCGAAGCGACCACGCGCACGTTTTCGCAGGGAATTC
>DAIRFP010000411.1:0-2509 GCA_036794995.1 Thermodesulfobacteriota bacterium | reverse complement strand
GCCGCTTTAGGAGCCGACAAACACCGGTCGGCCTATCTCCTGGGACGACTCCATCAATCAAATCCGATTCGGCTGCAATATCCACCTGCTACCCCGACTTGTCAAGAATTTTCTAGCCGACAAACGCCGCCGGTTTCGGCGGCCTATCTCCTAACGACCGGCAGCCTATCTCGGTCAGCTCTCACAGGGATCGCGGGTGAAACCGCCACTGATCGGTGCACTCCGTTGCAGTTCGTCCTCAAGCGCAACATCAATCGTCGTCTCGCTGATAACACACTGCGAATGGGCCGACGGTCCCTCAGGGCTTGAGCGCGTGATTACCGCCAAAGTGGGTTTACCATTCCGATCGAGGCTGTTTTCCTTGCGGTGCTTTGCCCAGCGCTTCTCCAACGATTTCATTTCCGCCGCAGCGACAATGCCAAAACGACCAAGCGCGAGTATGGTGGCTCGAACCGAGACGCTCGGCGGCGCCTGCTGCGTCCGGCGCTTGCAAACCGGGCACCACATCGACGGAGGCCGGATGCCCCGCGATATTCGGATTGCTTGTAGCACGGCGTCTAGGCGATCACGGAGAGTGAAAATCTGCTCCCATGACAATTCCGATTTCCAATCTTGACGGAGCGTCTCGACCATTTCAGAGAACCACGTGCGGCTAGCGTCGCCCGAAGCCATTTATGCAACTCCTTTACAGAGTACAGCGGCCATACGTAAGGCTTACGTAACTCAAGATCAATCCGTCATAAGCGATCAGCGGGGCTACTTACTCCCCGCCCGCCTCGATTCAACACGTGCGTGTACACCATCGTAGTAGAGACGTCTGCGTGTCCGAGGAGTTCTTGAACTGTGCGAATATCGTAACCGTCCTCAAGCAAGTGAGTGGCGAACGAATGACGAAACGTGTGCGGGCTTGCCGGCTTGGATATCCCCGCTTTCTGTACGGCCTGTTTCACCGCCTTCTGCAATACGGATTCGTGCAGATGATGTCTGCGTTTCTCTCCTCTTATCTTGTCGGTGTAATGGCTGGTTGCAGGAAATACCCACTGCCAACCCCACTCTTTCCCTGCGTTCGGATATTTGCGCTCAAGGGCATTGGGCAACGCGACTCGCCCCATGCCGCACTCGAGATCGCTCTGGTGTTGTCGTCTGATCAGCTCAAGGTGCTTGGCGAGCGGCTCTTTTACGGCCGCGGGAAGCATCGTGTGGCGATCCTTGTCCCCTTTGCCGGCCCTAACTATGATCTGGTTAGTGGTGAAATCGATATCCTTCACCCGCAGCTGCAAACATTCCATCAGTCGCAGGCCGGCTCCATAGAGCAACATGGCCATGAGCCAATCCGCCCTGTCGATGCAGCTGAAAATAGACTTGACTTCCTGTCGCGTCAAAACCGTCGGTAGCCGCTTCGGCCTATTGGCCCGGACAACGCCGTCGACGTAACCAATGTCTTTGCGCAGGACGTGGCGGTAGAGGAACAGAATTGCATTTAATGCCTGGTTCTGCGTCGACGCGCTTACATGTTGTTCGCTTGCCAGGCTGGAGAGGAACTGGGCGATTTCTTTCTCGCCCATCTCCGCGGGATGACGCTTGTTGTGGAAAAAGATGAACCGTTTGATCCAATGGAGGTATGTTTCTTCGGTTCTCGGACTGTAGTGGCGCGTGCGGATTGCCTGCCTCACTTGATCGACCAGCCTCGGCTTTGGCGCAATTGTGGTTACGCTACCTGTAAGCGCTGGCTGCCTCACGGAGATCCGGTCCCGGCTCAGTCGGTATACGTTGCTTGTTTCCATGATGTCTCCTCCCGTGGCGGACCCCGTTCAAAGTTCAGGTTCAACGCGAGGGAACGTCCGCCGCGTTGAGCCCTTACCGTGGGACTATCTCAAAAGCTCCTTATCAAACCCACAACCAATCCACGATACCGAAGTCCCCTTTTACTGAAAATAGTTTCAGTAATCAAGCCGCCGGCCAGTCAGGGTCATCTGATCGAGCATCTGAGCCGTTTTAATTTAACTGTTCGATCAGCTGAAGCTTGGAAACGCTTTGAACGTGGGAATGCGCGTCTCTTGGACTATGAGATTAGGAGTTCTCCAATCTCCCGCACCCAACGTCGCTAGGGCTTCACGGCAGCAGCTAATACGGCAGGCATAGGCAACTCCACTGCGTTGCCTTTTTGATAGGGTTTTGACGCGGCGCGCATGGCGTCGCGGATCTTTTCCAATGCTTCCGGTTTTTGCGCGCGCAGTAGACCTGCGGTTCGCACAGTGCTCTGGAGCATGACGTCAAAGAGGCTGTCGAGGGTCGGCAAGCGCCATAGCTGCGGCACTTTGACGACCGTCGGCGACGCGAAGCCGGCGGCGATCAACGACCGTATACTCTCGTCGGGCTCGCTGAAGCGAAAGAACGGCGGGCCTTCAGGCAGCGGCACCTTCGTATCGCCGTGCTTGGCGATCGAACCGAGAACAATCTGAAAACCCACCGACTCCTCCGGCTTCGCCCAGACGGTGAAGGCAAACCG
>DAIRFP010000193.1:0-9568 GCA_036794995.1 Thermodesulfobacteriota bacterium | reverse complement strand
AGCGCACGGGTCTTCCCCGGGAAGAATATTTCGATCACCTGCAGGAGCCGGATCCGAATTGGCTCAAAACCATAAAAGTTCTTCTCACCGCCGGAGAGAATGACAAAGGTCACTGGGTCAAAGGCGACCGGCTACAAGACAAGCGCGAAATGTTTATGGGCGCGAAATACGCGGCCACCACGCGGGGAGCGCATGTCGTATTGCTACCGCGCTACGGGCACGTGGGTTATGCGGAACTCTATAACGAGAAAATCGCCTATCTCTGGCTCTGGGCGGTTAAGAACGGCTACTTCGACCGGTAACAGCGTCGCCAAAAGATCATGGCCTCGACTCTGATAAAGTCTTGACCAAGGAGGAACCTAAATGAGTGTGGCAAGGATTGGCAGATCTGTGTCTCCCTTCGCAATTATCGCCGTGACTCTATGTTTTGCCGTCGTTTCATCCTACGGAGCCCAGAGCAAACCTGTGTCCGCGGCTGAGCTGGCGTTCTACCAGGGGGCGGACCGGGAGAAAATTCTACTGGAAGGCGCAAAGAAAGAGGGGCAAGTTACTTTTTATACCTCCAATACTTGGGTCGCCGGCCCGGTGTCGCAGGAGTTCGAGAAAAAGTATCCTTTCGTCAAGGCCAATGTGTGGCGCAGCGATTCAAAATCATTGCTGAAACGACTGACGGAGGAGGTAACCGCCGGACGTTTTCTCGGCGACGTTGTCGAAAGCAGTCCGGAGTACATAGCGATCCTGACAAGGAGTAACATCCTCCAGGAGTTGCTGTCTCCGGAACTCACTGCCTACGACGACGATGCCAAAATTAAAGGCAAAAGAGGTGTGTATGCGTGGACCAACAGAGAGATCTATATCAGTCTGGGGTTTAACACCAAGATCGTACCTCTCGCTGAAGCGCCAAAAACCATCAAAGATTACCTGGATCCCAAATGGAAAGGAAAGATGTCGATCGCCGGAACCACGACCGGCGTTCAGTGGGTTGGCGCCGTCATGGAGGCCATGGGCCGCGAGTTTATGGAAAAACTAAGCGCGCAAGAAATCAATGTTCAGAATATGTCCGGCGCGGCTTTGTCCGGACTGGTCGCTTCCGGCGAAGTCCCTTTATCGCCAACCATCTTTAATTCCAACATCTTCACCCATAAGGAAAAGGGCGCTCCGGTGGAGTGGCGCCCGCTCGACCCTGTCATCGCCGGCGTGGGCACTTCGGGCATGGTGGTCAATTCACCCCATCCTCACGCCGCCCTGCTTTTCCTTGATTACCTCCATTCGAAACTCGGACAACAGGCCGCCATGAAGGGCGGCCTCAGCTCGGCGCGCAATGACATCGGTTCGCTCGAACAAAAGTTCAAGAAGATCTACATCGAAAGCAAATACACGGCGGAAGAATTCGAGAAAAAAATCGAGGAATGGGAAAGTTTGATGCGCAAGCTCTTCATGCGCAAGCGCTGATCACACTTTCGCAACGTCAGAACGGCGACTAAAATGCTCCTAGTTTCTTGGTCTCCGCAGTGTGAGAATTTATCTCTAACATCTATGCTGCCAACCGTGGTGACAAAAAGCGCTATCCCGCCAAGCATGTCCTGAGCCCTTCGGCTAGGCTCAGGATAAACTCCGTCGAAGGGACGCGACTAAAAATTCGAAATCCGAATATCGAAATCCGAAACAAACTCAGAGACAAATGAATCTCAAATCGGGAAAATCCAAAACACCGAATCCGAAGGAAGCTTGTTTGACATTTTTACATATTTTGATCAGTAGAAATTGTTTCGAATTTCGGATCCTTCGACATCGCTCAGGACAGGTTTCGTGCTTCGAATTTTTTGTTCTTGGCGCCCTTTGCCCTTCGACTGTGCTCAGGGTGGTCCTTCGACAAAAGCTCAGGATGGTGAGCGAAAATCGAACCATGAGTTTACCCTTCGAGACCCTCAGGGCCGTGAGTCAATTCGAACGGTCGAACCACGCCGTTGCGCGAGACACGGTTTTTCCGAGCTGTGTTTCAAAAACGGGCGACGGGATCACAGACAAGCGATGGCAGAGAGGAGTGCGGAAACATGAAAAGCTCTTTACTGCTCACGGCGAGATGCCTGCGACTGAGCGCGTTAGTTACTTGCTGGATCGTCTTCGGCTTGGTTCACGAAGCTAACGCACAGGACCGATCAAAGACCCTCGTCGTCGCGCACGGAGTCGATTTGGAGTCGTTAAACCCGTACTGGCATAACACCACAGCCAATTACGCTGTCTGGCGTCACTTCCTGGAGCCTTTAGCTGAGTATGATTTCAACAAGAACCGGTTTGTCGGTGTTTTGGCGGAGTCGTGGACTGGAAATGAGAAAGGTTGGAGCTTCAAGCTAAGAAAGAACATCAAGTTCCACAACGGCGCCGAGCTTTCTGCCGCAGACGTGATCTACAGTCTCAAAAGATCGATTGATCCGAAATTCAGCCGTCAGCAAAATCTTAACCGAATCATTCAGTCCATGCACGCGCCAGACCCCCACACCGTAGTCATCACAACTACGAAGCCCGTGGTTTCTTTCCTCGACTACCTCGACAATGCCTACATTCTCAGCGAGGCGGCCGCTAAGGAGTCCGGCGACGAAGCAACCTTCGGCAAAAAGCCGGTAGGCACCGGGCCGTTCAAGTTTGTTGAATGGGTGCGCGGCGAACGAGTCGTGGCGGACAAGAACCCGCAGTACTGGCGCGGCGCGCCCAAAATCGATCGCATCATTTGGAAGCCGGTCTCTGAGGATGCCGCAAGGCTGGCCTTGCTTGAGTCCGGGCAAGCGGATCTGATTGCCAACCTGCCGCCGCACGAAACCGGCCGGGTAAAGGGAAACTCAACCCTGCGACTGGAGGAAGTCAGGAGCGCCAGAATTATCTTTCTCTTGCTTGATCCGGCGCACAAGCCGCTCGATAACAAGCTCGTGCGTCAGGCGATTCACTTTGCCATCGATAAAGATGCCCTCGTTAAATACGTGCTGGACGGCAAGGCCCATCGCCTCGACACCATCACAGGCCCGCATGGCTTCGGTGAAGACCCGTCTTTTAAACCCTATTCGTACAATCCGCAAAAAGCGAAGGATCTCCTGGCGGCGGCGGGCTTTCCCAACGGCTTCGAAATCGATTTCTATACATCGACCGGGCGCTACACCAAAGACCGCGAAGTAGCCCAAGCGGTCGCCGGGCAACTGGCGAAAGTCGGCATCAAAACGCGCTTTCACACTCCCGAATGGGGCATCTTCAATGATCTGCACCGGGCGGGGAAATGCCCTATCTGCTTCAGAGGCCGCGGCACCGTCGTCGATCCCGACGACTTCTTCAACGAATACTTCGAGACCGGCGTTTCCAAAAGACTGTCTTACTCCAATCCCAATTTCGACCGTTTGCTGCAGCAGCAGCGGCAGATTTTTGATCCCGAGAAGCGCGCACCGGTCCTCCAGACGGCCATGAAAATCCTGCTTGACGACGCTCCCATCGTGCCCCTGTACAATCCAGTGGATATCTATGGCGCCAAGCGCCGTCTGGTCTGGAAGCCATCAGCGAAGGACTACATCAACGTAGCCGATGCCGACCTGGCTGAAAAGTGAAAAGGACTCTAGCGAGGTGCTAAATGGAGGTTCTTCTGGATTGAGTGTGGAGGAATACTGACCACGAAGGACACGAAGAGCACGAAGGAAAGAGAGTTAACCTCAAAGAGCGCAAAGAATTTAGGTTTCAGATCTATCGAGCAACCGCTCTGTGGTTACCCTGACTAGGGTACGGCAGGCACGAAGTCTTGATTGTCATGTATTCTCACCCTTCGTACTACTATACTTCAACGTTTTCGCGGCTTGCGCAAATTTTCCAGGCGGTCGATTATCACGAATGCGCCATTCGACGAAAGACTTTCTCACCACGAAGGTCGCGAAGGACACGAAGACCGGATAATGGAGAGGACATCGAATCCGAAAGAAAAATGTTTTCTTCCTTCGTGCTCTTCGTGTGCTTCGTGGTGATATCCATTTTTCTTTTTTAGTTGCGGCTTTGCCGCGCTAGGATCTTAGTGGTGAACGAAATCAAGATGATCGTGCCAGGGTGCCCACAAGCAAGCCTGAAGGAGCAAAAATGGAAAAACCGTTGATACCGAATGATCGCTTAGCGGCGCTTCATAGCGCCCTGGACAGGATTAGAGTCGCCCCGGCCTATCAAGCCGGCAAATGGTTTGTCGCGCCGCTGAACTTCGCGCCCGAGGTGCGCGACGCCATGAGCCTTCCCGAGCGTGTGGACATTTGCGATGTCACTCTCCGCGAAGCTTCTCAGGGTTACTTCGGCGAAAAAGAGTATATCGCGCTCGCCGCAGCTCTCGATGAAGCCGGGGTCGCAGTGATTCAGTTTCTCGCGCCGAAAACCGGCGGCGAAAAGGACCAGACCGTCAAGACCCTCGATCGGCTCCATAAGATGGGGCTCAAAGCCAGGCTCCAGCTTTATGGCGTGGCATCGGAAGCGCAAATGGATCTCGCCCGAGATCACGGCGTCGAGATCATCTCCTACACGATCTTCCCTTTGCCCGAGTGGCAACCGATCTATGCCGCTTCCAGAAAGGGCCGTGAAGATTCCGATATGGTGGCGCGATCAGCCGCCGTCGACAACGAAGCGGCGCTGCTGGAATACGTCGAACACATGGCCGCAGCGATCAAAAAACGCGGCTTGAAACCGCGGCCCATCGCCAATTTTTTCTCCATGGCGTCAATAGGCTTCTTGCGCAATCTCGGACGGACCTGCGAAAGAGCCGGCGTTTACGCGCTCAACTTCGTCGATGCCGCCGGCGGCATGGGACCCGCCGCGTGTCGTTATGCAGTGTCGGAAGTTAAAAAAGCGGCGCCGGGTCTCACCCTCGGCATGCACACGCACAACGACCTGGGACTTGCCACCGCCAACGCTTTAGCCGGCGTGGAGGCGGGTGCCTCGCAGGTAGACGTCACCATCAATGGCGCAGGCGCCAGGTCGGGCAATGCCACCATGGCCGAGGTCGTCGTCGCCATCGAATCCCTCTATGGAGTCACCACCGGAATCGACCTGAGTCAACTCACTCGCCTCTCGAAGCTTTTCGAGGAGTTGTCAGGCTGGTCGACTCCGAAAGACAAACCGCTGGTTGGCGATTACGCTTTCAGCGACGCGAGCGATACCCACAGCTTTCTTTTGGCAGCCGATCCATTGTTGTTCGCGCCCGTAAGACCGGATCTCGTCGGCAATCAGAGACGCAGTCATCTGGATTTGAAATCCGGAATCAACACCCTCAGGATCCGTCTTCGGGAAATCGGCTTGACCGTTCCCGAGGAAGACCTTGGGCAGATATGGGACCGTCTCGAACAGGAGCTGGCGGCAAAGCGAAGAGCGCTCAGCGAGGACGAGATTCGCGCTTGCGTTAACGGCGCGTGAGCGGAGCATAACTTTGGAGGTTCAATGGCAACTATACTAGTGACCGGAGCTAACGGCTTTATCGGTTCTCATACAACTTTGCTCCTCGAATCTCTGGATCACAAAGTCATTCCCGTGGACGTCGTGCCGCGTTCGCCAGACCTTTCGTTGCTCGGAATCAAGACGTCCAGTCAGATCATGAACGTGACGGATGGTGCGGCGTTCCGCGCGCTCTGCGAGAGAGAACGGCCCACCCATATCTTTCACGCCGCCCATCCACCGCGCGACGAAACGCCAACAGTGCTCAATTACTGCTATCACGCGATGACCAACATCCTCGAGGCGGCAAAGGCGCTCAAGATAGAGCGGGTTGTGTATTCAAGCTCGGCCTCGATTTACGGCCAACTGAAAAAACCGGAAGGCAGCCTGGTCAAAGAAGAAGACGCGGTGACGATTTACCCGACCTATTTCTATCGCGCCGCGAAAACCGTTTCGGAATGGATGGGCGACTTTTACAAGGAAAAACACGGCGTCGGCTTCGTCGCACTTAGATACTCTTCGGTTTACGGCCCCGGCCTCTACCGCAGCATTCCCTTAGAACTGAAAAAAGGCATCCTCGGCCAACCCTGCCGGCCGTTTCTTACGCGTCCCCTGGATGACCTCATCTATATAGACGATGTCGTCGATGCGATCCGTCGCGCGCTTTTTGCAGACAAACCACTCAGCCGAGCCTACAACATCGGCCTCGATAAAGCTTACATCAACGAAGATCTAGTACAGGCAATTCGCAAGGCCCTGCCGGACCTGAAATTCGAAATCGGCCAGCATCCCAACGCCGCCGAAGTCGCTCCCCATCGCATGCGTAATCCGCTGGATATTTCTCTGGCAAAAAAGGATCTCGGCTGGGCACCAAAAATCTATCTCGAAGAAGGCATCGCACGGCTAACGAAGTGGTTGACGAAACACAAAGCCAGGCTTCAAATCTGAGCGGAATTATGGCGGCAAACAGCAATCTTGTAGCTGGTTCAGAAACACAAATAGGGCGGCATAATCTGTAGAATTCAGATTCAGGCCTGAACCTGCGGATTAAAGTCCCCGCTAATCGCGCTTCCGGGTTGAACTATCTGTGTTTATCTGCGTTCCATTAATTCAGTGAACGAGATCGTCGCCAACGACCGGCTCGGAGCCTTCTGCCGCCATACCCACGTCGAGATGAAGGGCGCGTCGCGCGGGCCGCTCATGGGGCTCACGTTCGCGGTCAAGGACATCTACGACGTGGCGGGCCACAGGACCGGCTTCGGCAGCCCCGACTGGCTACGCACCCACGGCCCCGCGGCGCAGACGGCGCCCGTCGTACAGCGGCTGCTCGACGCGGGGGCGCATCTCGTCGGCAAGACCCACACCGACGAATTGACCTGGAGCCTGACGGGCGAGAATGCGCACTACGGCGCGCCGTTGAACGTGAGCGCGCCGGGGCGCATTACCGGCGGCTCGTCCAGCGGGTCGGCTTCTGCCGTCGCCGCCGGCGTGGTGGACTTTGCCGTCGGCAGCGACACCGGCGGCTCGGTGCGCCTGCCGGCGAGCTTCTGCGGGATCCTCGGCATGCGACCCACGCATGGGCGCATTCCCCTCGATGGCGTGTGCCCGCTGGCGCCGAGCTTCGATACCTGTGGCTGGTTTGCGCGCGACGCCGGGGTCTTCGAGCGCGTGGGACGCACCTTGCTCTGCGACGATGCGCCCGCGCCGCCTCCCGCGCGCTTGCTCATCGCCCAGGACGCATTCGAAGTCGCCGGAGAAACGGTTGGCCATGCGCTCCGGTCCGCGCTCAACAAGGTCGCAGCGCTGATCGGGATGCCCGAGCCTGTGACGGTAGGTGACGAGCCGCTCACGCGATGGATCGATTATTTCCGCTTCCTGCAGGGCGCAGAAGCATGGGCTTGCCACAGCGAGTGGATTACGCGGGAAAAGCCTGCGCTCGGCCCGGGGGTGAAGGAACGCTTTGCCTGGGCGCCGACGGTGGGTCCCGAAGATATCACGCGCGCCCGGACACGGCGCGAGGAGATCGCTCGCCGCATGGCGGAAATGCTTGGGGGAGGAACTGTGCTCGTGCTCCCGTCTGCGCCCGGCATCGCGTTGCTCCGTAACTCACCGCCAAAAGTGCTCGACGACCTGCGCGCCCGAGCGTTGCCTATCCTGTGCATCGCCGGCTTGGCGCGGCTGCCGCAAGTGTCGCTGCCGCTGGCGGAGCTCGACGGTTGCCCGCTCGGGTTGTCGCTCATCGCCGCACGCGGCAACGATACGCTCCTTCTCGAACTGGGCGGCAGGCTGATGGGCTGAGTCAGCCGTGATGATCGATGGAGGAAAGCTATGAAGCGCAGCACTAATCACATCCTCACCACGCACACCGGGAGCCTGCCCCGTCCCACGGACCTCGTACACATGGTGCTGCGCAAGGAGAAGCAGCAGCCGGTGGATGAAGACGCCCTTGCCATGCGTGTCCGCTCCGCAGTCGCCGAGGTGGTGCAGAGGCAGGCCGAGGTCGGAGTCACCGTCCTCAATGACGGCGAGCAGGGCAAGCCCGGTTACTCCACTTACATGAAAGACCGCCTAACCGGCTTTGAGGGTGAAAGTACGGCTGCCGCCGTCTCAGGTGAAGCCAAGGACTTCCCGGAGTACACCGCCCGGCGCACGGGAAGAGTCGCCCCCAAGCGACCCGCGTGCACCGGCCCCATCGCTTGGCAGGATCGGGACGCCGTGCGCAAGGACATTGAAAACCTGCAGGCCGCTGTCCAAGGAGTCGAAGCCGAAGAGGTATTCATGACCGCCGCCTCGCCGGGCGTGGTGCCGCACTTCATGAAAGACCAATACTACGGGAGCGAGGAAAAGTATTTATACGCCCTGGCGGACGCCTTGAAACAGGAATACGACGCAATCCACCGTGCCGGCTTCGTGCTTCAGGTGGACTGCCCCGACTTGTGCATGAGCCGCCACAACCGGTTTTCCGACCTGAGCACAAAGGAGTTCAAGAAGATCGCCGAGCTTCACGTGGCGGCCCTTAATCACGCCTTGCGGGACATTCCGGCTGATCGGGCGCGCCTGCACATGTGCTGGGGCAACTACGAAGGTCCGCACCACCTGGATATCCCGCTCACGGAAATCATCGACGTAGCGCTAAAGGCCAAAGTCGGCGCTCTCTCCTTTGAGGCCGCCAACCCAAGACACGAGCATGAGTGGGTTGTCTTCAAGGAGTTTCATCTCCCTGATGGCTTGGCCATCATTCCAGGTGTCATTGACTCCACGACCAATTTCGTAGAGCACCCGGAGCTTGTAGCGCAGCGCATTGTCCGCTACGCAGAGGTCGTGGGCCGCGAGCACGTCATCGCGGGCACAGACTGCGGCTTCGGCACCTTCGTGCGCGCGGAGCCGACAATCGACCCGCGCATCGCATGGGCCAAGCTCAAGTCGCTGGCAGAGGGCGCGGCCATCGCCTCAAAGAAACTTTGGAATTAACCGGCATCAAATCTCTGTCCCCGTTCACACCCATGCGAGCCTGGCTCTCATCTTCCTTCTAGTCTCAAAGTCGCGACATCCAAGAAGTCTTATATACGCGGTCAGTCATTTCGACGTTTCGGGAATTCTCGAAACGTGAGATCCTGGGAAGGCAATTATTCCGGTCGGGCACGTCGGTCGGAGCGCAATACCGCGAGGCGACGCGGGGTAAATCGACCGCGGACTTCATCAGCAAGATCGAGGGATCTCTGCAGGAACTGGAAGAAAGCGAATATTGGCTGGAACTACTCGCCGAGTCAGGATTTTACCCAGAGGAAAGATTACGTGCGCTGAAGCGAGAAACCGGTGAGTTGAAAGGGATATTCGTCAGCATCGTAAGAAACACCAAAGCCAAGTCCAAACCTCCGAAACCCTGAATAGGTTTATCCCCCTATTTATCCTTAATCCTTTTACCCTTTGCCCTTAATTTATCCCTTTGCCTTTATCCTTATAAGTATCACGAACACGGCATTTCTCCGACACACAATCACGATTTGCCTTATCCTGTAATTCGTCCATCCCTCAATTTATCCTTTATCCCTTTGCCCCTATCCTTTAGAGATTTCACCTTTAGAGATTTCCCTTGCCAGCCATCGGCCATATCGGTAATATGCCTCAAATT
>DAIRFP010000192.1:3271-9573 GCA_036794995.1 Thermodesulfobacteriota bacterium | reverse complement strand
GGCTGAGGCGCTAACAACGAAAGGAAACGTCCATGAGCCAAAAACCCGTCATCACTTTCGACGACATCACGAACATCGTGCTCGAGGAGCGCCGGCCGGGCTGCGAGAAAGGTGTGTTGCACGAGGATGGGCCGGTGCAGACGGCGGTGTATCGCGTCCAGCCCGGCAGCGGAGTTCCGACGCACCTACACGCGCGGGTTTATGATCTTTTCGTCGGCGTGCAGGGAAATCTCGAAATCCGCTATGAAGGCCAGCACGGCAATGGCGTGTTCGTGCTCAAGCCCGGCGCTTTTTGTAGAATGCCGCCTGGTGTGCGGCACGAATTATCGAATCCGAGCAAGACAGACGAAACGATCTTCCTGCTCGTGCAAGCGTCGCAGGAAGGTTTCGATTACGTCCCGGCGCCGTTCCGCGCGACCGAGGCGGCACTGTCGTTCTCGCCGCGCACGTGAGCTGAGATCCATGTTCGCAGCGCGTGGGACACACATAACGAAATGGAGGAGTCGATGGCCACCGCCGAAGTGAGCCCAGGGTGGGCATATACGAAGCGTAGTTAGCGGTGTAGTTCCGAAACGGAATCGCCATCGCCGATAGCTATAAGAGCAACTTGGAACAGAGGAAGACAGGAGCTAGGGACTTATGCCATCCGTGGAAAAAAATAAAGTTAAACGTTCGGGTATTGGAGTACGTGCATGTGATCGCGACCGAGCCTTCGCGGGCTTTACGCTGTTCGCGCCGCTAAGCGGCGATGGCAAGGTTTACCTGATCGACCTCGATGGTGAGGTCGCCCATACTTGGCAGATGCCCTATCCGCCGGGCAACTATGGCTATCTCACGGAAAGAGGCACCTACTTCTATAACGGCAAAACATTCGAGGACTCGACACGCTACATCAGCAGTAAGCCTTGGAAAGGCGGTGTGGCATTGGAAGCTGACTGGAACGGCCGCGTGCTTTGGGAAGTGCGCCATCCAGACCATCACCACGATGGGATAAGGTTGAGGAATGGCAACGTCTTGTTGATATGTCTCGCTCCGCTGCCTCGCGATCTCGTCCCCAAGATCCAGGGCGGGTTGCCCGGTACCGAACATAACGGCGAGGGACATGCAGATTATCTCGTCGAGATGACTACAAACGGACAAATTGTATGGGAATGGCGCACGTGGGAGCACCTCGATCCGGGGACAGATCGCATCACAGCGGTGCAAGATCCACGCGATGCCTGGACACATGCCAACGGTCTTGCGGAGCTACCGAACGGAGACATCGTTGTGAGCTTTCGTCATATTTCGACGGTTATCATCATCGACCGTAAAACCGAGAAAATTATCTGGAAGCTCGGAGCGCCTCCTTTATCCGGCCAGCATGCGCCGACGCCTCTCGCCAATGGCAACCTTTTGCTCTTCGATAATGGCCCACATCGCTTAGACCATCCCATGCCGTTCTCGCGGGTAATCGAAGTCGAATTGGCGACCAAACAGATCGTTTGGAAGTACCAGGAGCGGCGCGAGTATGAATTTTTCAGCCCCCGTATGTCAAACGCACAGCGATTACCGAACGGCAACACTCTAATCTGCGAGGCCGACTTCGGGCGTTTGTTCGAGGTGACCACTGAAGGCGAATTGGTTTGGGAGTACGTCAACCCGTATTTCAACGAAGGGCCAAACGGGCTAAACAATCGCGTCTTCCGAGCGTATAGATATAGTCCCGAGGAGATCGCCAGAGCCAAAGCCACAGGCGGCGCTCTATGAGAGCGGCAAGAAGGAATTTATCGTAATGACCGGTGAGGGGGCATCATGGTAAACGGAAATGTCGTTGCAATATTTATCTCGCCCATTGCCGGCGGGAAAATGGAAGAGGTGGAAATAGCGGAAGCCATTGCCGGCGCCGGTCTCGGGGGAGACCGTTACTCGACGGGTGAGGGTAGTTTCAACCGAAAACGGCAGGGGAGGCGGCAAGTGACTCTCATTAATTCCATTTTCTTTCACAATACTGGCTTTGAATATGCCGAGAGCCGCCGCAATATTGTGACCGGGGGCGTCGAACTGATGTGGCTCATTGGCCGCGAGTTTCAGATTGGGAAGGGGCGTTTCCGCGGACAGTACTACTGTGATCCATGTCTGCGGCCTAGCCGTCTCTCCGGCAAGACACAAAAGTTTTTAGACGCGTTTAGCGATCGTGGCGGCCTTGTAGCAGAGATCATCGAAAGCGGCGCGATAAAAAAAGGCGATCTTATCAGCCTCAAGGCGCTACCGGAGGATGCGTACTATTACCGCAACCGCGAGGCAAATAGATAAGCATGATTTTATTCTCAGCAAGAATCTGAGGCACTGATTACATGAAGGGCTGGCTAACATCAATAACGTAAGCGTTAATGCCCGAAAGCATAGTGTAAAGGAGCGCCACGACATGAACGCAGGCACACGCCTTATCACGCTCGGCACAGCGGGTCCGGTGCCGCGACGCGGCCGGGCGCAATCGTCCAATCTCCTGACCGTCAACGGCGCGCACTATGTGGTTGATGCCGGCGACGGCGTTGCGCGCCGTATTGCGCAGGCTGGTATCGATGTCCGAGAGATCGGAACGATTTTTATCACGCATCATCATGACGATCACACGGCGGGCCTTGGTACGCTGATGTCGGTGGCGTGGGATCGCCAACGCACGAAGCCGATCCACGTCTATGGCCCGCCCAGGACCGAAGAGTTGGTCAAGGCCGCTGTGCAGTATTACACCATCAGTGCCGAGATCAGGATCGCCGACGGAGGTCGCACGGTGCCGATAGCCCAGGTGTTCTTCGGTCATGATGTTGGCATCGGAGCGATTTACCAGGACGCTAACATCAAGGTGACGGCCGTTGAAAACAGCCATTTTGCTTTCCATAAAGGCCCGGCGGCCGGCAAGCATAAGTCCTATTCCTATCGTTTTGAGACGCCCGATCGCGTGATTGTGTTTACCGGGGATACCGGCAGCAGCGATGCCGTCACTGAACTTGCGAAAGGCGCCGATCTACTCGTCACCGAAACGTCTTCGTGTGAGGATCGCAAGCAAGCGATGATGAAGGACGGTCGCTGGCAAGCCATGACCCCTGCGGAGCAGGAGGGCATCATGCGGCAGGCCACCCAAGGTCACATGAACCTGGAGATCATTGGAGAAATGGCCGCACGCGCCAAGGTCAAGACCGTGGTGCTGTCGCACCTGACCCAGAGGTTCGGTTCTGACGATTACACGCCGTGGGCCGAGGAGGTGAAGAAACACTTTTCCGGCCAGGTGCTGGTCGCCAAAGACCTGATGAAATTTTGACAATAGTCCAAGTTAAATCGTTTAAAAGGGCCCAACGGCCGTGAGGTTCCCGGTGAGGTGCTTGCTGGGGTAGGGGACCAAATAAGACAAACAGTCATGCAGTAAGCCAGCTCTCGTGGCACGGCGAGTAAAGGAGGCGCGAATGGCGCATGTTGCTGCTTTATACCGCTATCCAGTAAAGGGTTTCACGCCTGAAGAGTGCGACACGTTGACGGTGCTCGCCGAGGGGAGAATCGCCGGTGATCGAGTTCTCGGCGTAAGGTTTGCGGATACGGAAGCACGCGACGATGCGTGGAGCAGAAAACACGGCATGGTGGCCCTGATAAACACGCCCGGATTGGCCTGTCTAAGAGTTACCTTCGATGAAAAAGAATTTCGGCTGCGGATAACCTCAGGCACGTCGGTATTGGCCGATGAAGTGCTGACTCCGGACGGTAGACGGCACATAGGCGAAGCCTTGGCGGCGTACGTTCTCACACTGGATGAGAATCCGCTTACGAACCACCCGGAGCGGTTGCCTCTACGTATCATCGGCGACGGCCATTCACCACGCTACCACGACGAAGAGCCCGGTCGAGTCACACTGCACGGTCGAGAAAGCCTTCGCGCACTTGAAGCTGCCGTTGGTAACCAGGTCAGCGAATTGCGCTTTCGGTCGAATATCGCCGTTGAGGGTCTAGCCGCCTGGGAAGAGCAACGTTGGGTACGTCGTAGGCTCCTCATAGGCGCTGTGGAGTTTGACGTGGTCAAACCAAAAACCAGGTGCCTAGCCACGCATGCGAATCCAACGACAGGCGAACGCGATCTGCCGATTCTCACCACCCTGACTCAGAAGATGGGCCAGGAAACGCCGACCTTTGCGGTGGCCATGTTGCCGAGTCGAGGCGGCGGGGATATTCGTGTCGGTGATCAGGTGACGCTAGTCGATTGATTTTGAACGAGACGATGTCGAAAACAAGCTGCCAGCCTTGATCGGTGCGTCTTTTATGCCAGACCATGCCAGCTGTGATAGCAAATAGGCCGCAAGTTTGGTTGGCCGGGCGGGCTGGTGTATCGGTGGCGCGACGGAATATTTTATCTAAGCCTGTACCCTGACTGCCGGCCAAACCGACCGAGGAGGCAAATGATGGCTAAAATAAGACATATCTCCTACCGCGCCGAGGACGTCGATGCGATGGCGAAATTCTTCGTCGACGCGATGGGCTTGTCGATGGTTCAAAAGCGTAAAGACGGCGCCGTCGATTTGACCGACGGTTCGGTAAATATTTCGATTCTCCCGCTGGCGGCGAATCGGAGCCGTCGAGCGGGTCTCGATCATATCGGTTTTTCCGCCGAGGACGATCAGGAACAGATCCTCCGGGCGGAGGCGGCCGGGGCGACGAAGGAGAATACGCGATCGCCCTATGAAGAAAAGTTTAAGGGTCCCGAGGGCATCATCGTCGATGTGGGCCGTTGGCCGGGCGCGGCGCCGCTGGAGCAAAAATGAGTTGCTATTAACCGCCCGCCGGTTACGACATTTAGGAGGGGTTCCATGGCACAAGGTAAGCTGCGGCATATTGCGATCTCGGTGCCGGACAAGGAAAAAGCGGCGCAGTTTTACGAGGAAACCTTCGGGTTCGAGCGTGTCTCGCAGTCGCGGGTGGCGACGCGATGTCGGACGGAGTGATGAACATCACGCTGCTCCAATTCGAGACTCAAGAAGATGCCGGAGATGAGCGCGGTAAAGACTTCATCGGACTACACCATTTCGGCATCTGGGTGGACGATATCGAAACCATGAAGCAATCCATCGAAGCGCGTGGAGGTAAATTTCATCAGGGCCCTTCGGCGCACGTGCCGGCGAACGCGGAACACAAGTTCCGCGATCCAAACGGCATCGTCTTCGACATCTCGACCCATGGCTGGGACGGCGCGAAGCGCTGACCCGGGTGGCTCATCGCAGCAGCCTTGTAAATTCCGGTTCGCTTTTCCAGCGCGCCGTTTTTAATAGTCGTGTTGCGAGTGTGCGCATGAAGGTTTCGACAAGACTTTTTGGATGAGGCGGAGCCCGAGCTTCATCGACGTATCACCAGCGGCGTTGCTCAACGATGACGGCCGTTGCTTTATTTCAGTGGGATCGACACAAAGATCCGCGGCTGGTTACCGACCGCCCGTGAGATATGCCCCTGACCGGTGGTATCGTCGGCCAGATAAATCTCGCCGGGGCCCAATCTTCGCTTGGTTCCGTCGCCGACTTCAACTTCACTCTCGCCTGAGAGGTTGATGACATATTGCCGTCGCGGTGCGGTATGCCAGTTGTTGACATAGTCAGAAGCGACATGGCGGAAGACGATCCCTTCGACCGGCTGGAGTTTTTCGATCTCGACGTCGATCTCGTCGAAATGAGATTGGCCGTCCGCTCCAGTGTAGACCCGCATGATTTTCATGGTTCCGGTCTTATAGAAAAGTCGGGGGTGAAAAGCAATTGAAATCGCTATATCCTCTTCCTCTGTTCCTTTTTCTGGAGCCTGCGGCCGTGACCTTCATTCGGCGCTAACCTCTTACAGCAGGAGAGCTGTCGCTGTCGCAGCGGCCGGCTGTAGACGGTGCGAGTTTGGTCGGCTATATTTTGCCTATGGCTGAACACGATCACGATCACAATGAGGGCTCAGATCTTTCCGAGATGGAGTTGCGGGTGCGTGCGCTCGAAACAATATTGGTCGAGAAGGGTTACGTCGAAACGGCCGCGCTCGATCGCATCGTTGAGCTTTACGAGACCAAGATCGGTCCGCATATCGGCGCGCAGGTCATAGCCAAGGCGTGGAGCGATCCGTCATTCCGGCAGTTGCTCCTCGAAGATGCGACCAAGGCAGTCAGCACGCTCGCCCAGGTAGGCCGTGTCGGCGAGCATCTCGTGGCTGTCGAGAACACACCGCAAGTGCACAACATGGTCGTGTGCACGTTGTGCTCGTGTTATCCGACGGATGTGCTCGGCCTGCCGCCGGTCTGGTACAAGTCCTTC
>DAIRFP010000192.1:0-3261 GCA_036794995.1 Thermodesulfobacteriota bacterium | reverse complement strand
TCCTTCGCCTATCGCTCGCGGGCCGTGAAAGAGCCCCGGGCGGTGCTTGCCGATTTCGGTGTTGTGCTCCCCGCTAATACTGATATCCGAGTATGGGATTCAACCGCCGAGACACGCTTCATCGTGGTGCCGATGCGTCCGGCCGAAACCGACGGCTGGAGCGAGGCCCAGCTCGCGACGCTGGTAACGCGTGACAGCATGATCGGCACTGGCCTCCCGAAAAAGCCAAGCGAGGTGGCCTGATGGACGGCGTGCACGATATGGGCGGAATGGATGGCTTCGGTAAGGTTGTTCCCGAGCCGAACGAGCCGGTTTTTCATCATCGCTGGGAGGGGCGTGTACTGGCGATGAGCCGGGCCATCGGCGTATTCCGCGCGTGGACCATCGATACCAGCCGTTATGCGATTGAGTCATTGGCGCCGGCGATCTATTTGACCCGCTCCTACTACGAGAAGTGGTTTCTGCGTAATCAAAACCTGCTCATCGAGCGAGGCCTGATCGACGTCGACGAGATCGTGGCTGGCCACGCCCTGCGTCCCGGCAAGAAACACGGCCCGTTTACGCTGGTCGAAGTGGAGCGTGTCACGCGGCGTGGCTCGTATGGTCGACCGGCGCCAGCGCCTGCACGGTTCAAGATTGGCGACCGGGTGCGGGCGAAAAACATTCATCCAAAGACGCATACGCGCCTTCCGCGCTATGCGCGCGGGCACGTGGGCGTTGTCGAGCGACTACATGGGGCTCACGTGTTTCCGGACTCCGTGGTCGCCGGCAAAGGGGAGGATCCGCAATGGCTCTACACGGTGCGCTTCGACGCCCAAGAGCTTTGGGGAGCTGAGGCGGACCCGACGGTAAAAGTCTCCATCGAAGCCTTCGAGCCTTATCTGGAACATGTCTGAAAGATCGTCCATTGACCCGGAGGCTGGCCGGCGCGCGACAGCGGCTATTCCCAGCATTCCGCGAGACCGGAACGGCCCGGTCTTCCGCGAGCCCTGGGAAGCCCATGCGTTTGCGATGGCGCTGGCGCTGCACGATAGAGGTCTGTTCGCCTGGAGTGAATGGTCCGTGAAACTTGGCGAGGAGATCAAGAAGGCACAGGCGGCCGGCGATCCTGACACAGGAGAGACCTACTATCGCCATTGGCTTGCGACTCTAGAGCGCATTGTCTCAGAAAAGGGCGTGACGACCTCACAGGTGCTTGCGCAGCATTATGACGCCTGGGATCGCGCGGCGCACCGAACCCCTCATGGCACGCCCATTGAACTAAAGGCGAAAGACTTTCGCAGGTGATTCACGGGACAGCTCCTGGAATTGTCGAAAAGAAGAAATACTTTCGATCTGAGTTTTTGGACTGAACTCCCTCCTTTAGCCAAACGCGAAAGACATTGGATGCATGACTGACCAGGCCGTCGGTCGATGATTTTCTCGCGGCTTATACGTCATTTCTTGACGGTTGATAGGCAACTGGCGTAAAAGTCGGCTCAGTCGATCTGAGACATCTTTCTATGGCGACTCCCCCCAAAAAAACTGCAAAAAAAACCAAGGCAAAGGCCCGGCCATCGACGGAGGCGAAGTTCCGTCCAAGCCCAACTCAAAAGATCGAGTTATTGCAACGTGAGCTTGCCGATGCTTTGGAGCAACAGAGGACCGCGAGTGAAATTTTGCGGATGATCCGCACTTCCCCCGCAGGTCTCCAACCCGTATTGGATGCCATTGCGGAGAGTACGGCTCGACTCTGCGACTCTTATGACGCTCAGATTTTTCGTCTGGAAAGTAACATTATAACCCGTGTAGCCTCCTACGGCCCGTTGTTGGCGATGGAGCGTACGCCTCTGAATCGCCGATCTCCGGCTGGGCGAGCGATGGTCGACCGGCAAGCCGTTCACGTTCATGACCTCGCGGCAGACATCGATGCTGAGTATCCGGAAGTCAAAGGTTACCAGCAAAAGATCGGTCATCGTACAACTCTGGCGGTTCCCTTCCTGCAGGACGGGGGTCCCATCGGCGTGATTCTAATCCGTAGGCTTGAAGTGCGGCCTTTCACCGAGCCCCAGATCAAACTGCTCGAAACGTTCGCCGACCAGGCGGTCATCGCCATCGAAAATGCTCGGCTGATTTACGAGCAGCAGGCGCGCAACCGCGACTTGACGGAGGCACTGGAACAGCAGACCGCGACGAGTGAAATATTACGCGTCATTGCGAGCTCGCCGACGGACATCCAGCCCATGCTGGACACTATTGCGGAGAGCGCCGCGCGACTTTGTGAGTCCTACGACGCTGTTATCCAGCGTGTCGATGGTGATTTGTTGTTCCGGGCAGCCCATTTTGGTCCTGTGCCAGTAGGTGAAATTCGGCCAATACCTCTCACTCGCGAGCTCCCGTCCGGGCGGGCGATTGTCGACCGGCAGACGGTTCATGCCGACGATGTTTTGTCGGAGATCGGGACTGAGTACCCAGAGGTCGCAGAGATCCAAAGACGTAGCGGAAGTCGGACAGTCCTTGCGACGCCCTTACTGAGCAGGGGTGTTCCCATCGGAGTTATTATTGTCCGCCGCATGGAGGTTCAACGCTTCTCGGACAAACAGATCAAACTGCTCGAAACCTTCGCCGATCAAGCCGTCATTGCCATCGAGAACGCGCGGCTTTTCCAAGAGCTCAAGGAGGCGCTGGAGCAGCAAACCGCAACGAGTGAAATCCTTGGCGTCATTGCCAGCTCGCCGACCGACATCCAGCCGGTGCTCGATGCCGTGGTGGCAAATGCGGCCCGACTCTGTGAGGCAGCCGACGCCCAGATTGTTCGCGTTGAAGGGAATCGGTATCGGCACGCGGCTTCACATGGGTCAATTCCTGTCCCCGAGACGAATGAACTTATACCCCTCATGCGCGGTCGGGTTCCGGGTCGAGCGATCATTGATCGGCAAACCATTCATATACATGACGTTGCAGCAGAGTCAGAGGACGATCTCGCAGCTCCTTTCGCCAGAAGTATCGGCGTTCGCACGGTACTTGGCACCCCATTGCTGCGAGAGGGAATTCCGATCGGGGCTATTTTAATTCGCCGCCTCGAGGTGCGCCCGTTCTCAGAAAAACAGATTAAATTACTGGAGACCTTCGCCGACCAGGCGGTTATCGCGATCGAAAATGTCCGGCTGTTCAAGGAACTGCAGGAGCGCAATGCCGAATTGCGCGAGGCCCTGGAGCATCAGACAGCAACCTCCGAGGTGCTCGGCATCATCAGCCGCTCACCCACGGACGTGCAGCCCG
>DAIRFP010000191.1:3562-9584 GCA_036794995.1 Thermodesulfobacteriota bacterium | reverse complement strand
TCAAGGTTCCAGGTTCAAAGTTCAAGGTGTGGAGCGGGGACGTTGAACATTGAACTTGAACATTTGAACGCAGAGCAATGGGCCAGGCGCCACGTTTAGAGAGAGGGGATAGCTCCCATGTTGTCCAAGGAAGAGAACGAACTGTTGACGCGCGTGGGGCCTGGAACCCCGGTGGGGGAGATGCTTCGACGTTACTGGTGGCCGGTGGGTTTTACCGAGTCGGTCACACCGAGGGGACGTCCGAACAAAGTTAGATTGCTCGGTGAAGATTTGGTTCTTTTTCGTGACGGAAATGGCAGGCTAGGCATCTTGGGTCTCCACTGTTCGCACCGCGGAACTTCCCTGGAGTTTGGCCGAGTCGAGGACACTGGCATCCGCTGTTGTTATCATGGCTGGCTCTACGACGTAGACGGGCAATGTCTGGATCAGCCGGCGGAACCTGAAGACGCTACTTTCAAGAACCGCGTCCAACATCCGGCATACAAGGCCCAGGAGATCGGCGGATTCATCTTCGCCTATGTAGGGCCGGAGCCCGCACCTTTACTCCCGAGGTACGACCTGTTTCTCAGGGAGGACGGTGAGCGGGAGGTTGGTGCCGGCCATGATTATTGTAATTGGCTACAGAGAGCCGAGAATTCGGTCGATCAGACCCATCTCGTTGCGCTTCATGCCCCCGAGTACCCTCACATGGCCTTGAAACGGCCGGTGATCGGCTGGCAGAGAACCCACTACGGTGCAAAGATCTCGATGCACGTGCCGGGCGTGACAAAACCTAAGCTTTCGCACTGGGTTTTTCCATCCCACACGCGGCACACCACGGCACGGCGCGGCCGTATTCCTGACCATGCGATTCGCTTCCGCGTTCCCATGGACGACACGAACACGATGACTTTCTGGCTGAGATTCTATCCTTATAATCAAGAAGAAAGTGCGAAGCCTTTTGTCATGAGAACTTTGGGCTTTGAAAACGACCAACCGGGCGTCTATACGCGCGTCGAAGATGGCTGGTGGGGTATCGCGTCCCATGACCAGGATCGCGTAGCCCAGGAGAGTCAGGGGCGCATCTATGACCGGACCAAAGAACATCTTGGGGCGTCGGACCAGGGCGTCATCATGCTGCGCAGCATGATCAAAGAATCCATCGACGCCGTTCGCCAGGACAAAGATCCCATCTGGATCATCCGAGACGCGAGCCAAAATGAAAATATAACTTTCGATGCCAGCATGCAGGAGATCGGCGCGTTGGGATAGATAAGGCCACGTTCAAACGTTCAAAGTTCAATGTTCAACGTCCCCGCTCCACACCTTGAACCTGGAACCTTGAACAGAGTCATGGGAGGTGTTCCATGCTTAAGATTCTTGGAGCTTTGCTCAGTATCTTTGTCTTGCCCACCTCGGTCCATGCAGCAGACAAGATCAGGATCGGGTTTCCAGACCTCGCCGCGCCTTTTGTTTCTCTCGCTGTGGGACAAAAGAGGGGCTTCTTTCAAGACGAAGGCTTTCAACCCGAGTTCATTAGGATAAATCCGGCTATTGCTTTCCAGGCATTGGTTGGAGGAGAAATCGATTATTACACAGTGCTCTTTCCTGGGGTCGCGGCGGCAATTCGAGGAGTTCCAGTTAAAATCGTAGGCAGTTACGTGCCGGGTGCAACCATTGCGCTTATCGCCCGGCCCGAGTTCAAGTCGGTTCAAGAGCTTCGAGGCAAGACACTTGGGATCAACGCTTTCGGTGGCGCCCTTGAATCCGCAGCCAGGTTGATGGTCAAGCATTTTGGTATTGATCCTGACAAGGAGATAAAGCTCCTGGCCACGGGTCCGATGGAATCTCGCTTTGCCGCTATGAAGCAGGGATTAACGGCGGCCACTTTGGGCTCTCCGCCGACCGACTTTCTGGGCAAGAAGTTTGGCTTTGTTGTTCTCGCGCGAGCCCACGAACTGTTCAGTTTCCCCGTTAGCGGTCTAATAGCAAGTGTGAAAAAGATCAAAGAGAGACCGGATGAGATCAAGCGTGTGATCAAGGCGGGGATCAAGAGTAACCGCTACTTCATTCAGAATCGTGAGGGAACGATTCAAATCATGACCGAGTGGATGAAGATCGACAGAGAGATGGCGGCGGCAACCTATGAATCCGTCTTGAAGGCCTTCAGCGATGACTTGAGCCTACCCGAAAACGGGCTCCGGCTTCTGATCGAGGAGGCGAAGAGAGCTACCAAAGTGGAGCGCGAGGTCGCAATGAATGAAGTGGCGGATCTTTCAATTCTTGGAGAAGCGCAGAGAGAGTTAGGAATTGCGCAGAGATAAATTTGCGGGGACCACTATCGATTGCAGAGCGGATTCTAGTCCGAATGTTCGCGGACTGCCTTCACCTTCGGGATGAACCCTGAAAGGAGAAGAGAATCTTCCTTTGCGGTCTTGGCGTCTTGGCGCGAAAGTGATCGCCGTTCCAATCGTTCAAACGGTTCAAGCCGTTCAAACCCCCATCTCATTCCTCCCCCGCGACCGCGGGGGAGGACAAAGGAGGGGGAGTTGAACGGAGCCAGGCGATTGAACAGCTTGAACGTTTGGAACCCTAGAGTGAGAGGCGCATAGGGCGCGAAGGTAGGACTACTTTAGGCAGAGGAGATAACTCCCAAATGTTGACCAAAGAAGAGAACGAGTCGTTGACCCGAGTGGGGCCCGGAACGCCCGCGGGAGAAATGCTGCGGCGCTATTGGCATCCGATTGCGTTTGTCAATGAACTGAAGGCAAGGCCGCTGCGCAGACGGATTTTGGGCGAAGATCTGGTGCTCTTTCGCGACGAGCAAAATCGATTGGGACTACTGGCGCTCCGCTGTTCGCATCGCGGCACTTCTCTGGAATTCGGTCATCTCGAGGATGGCGGTTTGCGCTGCTGCTATCATGGCTGGCTTTACGATGTCGAAGGGCGGGTCTTGGAAATGCCCGGCGAGCCTACTGACAGCACCTTCGGACAGCGCGTTCGTCATCCGGCGTATAAAGTTCAAGCGCTGGGTGGTGTGATTTTCGCTTACCTTGGCCCCGAGCCGGCGTCGATTCTGCCGCGTTGGGACGTGCTGGTGAGGGAAGACGGTGTGCGAGCGAGGCGAGCGCGGACAGTAAATTGCAACTTTTTTCAGATGATCGAAAATTCCGTGGATCAAAATCACTTGCGCTGGCTGCATCGAACCGCCTCGACGCCAACGTGGGAAGACGGTGAGATCAACCCCCAAGTTTTCGAATATGGCGTTATGAACACTTACACCCGGCGCGTGGCGGACGGCAAGAGATATGCCCATGTAAATTTCTTCGTGATGCCGACCATGAACAAAACCGGCAACGTTGAAGAGGGTCACCCAACGGAGCATCGCGCGAGCAGCGCGGGCGAGGTGATGCGTTGGCGGGTACCCATCGACGACACTCACACGATGCACTTCACCGTGGAATTTGGCGCCACCGTCAAGGGCAAACCGGTCGCGAAAATCATGAAGGATGAATCTGAGCAAGGTCTTGTTGAGAGCAAGCCTGGAGTCTACAAATGGGATGAATCGATAAACTGGTTTGCTCGCGGAGACCAGGATCGGGTTGCGCAAGAAAGCCAGGGGCCGATCTATGACCGGACCAAGGAACATCTGGGCTACACGGATCGGGGTGTTGTCCTTTTGCGCCGTCTCTACAAGGAATCCATCGAGGCGGTGCAGAAGGGGGTGGATCCGCTGGGCGTAGTTAGGGAGCCGGCGCAGAATGAGATGATCCGTCTTGTCCCGCACGAAGATTTACTGGAGTAGGTCGTCTTGACTCCGGTCGTAAGCCTTCTTTCCCTCTCCCGCTGCGGGAGAGAGCGAGGGTGAGGGCAAGTTGGCGTGCGCCACCCTCACCTCTAATCCTCGCCCTCCGCAGGAGGCCGAGGAGGTTTGTTGAAGGGGGAAGATTCCATGTTGCCAATAGAAGAAAACGAACTACTGACAAGAGTCGGCCCTGCCACTCCCGCGGGTGAGATGCTCCGGCGTTACTGGTGGCCGGTGGGTTTCAGCGAGGAAGTGAGATCAAAAGGCGCGCCGATCAAAGTGCGGCTCCTCGGCGAGGACTTTGTCCTCTTCCGCGACGGTGGCGGCGAATTGGGGCTCCTGGACCTTCACTGCTCTCATCGCGGCACGTCGCTTGAGTTCGGGCGGGTCGAAGATAACGGAATTCGCTGCTGCTACCACGGTTGGCTCTATGACCGGCGCGGCAAATGTTTGGAACAGCCTGCCGAGCCGGAAGACAGCAGCTTCAAGGACCGGATCCAGCACCCGGCTTATCCTGCCCGGGAAGCGGGTGGCCTGGTGTTCGCCTACATCGGTCCGGAGCCGGCATCGTTGCTGCCCGGCTATGACTTGCTGGTTCGAGAGGACGGCTGCCGCGTGGTCGGCGGGGGGGAAGAATTTTGTAACTGGCTGCAGCGCGCCGAGAACTCCGCCGACGGCGCGCACTCCATTGCGCTCCATGCCGCCGGCTATCCGAACATGGCGATGAAGCGGCCGACGATCAACTGGGACCAGACCAAGTTCGGCATCAAGGAAACGACGTGGGTGGAAGGCGTCTCGAAACCACGAATCTCCCATTTCATTTTCCCTTCACATATCCGCCATTCGGCCGCTCGCGTGGGCGAAAATCCGCGGCAAGTGATTCGCTTTCGCGTGCCCACGGATGATTTCAAGACAACGACCTATTGGATCGATTTCTATCCCCATAGAGACGGACAGCCGACTCAACCCGCGCTGCTCAAGACGCAGGGATTCAAAAAAAGCGAACCCGGCGTCTACAAACGGGTTCAGGACGGCTGGTGGAATCTTTATACGCATGAACAAGACCGCGTCGCGCAAGAATCCCAGGGGGTCATCGCTGACCGCACTAAGGAACATCTAGCGTCGTCCGACCAAGGCATTATCATGCTGCGCAAGATGATTCGCGATTCCATCGACGCGGTGCGAGCAGGGAAAGATCCCCATGGGGTAATCAGAGATCCGGCTGCAAACAAATCGATAACCTTTGATTCCAGCAGGGATGCCGTGGCGGCGCTTGGCTAAAAAGAACTATTCGAGGATGGAAGATAGAGGATCGCGATCTTCAATCCTCGATTCTCCATCTTCGTTGTTAGAGGGAGGAATTCTAATGCTTAGCCTTATTGTTGCGTTGTGCTTGCACATGCTTGTGGTCGGTGTTTACCAGGCCGTGGCGGCGGAAGAGACCCTCGAACAACTCGTGGCCGGCGCCAAAAAGGAAGGCGAAGTCACTCTGATCGCGAGCGCATCGACTTTTGGCGGGAAGAAAGGGTTCGCCGAGCTTGAGGCAGGATTCAACAAAAGATATGGCCTCACATCGACAGTGAACTTGGCTCCGGGGCCAAGCTTTCCCCAGGTGGCGGCCCGGGTTATGGCCGAGCTAAAAGCCGGCGCGAAATCGTCGACGGATCTCTATCTCGGCTCGGACGGCACCATGGCGTCGATGCACAAAGAGAAAGCGTTGCAGAAGGTCAACTGGTCGGGCGTCTTCCCCTGGGTAACCAAAGAAATGGAAATCTTTCCCCAGGAGACGTTACTCGTCTACGCGTCATTTCATGGCATCATCTATAACTCGAATGCGATTCCAAAAGGCAAGGCGCCGAAGGGCTATGAAGATTTGATCGATCCGGCATTATCCCCACTTTGGGCCGGCAAAATGGCGATTCCCGCGTACATTCATTGGCTGGTTCGATTGTCGGGGAGTTGGGGGAAAGAGAAAGTCTTAGCGTACGCACGCAAGCTCGCGCCGCTTTCCGGCGGGCGGTTGCGCCAGGGCGAAGAGGAGCGCATCGTCAGCGGCGAGTTTCCCATTATGGCGAGCACCGGCGGCGCATTGGAGGCGATGTGGAAGTGGCAAGCGAAAGGCGCGCCGCTGGTGGGGCTGCCCGGTTCTTCACCGGCCACTTCTTCCTACTATCAGCTGGGGGTGCCGCGAAATTCAGCCCGTCCAAACTCGGCGAAACTGTTCGTTGCTTTCATGAC
>DAIRFP010000191.1:0-3552 GCA_036794995.1 Thermodesulfobacteriota bacterium | reverse complement strand
AGAGAAGTATGATTATCGTTCATCCTATTTGGTCGACGGAACCCTGATGGCGAAATACGCGCGCAATAACAAGGTCAAACTCCAAGACCCACGGGAGCTGAACGAGCTGTTTCAAAGAGAGGACACGGCGTTGGAGGACGAGCTGACCAAAATACTTCTGAAATAAGACAAAGCTCGCGGATGGCTAGGCTGCCGAAGTAGTGAAGCACTGTTCTCACGCATGAGTTTGATGAAAAAAATTGGTTTTTCAACAGGAGTCATTCTCGCGAAAGCGGGAATCTGGTAGGGGCGGGTTTCAACCCCGCCCTTACGTCTGGATTCCGGCTCGCGCTACTCCGGACTATGATCCGGGGTAGGCCGAAATGACGTAAGAACTCTCGGACGCATCACATTTGGTGGTGTGATGAATCGCCAGGAGTTTCAAGCCCATGAAATTGACCGGTAACGCTCTAGCTTTGAAATCAAGGCCATCGGCCATCGATTGGTCGCAGGCCTCCATCTGGATGGTGGCGGGAATAGCCGCCCTGGCGATAGTTGGCCTGCTACTCACGATTGTCTGGATGAGCCTGCGGACCGGGGTGCCGGGGCAGCCGTCGCCCTATACGTTTAGCAACTACACGTCGTTGCTTGCCGACCCGTACAGTTATCGGATCATGGTGACGACGTTGATCTTTGCCGCCGTTACCATTGCCGTTTCAGTGCCCTTGGGGTTCGTGTTTGCGTGGCTCATCGAGCGCACCGACCTGCCTTATAAGGCCCTCGCCATGAGCCTGCTGAGCATCGGTGTCCTCTTTCCCACTTTTTTGAAGGCGATGGGCTGGGTGTTTCTCTGTCACCCGCGCATCGGGGTGATCAACATTTTCTTGATGCAGCTTTTTGGCTTGAAGAGCGCTCCATTAAACGTCGCAACCTTGGGCGGCATCGGCTTCGTTCAAGGCTTGACCTTGGCGCCGTTGGCTTACGTGATGATCTCCGCGGCCCTGCGCGGCATGAATCCCGCGCTGGTTGAAGCCGCCAGTGTCCACGGGGTGAATAAATGGCGCACTCTTGTCCGCGTCGAGCTACCGCTAGTTTGGCCGGCTTTGCTCTCCGCAATCATCTGGATGTTTACCGTTGCCATCGCCGCTTTCGACGTACCCGGCGTGATCGGCATGGCGAACAACATTTTTACTTTCAGTACCGCCGTATATTTTATGATCAATCCCAACGAGGGGCTACCGCGCTACGGACTCAGCGGAGCCTACGGAACCATCATGGTCGGGCTGTCTCTGATTCTGATGATTCCCTATTTCATCGCGTTGAAACAAAGCCACCGATATCAGATCATTTCTGGAAAATCGTATCAGTCGCGGCCCGTCGCGCTCGGACGCTGGTGGATGTTCGGTTGGGGGCTGCTCGGAACTTACTTTCTGCTGGCGTTTGTTTTGCCGTTGCTCGCCATTTTCTGGGTCTCACTGCTTCCCTACGTTCAGGTTCTCTCGTGGCAAGCTCTGGCCGCCGCTTCCTTCGAGCGTTACAGCGCGGTTGCCTTCGATAGCGCTCTGTTGCGAGCCGCCGGGAATACGCTGCTCCTCATGGTGATCGTACCTACCATTATCGTGGTGACGAGTTCGGCGATCTCGTGGATCGTCACCCGCTCGCGGCTACCTTGGCGAGTTGCCTTAGATGCCATTGCCTTCTTGCCCCATCCGGTGCCAAACCTGCTCTTCGCTTTGGCGATCGCGTACTTTGCGCTGCTCGTATCCAACGTGATTCCGTTGTATGGAACCATCTTTGTGCTTATGGCGGTTTACGTTCTTTGTTGGATCAGTTTCGGAACCAGGGTGCTCAACAATAGCATGATTCAGGTGCACCGCGAGTTGGAGGAGGCGGCCCAGGTGGGCGGGGTTTCAACGTTTCGTATCCTATATAAGGTGATCGTGCCCTTGATTCGCCCGGCACTCGTCTATGCGTGGGTATGGACATCGCTTTCGGCGTACCGGGAGCTTACGATGGCGGTTTTTTTAGCATCGCCTAAGAGCCAGGTTCTGTCCACTTACATTTGGGGGCAATGGCATGGCGGTGGGTTGGGGGATGCGGCGGCGATCGCCGTGATCATGATGACCGTCATGTCGCCGCTGGTCACGACCTTTTGGATTTATGCGCGGCGGCAACAGCATATAGCTTCGTCGTCGGCGTAGGTCGGTATGAAAATCTTTGAGTAATGATGCTTGGGCCGGTCTGAATAACTTTCCTCGCCCTCCTTGGAGGGAGAGGATCAAGGTGAGGGTGGTGCGATTTTGCCCTCAACCTCGCGCTCTCCCGTATGAACGGGAGAGGGAATTGATAGGATCGAAATTTACTTCAGGCTGGCCATGAGGCAGCTGTGATCGGAATCCATTCACTTCGAAAGACGTTCAAATCGGGCGCTGACGCGGTCCGGGCGGTGGACGGAGTCGATCTGCAGGTGAAGGAGAAGGAGTTCTTTGTTCTTCTCGGGCTCAGCGGATCCGGCAAAACCACCTTGCTAAGATGCGTTGCGGGGTTGGAAAGGCCGGAAGCGGGAGAGATTGCTTTAGGGGACGAAATAGTCAGCTCGGCAGAGCGGGGTATTTTCATCACTCCGGAGGATCGGGCGATCGGCATGGTGTTTCAGTCCTATGCCGTGTGGCCCCATATGACCGTGTTCGAGAATGTGGCTTTCCCTCTAACCGACGGGAAGAGAAGGTTGCCCCGAACTAAAGTCCGAGATCGCGTTATGGGTGCTCTCGAGATGGTCCAGCTCTCAGCTCTCGCGGATCGGCCAGTGCCCTTTCTAAGTGGAGGCCAACAACAGAGGGTGGCATTGGCGCGGGCGCTGGCTGTCGAGCCGAAGGTTCTTCTTATGGATGAGCCGCTCAGCAACTTGGACGCCCGGCTAAGGGAGGAAGTTAGAGATGAGATCCGGAGCCTGGCGAAAAAACTCGCTATCACGGTTCTCTATGTGACTCATGATCAGGTTGAAGCGATGGCCTTGGCCGATCGGATAGCCGTCATGAGTGCGGGGAAAATTTTGCAGATCGGCGATGCCCGAGATCTGTACCACTTTCCGCTAAACCGGAAGGTGGGAGAATTTTTAGGCTCGATGAACGAGTTTGAAGGCGTGCTCCAATCTGAAAATTGTGTCAAAATCGATCTGGGCCTAGTGAATTGCACAGTCCCGAACGGCACGGCCAAGGAAGTGATCGTCGCTATCAGACCTGAGGACGTCTCTCTTTCGCGGGAGCCGCGCGGATTGATCAACGAGTTTCCCGCTGAGCTCGTCTCTCAGCTCTTCCTCGGCGACATCACGGTTTATCAGCTGTTGGCCAGTGGACAAAAACTCCGCGGTAAGACGGCCGGCACGGATCGACAATTGGAACCAGGCAGCTCGATCTACGTACGATTGCCCGTCGAAAAACTCAAGATCTTCCCAAAGTAAGAACCGCTATACGCTCAGCGCGAAAGCGCAAAGGAGCTGATATCGCCGCCGGAAAAGAAAGTTCCGATAATATTGCCGCGCGTGATCGGTAGATCCAGGTGCGACGGGTGCGA
>DAIRFP010000190.1:0-9606 GCA_036794995.1 Thermodesulfobacteriota bacterium | reverse complement strand
TCCCTAGCGATGAGGCTCGGCCGACGCTACGGCTTGTGTGTGAAGGTCGACCGCTATCTCGAGCGCCGCGGGAACGATCCCCACGCCGATGATCGCCGACACCCCCACCGCCACGACCCCGACGAACAGGGTCGGCACGTTGAGGGTTTGTCCGGCGAAGAAGACCAGGTAGCCCAATCCCTCCGTGGCGCCGAACCATTCGGCAATGGCCACGCCGGTCAGGCCGCGGCCGATGGCCAGCCGGATCCCGGAGAGAATGAAAGGCACGGATGCCGGCAGCAAGATCTTTAAAAACAGGCCCCATGGGGTCAGGCGAAAAGAACGGGCAAGCTCGACGTACTCGCGATTCACCGCGCGCATCCCGAAATAGGAGTTGATCAGGATTGGAAAAACACAACCCAGAAACACGATGGCGACTTTGGCCCCGCCGCCGATACCGAGCCAGAGAAGCAAGACCGGGGCGAAAGCGATACGCGGCGTGGTGTAGAGCGTCGTCATCCAGGGATTGACGTAGTCTCGCACCAGCGGGCTAAGCGCCATGACAAATCCGAGCGGCACCCCGATGACAATCGCCAGGCCAAAACCGTAGAAGAAAATCCAGGAACTGGCGAACAGGTGGGGATAGAGCTCGCCATTGACGAAGAGCATTTCATAGGCGGTTTTCACCACTACCACGGGCGACACCAGCAGAGTTGTGTCGTTGATGGCATAAACGGCGAGTAGGTGCCAGATCAGCAGTCCGCCGGCGATGGACCCCGCTTTAAGCAAAGTTGAAATGAGCTTGTCGGTGCGTTCGTTCATCTTCCGGATAAAATGTACGGGACTCGCCGAGAGCTACTCGGCGGACCATTCCGCGCTCTGGCGCCAAGGGGCCATTCTGCGTTCGAAGCGCTTGATCAGGTTAAAACTCAGCAAGCCCATGGCGGCAAGCAGCAAGACCGTGACGAAGAGTTTGGGGCTATCCCAAGTTTCTGAAGAATCGCGCAGCAGGTAACCCAGGCCGGCGTTAGCCGCCATCAGCTCGGCCACGATTACTCCGAGGAGCGCTCTGCCGACACCGAGCCGCATACCGGTGATGATGTAAGGGAGCGCGCCTGGAAGGCGGATTTTGTAGGTTGTTTCCCAGCCGCTCAGGCGCAGCGACTTGGCCAGCTCTAACCAGACGGGGTCGAGATTTTTGATTCCGGCGGAGGTATTGAGAATAATCGCCACGGCGGTGATCTTGAACACGACGATCACCTTCGAGATCATGCCGATGCCGAACCAAATGATGATCAGGGGCACAACGGCGATGATCGGGATCGAGTAAAGCGTGGCGATCCATGGGTCCATGATTTCGTCGAAGCGTTTGTACATCCCCATGAGATAGCCGAGCACCACTCCGACCACGCAGGCGGTGGAAAAACCATAGACAAATTCAAGCAGGGTCGCGGCGAGATGTTTATTGAGCTCTCCGGTAACCGTCAAATGCCAAAATGAACGGGCCACGCTGCTGGGCGGCGGGATCAGCAGTTCGTTCTCGAGCAGGAGCCGGGTCAAGATTTCCCAAATAGCGAGGCCGGCTAGTATGGAGATGGAGCCGCGCAGCAGGTCCTTTCTTAGCTGCAGGCGGGGAAACTCCCAGCGGCGGCGCGATCGCAAGAGTACCGAGTTTAGGGTTTCCAAGATTACTCCTGAGCCATTTCTATTTGTACAATTCGGGATCGGCGCCCTTATCGCCGCGCGTTTGAATCTTCGGATAGACGGAGAAACCGCCGGGTCTTCCCTGAACCATGAAATCGACGGGGACAAAACCCTCCAGGAGGGGAATCGGCAGTTGCAGCCCCGCAAAGGGACTCTTCGAATCGTTGCCGATCGCAACCAGATTGCCCCATAAGCCCGTCGGTAATCCGCCTGTCATGCTGAAGCGGCTGGCGGAGATGCTTCCCTGGATCGGTGGTAGTGTGTATTTGCTGCCCGGATTGTGCTCGTTCTCGCTCAGCAGTTCGTGGTCCAGAACCTGCGGAAAAGGCGCTGTGCCATCCGCCTGGCGAATGAATGAAAAAGTGTTGTCCTCATTGGTGTCCGGCTTGTCGGCGCTCTTGCTGCGGACTCCTTGCAGAATCGGTGTCGGTATGTTTCTGATGCCGCCGACGCTTCCTTTGACGCGCTGATCGATGTCGGCCAATGCCACCGCGTGGTTTTTTTGCCGTAAGGTCGAGTAGAATCGCTCCGTGGTCTGCTTGGTTAGGGGATAGCTCTGGCTTCGCATTCCCCAGGGGGTTTGGTAGTGGACGAGGATCTCATTGTCATTGACGAGATTGACGCCCCGGTCTGCCAGCTCCATATTGCTGGGGTTGCCGTCGAAAAGGGACGCCTTCAAGCCGAGTCCCGCCGGTCCGTAGACCTCGGGGTTTTCGACGAGAAACTGTTTGCTCATACGCAACCCCTGATTGTCGTTCTTGACCAGCTCCGCAAGTTTCTTCGTCGCTTCCGCGGCCGCCGGACTCTCCGGGAACTCATCGATGATGGTGGTCAGGTAATACTCCTGGGTGCTCCGGCCTTTGCTCTTGGTCGCGGCATTGAGCATGGCCTTTGCCATTTTTTCTTTGAGCGCCGCGATTTTTTCCTTGGACGCGCCGGCCAGCTCGTGGAAATTGATCGCCTTGTCGAACATGCCGCGCTCCTCGTAGGCCTCCGCGAGGACCTGGTATACTTCCGAGGAGTCTTCCGATTGCGGATGGGTGCGGATATAGGCGACACCGGCATCGATCACCGGTTGGGCGGATATCGGGTTGTTGGAAAGTACGGTCACCAGGTTGTTGCCTATCATCATGGCGTTGATCGCTCCGAGGGTTGCCGCGCCCGTCGGGCCGGCGGCAGCCATGGCGCCGGCGGCATAGAGCAGGTTCTTTTTGAGCAGATCTTCGCCAAGCAAAACATACTTGATCGATTCCAGGCGTCGGTCGGTGCGGGCGTCATGGAAGGTGCTGAGCAGATTATATTCAGGGCTCTGTAGCAATGCGGCGGCGCGTTTTTGTAGCTCAGGGGTCTTTGACGACCGTGCCAATTGGTCGATAACTCTTTTCGCCGCTTCGTGCTGTCCCCTCATTTCCAGGGCAACGGCGCCGGCGTCTAGCGCGGCATCCCCGAGGGGTTTGCCATAGTGCTTTTTTTCCAGATCGAGGGCATGGCGCTCGATTTGAGACGGATCCCGCAGGCTGAGGGCGCTCAAGAGCTCTTTGAGGTCGTCTTCTTGGTCCCGAGAGGGAGTCCCGTCTGAACCAGCGCTAAGTCCGGTCTTTCTTGCTGCTTGTTGCTCTTGATAGAGCGCGGTCGCTTTTTGCAACGATCTCTCTGCGGTCTTCGATTGGGGATCGATAAAAGACGCCATCTCGTAGTAGAAGAGGGCCGTCTCGATGTCGCCCTTGCCGAGAGCTTCGTCCCCCCTGGCGAGCTGCTTCTTAACCAAGACGCTCTGCTTTTTTCCTTCGATCCCCTCCGCTTGTTTTACGATGTCAACGTTCCTCGGATCATTAGGAAAACGCTTTAAATGCTCGAGGTGGCGCGCCAGCGCGCGGCGCTCTTCGATGGACATGTCCCGGTCGACGATGGCGTAGAGTTGGCTGATGACGGTTTCCGCCGCGGCGCCGACATAGTTGCCCGACGCGACAGCGGCCAGGTCCACGGAACTCAACATGCGATTGAGTATGCCCCCCCATTGATTGGTGGAGCTTTGCCACATCAATTGATCGGCCTGATTCAGATCATCGTTATTAATGATCGACTGGAGATATTTCTTTCGCTCGGGGGTCGACGCATTCTTCAGGGCCTGGCGCTGCGCGGCCAAGTAGGGTTCCCGATCCTGAATCGTGTTATTCACCAGATCCTGCGCATGTTCTGTCAAACCGGTGGAGGTCTGGAATTCCTTGCGGAGCCGGTTGTCTTCGTCTTTAAGAAACTGGAGGTGATCCTTAAGGGGTTCTTGTTGATGGGTCAAGGCATCGATGAGGATCTCGCGGGTTCTCTTGTCCACCGCATCGGGAAAGAACTGAGGCGCGCCGGCGGAGGATTTCTCGAAGGGGTCGTAATCAGCCGGCATCGGGTTGAGAATCTTTTCGAGGGCTTGGTCACGGCCCTGGGCGTAGCCCGACTGAGGGCCAATCTGAACGCCGCCAAGCATCACCAGCACTAGAGAGGTTACCATCAGGTTTGCTTTCATCGGCTTAACCTCGTGGTTTTTTCGAGCAACCCACGCATAGCTTCAATCTTTCCCTGGGCCTCGATTTTTTCCAGGATTCCGTCCACTTGGGCAACCTCGCTATAGAGCCTGAGGGCTGACTTAACGAATTGATCGAAAATCTTGAGATCGAAGTTCAAACCCTCAGGATCGTACTGAGACGCGTATTCTTTTGCAAGTACCTGATAGAAATCGCCAAAGTCTATCAAAAAACGATAAATATTCTTGCTTTGCCGGTGTTTGGTTGACAGTTGGGTATAACCCAGAATCACCAGCTGGACGCCTTCCTTCAGACGGTATCGGTTGGCTTCGACAAAGGCGACCTTGGCACGATCAATCCGCTCTTCTTCGACGCGAGCCAGGAACTCGTAAGCGGTGCCCTGGTGTTTGACGATCAGCTGATTCCACGCGGCCACCTTCTCGTCGAGACCTTTAATATATTCAAAGGGATCGCTGGCAGGGAGTTGTCGATCCAAGATTATCAGGAAGGTCTCGAGGATCTCGGCATTCTTAGCGGCCTCGTTGCCCAAACGGCCTTCAGTCTCCGCCACCTTTCGGTAAAGTGCCGCCGCCTGATCATATTCTCGGAGCCGCTCCAGGGCTAAAGCTTTGTTGAACTGAATGATGTCGGTAAATTTTCCGGGATTCTTTTTTTCGTAGTCGTCGAGGCGCACCAGGGTTGCCTTCATGATATTGACCCCGGTGACGTCTTTGGGAATCGGGAATCGATAGGTGTCCTCCCGCGCAAGGCGTTGGAAGTCCTTGACGATGTCGAGCAGGTCGCCGGCCGGGAGATAGCGGATCTCCGGGGTGGCCGTTCGGGAGGAACAGCCCCCGCCGGGAAAAACCGTAATAGCGAGGGACAGGATGATGAAAGGTCGAAGTAATGAAAAATTTGCCCGCAAGATAATCTTTTTGGCTGGGGGACACCGGATGGAGTGGACGATCCTAGCGCTGTGGGTTACGCCGTCCATTGATTATCGTGTACACCATTTTGCCGGGAACCTCGTTCGATGGGCCAGTTAGGCTTGGCGACTGTTCGCGGCAGCCGACTGATTGGAAGTGAAAGGATTAGAACCAGATCAATGACCGTATTCCCTGCATAGTCTCTGGATTTTTTGATCAAAGTCAAGCAAAATTCGCACAAGGGAGATAAGATAATAATAGACAGGTAGGCTGAAACGATTAGATCCCTTGGAAAGGTAGGCGTCGAATCTCCCCGCAGTGCCCGACGTGCATGTTGTCGATCCAGGTCACGTTGTCTCCCTGTTTTGGTATTTTGGTGCCGGTTCGAATTCGCCGAGCGGATTGCAATCCTGAGCGAGCCACAATTGCCGTAAATTTCACAGCCAGAATAGGAGTCTCCAATGTTTCATGCGCTTGATCGAATTCAGCTCCCGGGACGGACTGCATTCGTGAGGATCGTATTTGCTCTCGGAGTCGCCCTATGCGGTTGCGTACCTGTCAGTCCAGAGGCTCCGCCATCGCCCGAGGTCCCGCCGGCGCCGGTTATGCCAGCGGCGCCCGCGCCGCCGCGCCCGCCGGCGCCGCCCCTTCCGGTGGTTGCAGGACCGCCGACGCGCTCTTTCTATATGGGATTCGAGCTGTGGCCAGCCGATCTATCGGATGAGGGGCTTCGGGTGGCGCAAGATTTTGCGTATGCGCATGGCGATATCGTTTCGGTTGTGCTCATTGGCGGTGTGCCGTGGGCCGAAGCCCTTGACGGAAAACCTTTTTCAAAAAACGTTCAAGATAGTTTGAGTTATCGACCCCCATCCGGAAAGAAAGTGTTTTTGTCGATCTCGCCGCTGGACAGGGACCGCCGCCTCCTGGCTCCCTACTGGGGGGACAAAGAAAATCTGCCGTTGCCCAAACCGTGGGACAAAGAACCGCTCAATAGTCCCAGGGTAAAGAAGGCTTACTTAAATTTTCTTCTGCGGGCTGTCCAAGCTATGCGGCCGGACTACCTGGCCATCGGGGTGGAATCGAACGTTTTGCTGACGCGTGAGCCCAACAAGTGGCGACAATTCAAAGAGCTGTATCGTGAAAGCTATCGAGCCTTGAAAAAGTCTCACCCAACCTTACCGATCTTTTTCACGACTGAGGTGTTACATTACAAGAAACTCACAAAAGAGGCGAAAGGGACGGACCAGGAGCGGGAAGTAACCGAGCTGATGAAACAAAGTGATCTTTTTGCCATGAGCGTCTATCCGCACATGAGCACGGAACTGCCGCGTCCGGTTGCAGGAAACTTCTTTGACTTCGCAACTCGTTTCAAGAAACCGATCGTCGTTTCGGAGAGCGGCATGACGTCCCGGAGCGTGCCCATGATCTCTTTTGGGCTGGTGCTTAATGGTTCCGATGCCGATCAGGAGCAGTTTACCGAATTGTTGCTCAAGACCGCCGCCCGCGACAAATATGAGTTTGTGATCAATTTTGCGACGACGGATTTCGAGAGACTGGTTGTCAAATTACGCCCGCCTCAGGATGACCTCGCCCGCATTCGGGCCTTCACGGGAATGCAAACCGGCGATAAGAAACCCAAGCCCGCTCAGGCTCAATGGGACGCTTACTTCAGAGCCAAGGTCGTTCGCGTCTGGTGATCCTGGCGGAAAACTTGTTCCAATCGTTCAAGCCGTTCAAGTAGTTCCAATCGTCCTAACCGGCTCGCCTATTACCTATCCGGTTTTGATCAACGAATAGAACAAAACCAGCTCGCTGTTTTTTCTCGCCGCAAAGTCGTGCGGTGTTCGCTTCGGAATATGGCAGATCGTGCCGGGACGGAGCTCAAGGCGGCGGCCGTTGACGCGCAGCCGCCCGCGACCTTTGAGGACGTGACAGACGACGTCTTTATCGTTGTGGCTGATCTGCTTGGCATCCGAGTTTTTGTGCGGACGAAAAGCGATTAGACCGCTGGTGAATTGCTTTGCTTCGATGCAGCTCCGATAGCGGATCTCCTCATTGAGTTTGGGGAGCTGCTTGAGCGCGGTTTGGAGTCTTATGATTTTCATTCAAAAAGCTGGCATTCGTTGCGACAGAGCAGTAGCGTCTTGAACATTTTGAACGGCTTGAACGATTGGAACTGGTCGGTTGGGGTTCAAACCGTTCAATTCGTTTCGGAGACCGCTGCAACGATCTCGCGAATTGCTTGTTCCGCCTGATCGTTGGGCACGCGGCTGGAGCCAACGACTCTGTGGCCTCCGCCGCCGTATCTCTGCAGTAGCTCGCCGACGTTGACCTTGGATGTGGGATTGAAAATATTGTAGCCCACTGAGATTGCGGTGGTGTTCGGTCTCTGGGGGTCGTGGTTGACCTTGACCTGGATATTGCCCTCCGGAAAAAGCGTGAAGATCAGGAATCGATTGCCATCCGGTACCTCGTCGAGCCCTCGCAGGTCCACGTAGATTACGTTGCCCTTCAAGGTCGCGCGTTGGAGCAGGATCTTGCGCAGTTTTTCTTGTTCGTCGAGGATTTGCTGGCAGCGGCGCTTTACTTCAGGGTCGTTGAGCGCGCGCTCCAGAGATTCCTCGCGCAGCAGCTCAATGACCCTCAGCCAATAGGGCTCGTCGCCGGCGTGCCGCCCGTCGGTGGTCATGGAGATCAAGACATAGCCCTGCGGGTTCAAGACATCTTCCCGGGTTAGCTTGCCGGCGTCGATCTTGTCCGTTTCCTCGAGCAGATAGCGCACGCGCTGGTCATGCAAGAACGCCAGCCGTGCCGATCCTTCAGGATCGTCCGGCTTGGCTATTTCGCTGTAATACTCGCACACCACGCGTGCCGCGCTGGGCGCAAGTCGAAACCCGCCTTTACCCGGCATGATCGGACGGTCGAATTGCGGCGTGGTGTTGGTAATGTGATGGTCGAACCAAAGGGTGCAGTTGGGGTGATAGGGAAGATTGGCGATGATATCGCCCTGGCGCACTTCCACCAATCCATCCTGCATGAATTTAGGCTCGACGAAAAGGTAGGAGTCGATCTTCTCGAACTTCGTGATCAGCGCGCCGCAGGCGAGTCCGTCGAAATCGGCCCGAGTGACGAGTCTCATATGCGAATCACCTCCTCCACGGGCGTCGACGGCAGATTGAAGGCGGTGGCGACCCCTTCATGGGTAATCTTCCCGTCACAGGTGTTAAGTCCTTTTGCCAAGGCCTTGTTTCTGGCCAGCGCTTGGGGAAAACCGCGATTGGCCAGCTCCAGGCCATAGGAGAGAGTGGCGTTCGTCAACGCGTAGGTAGAAGTATTCGGCACGCTGGCCGGCATATTGGTCACGCAGTAATGAACCACGTCTTCTTCCACATAGATCGGCTGAAGATGGGTCGTGGGGCGGGAAGTCTCGGCGCAACCGCCCTGATCGATGGAGATATCGACGAATGCCGAACCGGGCTTCATCCGTTTAACCAAAGAGCGAGAAATAAGTTTAGGGGCTTTGGCGCCGGGAATCAGCACGGAGCCGATGACCAGGTCCGCATCCACAGCCTCTTCTTCGACATTGGCGCGGTTCGACATCAAGGTCGTTACATGGCCGCCGAGAATATCGTGCACGTAGCGCAGCTTGGTTGGATTGATGTCCAGAATACTGACATGAGCGCCCATGCCAACCGCAACCTGGCAGGCGGCGGTGCCGGACATCCCAGCCCCGAGAATGACCACTTTGGCCGGACGGACGCCGGAGGCGCCGCCGAGAAGGATGCCGCGCCCGCCGTTTTCAGCCTGGAGACACCAGGTGCCCACTTGAATCGAGAGCCGGCCGGCGATTTCACTCATGGGTGTCAGCAGCGGCAATGAGCCGTCGTCCAGTTGGATGGTTTCATAGCCCATCGCCGTGACTTTTCGCTCAAGCAATTCACGGGTCAGGGTTTCGTCGGCAGCGAGATGCAAATACGTAAAGATAATGAGCCCGCGCCGCAGCAGCGGATATTCCGACGGCTGGGGCTCTTTGACCTTCATGATCAGATCAGCTTGACCCCAGACTTCTTGCGCTGACTCGACAAGTGTCGCTCCGGCGCTTTCATAGGCGCGATCCGCCAGGCCGCTGCCGGCACCGGCTCCTTGCTCGAGCAAAACTTTGTGCCCCCGCGAGACAAAACCGGCTACGCCGGTGGGCGTAACCGCCACGCGGTTCTCCTCGGTTTTGATCTCTTTGGCAACGCCGACGATCATAAATGAAAAGTACTCGAAGCCCTATGGAGAGTCAACGTAGCGAAGAAATGGAGCAATGGAGTGCTGGAGATGAAGTAGTGGATTATTGAAAAACGCATAAGTTGAGCAGACTGCTCAAAAAGACTCAGAGGCGAGGCGCGCGAAAAATCGACGAGCGGAGGCGTACTTGAACGGTACGTTGTAGCGAGGCGATTGAGCGCAACGAAGCCTATGAGGCTTTTTCAGCA
>DAIRFP010000017.1:9881-39296 GCA_036794995.1 Thermodesulfobacteriota bacterium | reverse complement strand
AAAAAGACAATCGAGTTTTTTAGCGGCTTAGAGCCTTCTCTAGGACAGCATGGCAGCGCTAGCACCACCTGCAGGAGCAAATTTCCACTCTGTGCCTGGTTCTCCCCGGCAACGCCGCCGAAGACCGAGCCAAGTGGGTCTCCCCTTTGGTTGCCGGTCAAGATAGAGCCGAGCACATTACCGATTAAACCATCTAAAAGTCCCATGACTGTTCTCCTCCTTTCGGACTCGTATCACGCCAGTGGAGCGAAACCCAAGGCACACCAACGAGACCAGACTGTAGCAACAACCAGATGAGCGGACAAGCCGTCAGGGTTGCTTCTTTTAGACGTTTGAGGCTAAATTTGGACATGTTGACCCACGAAATAGTTCCAGCAGCGCACGGAGAATCCATACCGCAGGAGGAGACCTAGTATGCGCCTTGATCAAGAAGACGAGAGCCGGAACATCGAAGACCGCCGCGGTCGACGCGTATCGAGGGGGATTGCCGGCGGCGGTATTGGCACCATTGTAATCCTACTGCTTGCCCTCTTTTTTGGCTTCGATCCAAGGCTCCTGCTGCAGGGTAACGTGCAAGAACCGAATTATCCTCAAACGCCGGCGCCACAGTCTCAACAACCCGGCAGCGTTGACGAGATGCGGCAGTTTGTCGCCCGGGTGCTTGGCAGCACCGAGCGGACCTGGGAGGAGATTTTCCAAGCGGCCGGACAGACCTATCGGAAACCAACCCTGGTGCTTTTTTCGGATGCCGTCGAATCAGCCTGCGGCTTCGGCGAGGCGGCGGCAGGCCCCTTCTACTGCGGCGCCGATCAAAAAGTATATATCGACCTCTCTTTCTACCGCGATCTGCGCCAGCGCTTCCAGGCGCCCGGCGATTTTGCCCAGGCCTACGTGATCGCCCATGAAGTCGGCCATCATGTGCAAAACCTTCTTGGCATCATGGGCAAAGTTCAGTCGCTGCAGAGCCGCTCCCGCGAGCGGGAAGCCAGTGCCTTATCAATTCGACTGGAACTTCAGGCGGACTGCCTTGCAGGCATCTGGGCGAACCATGCGCACCGTGAGCGCAATATCTTGGAACAGGGCGATATCGAAGAAGGGCTGAACGCCGCGGCGCAAATTGGCGACGATCGGATGCAAAAGCGAGCGCAGGGCTACGTCGTTCCGGAGGGGTTTACCCACGGCAGCGCCCAACAGAGGGTACAGTGGTTCCGCCGCGGGATCACGAGCGGCGACCTCAAGCAATGCGACACATTCACCCGAGGGCCGCTATCGTAAGTTGCCGGGAGCTCTTTCCGCGCAGTCAGACCTTGGAAAGTCCCGCTGCCAATCAAATTAGCGTCAACATCATAAATAAAATGAAGGAGGAAAAAACAATGTCTTTTTACCGAAAGAGTTCCATGCTGCTGACGGCGGTTTTGCTCGGGTTCAGCCTGATCGCATGTGAGAAGAAAGCGGGAGAGGGCCCGGCTGAGCGGGCTGGAAAAGAAGTCGACAAGGCCATCGGAAAAGCCGGTCAGGCGATGGAAAAAGCCGGCGATGCTGTGAAGGAAGCCGCAAAGGACGCGGTCAACAAAGTCGAATCAGTTGCCAAGGACGCTTCCGAGAAAGTCACGGCGGCAACCAAGGATAAGTAGCTCTGCGGTTTTGCGCCCGTTCTCAAGTTGAGGCTCTAGGATCGGCTCTATCACCAAGAGCAGTCCTTTCTCTAGCGGTTGCTGCAACGCTCTTTTTGCAGGCTACGCAAAAACATTCTGAGGCGAGCTGCACGGGAAGAGTGGAGTATTGGAGTGTTGGGTCTTAAATACATTATACCATCACTCCAGTGCTCCCAATCTTTAGCGATGCTGTTGCCTGGCAAACACAATTGAAGGTATATGCCGAAATAATTTCTCGCTCGCCCGTGACTGCCTCCTACAGGTGACGGAAAGCCGGCGACGAATCACACCAATAATTCACCAGAAGGAGAATTTCGCATGGCGAAGCCACCGTCAATCATCGGCACCAGTGTCGGCCGAGTGGAAGGCGCCGAGAAGGTAAGCGGTCAAGCGGTATATGCGGCTGATGTTCACTTTCCCGATGCTTTATGGGGGAAAATTCTCCGCAGCCCCTATCCCCATGCCCGCATTGTCAGCATCGACACCTCGAAGGCTTGGAAGGTGGATGGCGTTAAGGCCATCGTCACCGGCAAGGACGAGCCCAACCATTACCAGGGGAAAAGCATCCGCGACATTCCATGTTTGTGCTGGGACAAGGTCCGCTATATCGGTGATCGAGTGGCGGCGGTAGCGGCTGAAACCCGCGAAGCGGCGGAGGAAGCTCTCAATCTTATCGAAGTGGAGTACGAACAGCTGCCGGCAGTGTTCGACGTGCTTGAAGCGATGAAGCCCGACGCGCCGGTCTTGCATGACAATGCTCCCAGTTACGATGGCGCGCCGGCTGATATTATGGTTGCCGGCGGCACCAACGTGTTGAACAAATTGACCTGGGGCAAGGGCGATATAGAGAAAGGCTTCCGCGAGGCGGATCTGGTGTTGGAGCATACCTTTCGCATTCCGATTCACCACCAAGGTTATCTCGAGCCGCAATCTTTTCTTGTCAAGATCGAGGACGACGGCAAGGTCAATGCGTGGGCGGCGACAAAAGGTCCCTTTGGCACGCGCGCGCAGTTTGCCAAAGCAGTGGGCATCCCGGCGAATCAGATTCGCATACAAGCGGTCCATGTCGGCGCCGACTTTGGCGGCAAGAGCGGCGCTGGCGAATTACCCATTTGCTATTTCCTCGCCAAGCAAGCGCAGCGTCCGGTAAAGATCATCCTGACCCACACCGAGGAGCTGACCGCGATGAACCCCGACCATTACACGGTGGTCAAGGTGAAAACCGGGGTGAAACGCAACGGGCGGATGACCGCGCGCTATCTGCAAGCCATCCACGGCACCGGCGCCTACGCTGGCATGAAACCCGGACGTGCCAGCATCGGCGGCGCCGGCAGCGCCACTCCTTACAAAATCGATAACAGCTACATGGAAGCGCTGCAGGTTTACACCAATACCGTGCCCTGCGGTTTCTGGCGCGCGCCGGGAGCGATCCAAGCGGTGTTTGCTTCGGAGTCCCATATGGACCTCATCGCCAAGGAACTAAGAATGGACCCGGCAAAATTCCGCATGATCAATCTCGTCGGTGAGGGGGAAGAAAACGCGCTCGGCAAATCCTGGACTGGCGTGAAAGCGAAGGAAACATTGAAGGCGGCCCTCGATGCGGCAGGTTGGAAATCACCCAAGCGCCCGAACGTCGGGCGAGGGGTTGCCATGTACGAGCGCGGCACCGGCGCCGGCAAGGTGTGGGTAAACCTTACCGCGGAACTCGATGGAACGCTTACTGTGTTCACGGTCGCGGGAGATCAGGGAACCGGGCTGCAGACGGTCTTGTGCCAGACCGTCGCGGCGGAGATGGGAGTGCCCTATGACCATGTCCGTTGCCGGATCGGCAACACCGCGGACGTTTCCTATAGCGTCGACGTCGGCTTCGGCGGCAGCCGCTCGACTAACATTAACAGTGCCGCGGCGTTTCAGGCTTGCGGAGAGTTACGCGGTAAGCTCACCGCGCACGCCGCGAAGCTGATGAGTTGTTTGGCGGACCAAGTTATTTACCGATCCGGTAAATTCTCCACCAAGGCCGGCAAACGCAAACCCCTCTCCATAAGCGAAGTGGTAAAAGCCGCTGGAGCACCGGTGACCGTAAGCATTGAAACCGAAATACCCCGCAAAGGCTCTTCGACTTCTTTTGTCGCCCAGGTCGCGGAGGTCGAAGTCGATCCGGAAACGGGGAAAATCAAACTGCACAAATTCGTCAGCGCCCATGACGTTGGCACCATCATCAATCCGCTCGGCCATCAGGGACAGATCGACGGCGAAGCCATCATGGCGATCGGCTCTGGCTTGATGGAAGAGTTGATCCACGACCAAGGCAAGGTCACCACGACCAATCTCGGCGAGTACAAGATTCCGAATATTGTCGATATCCCGAAACTCAAGACCGTCTTGGTAAAGGGAAAGAACGGGCCCGGCCCCTACGAAGCCAAGGGTATCGGCGAGCATGCCAACGTCAGCCCACCCGCCGCCATCGCCAACGCGGTGCACGACGCCGTCGGCGTGCGGCTGTTCGATATACCGGTCACCGCGGAGAAGGTATTCAACGCGATTCAAGACAAGCACTAATCGAGCAAAGCGAAGATCATCAAGCGCAACCAAAGGAGAGCAGCGACGGATTTTATCGCAGCGCACGCAAAGGGAGAACATGAGATGATCGACCTCTATTACTGGACCACACCGAACGGCCACAAGGTTACGATCTTTTTGGAAGAGACCGGGCTTGCCTATTCCATCAAGCCGGTGAACATCGGCAAGGGAGATCAGTTCAAGCCGGAATTTCTGGCGATTTCACCGAACAATCGCATTCCGGCGATTGTGGACAACGATCCGGCCGGCGGCGGCCAACCGATCAGCATCTTCGAGTCCGGCGCCATTCTTCAGTATCTCGCCGAAAAAACCGGCAATTTTCTACCCGCCGATTTGCGCGGCCGCACGGAAGTCATGCAGTGGCTCTTCTGGCAAATGGGCGGATTAGGCCCGATGCTTGGTCAAAATCATCACTTTAGAAATTACGCGAACGAAAAGCTTGCTTATGCGATCGATCGTTACGTCAAGGAAACCGAAAGACTCTATGGAGTCATCGACGAGCGCCTGGCGGATCGCGAGTTCGTCGCCGGCGCGTATTCGATCGCCGATATGGCCTGTTATCCGTGGATCGTCCTGCACGATCGACAAGGACAAAACTTGGATGATTTTCCCAATATCAAGCGCTGGTTCGAAACAATCCAACGACGCGATGCCGTGCAGCGCGCCTACGCTGTCGCCAAAAACATCAACACAGCTTCAGGCATGACCGAAGAAGCCAAGGCGATTCTCTTCGGCCAGGGCCGGCGCTCCAAAATCTAACACCGGACCCAAAAAAGCCCGTCCGACGACGGGAGTTACTACAACTTAAGGAGGAGACCGGTGATGCACCGTGCGCTTCTTGCCTCTTGCAAAGAAACGTCCAAGCGTGTATTTCCGGTTTGTTCCGAATTTTTTTCAGCGATGATTCAGCCTACAAAGAACTCTTTCATTTATTTTCGACCTCCCATGGATAGCCGGAAGGTCTGGCAGCTTGGAGCAAAAAGAATTTTCGGAGAAGTCGCATGAAATCCATTTTCTCATCGAACCGGCATGACATAAGAATGCTGAAGATCCGAATTGCGATTTTATTTGTATTGTCTCTGATTGCGTTCTATCCATCCCAGGTCCGGCCTCAGGATTCCATCCCTTTTGTGCCGTCGCCGATGATCGTTGTCGAGCGGATGCTCCAGCTTGCCGAGATAACAAAAAATGACAGGCTCTACGACCTGGGCAGCGGCGACGGCCGCATTGTGATTCAAGCAGCTAAACAATTCGGTGTTAAAGGCGTTGGTATCGATCTGAACCCAACGTTGGTGGAGCAGGCCAGGCGCAAGGCCGCGGAAGAAGGCGTCAGCCATCTGGTTGAATTTCGCGCCGCGGACGGTCTCACGGTCGATATTTCCGAGGCCACCGTGGTGACCCTCTATATGTTCAAGTGGTTCAACAACCAAATGCGTCCCAAATTGCAGCGACTGAAGCCCGGCGCTCGAGTCGTGGCCCACGATTTCGATATCGACGACTGGAAGCCAACCAAAATCGAATATGTCAATCCAAGTGAGGATGGCTCATCGGAGTTCACTGAACCGCGTACCCTCTTCTTGTGGAAAGTCGACGCGCACTCTCCTCCGACATAACCGACATTTCGGCTGCCGTTTTGGCTTGTCACTCGGCACCGACCCCCGTCGGCGCTTCCCAAGTTGTAGCCTCTGGAGGTGATTCGCCCGCTGGTGCCGTGTGCGCCGGGTGGCTCAGCAGGTCATCAACTCAGAGATACACTACCACCGACCGCGGCAGGACTTAGCGTTAGCGAACGCCGCTTCGGTGTGAATCCGGGCGCTAGCTTTCGACAACCGTGGACATCGACAATTTTCGCAAACGTCTCTCGGGGCTTTACTATGGCTGGCGCATGATCGGACTGGTGTCCGCTCTGCGCATCCTTGGCGGCGGTTTGCATCAGTATGGTTTTACAGTTTTCTTCTTACCGGTAACCCAAGATCTCAACCTCACCCGAGCTTCCACGTCTCTGGCGTTTTCCCTGGCCCGCGCCGAAGGCTCCCTGGCGGCGCCCATCGTCGGCTATCTTCTCGATCGCTATGGTCCCAAACCACTGATGCTCAGCGCCACGCTTCTCGCCGGCGTCGGTTACATTCTTTTCTCCTGGATAAATAGTTATACGACCTTGCTCATCGTCTATCTTGGCGTGATCTCCATCGCTTTTACCGCGGGGTTCGTCCATGCGCCCACAGTGGTCGCCAACAGTTGGTTCATCGGCCTGCGGGCGCGAGCCATGACCGTCGTCAGCGCCGCGGTTCCGGTGGGCGGCGCAGTCGTCACGCCGTTGCTGGCCATCGCCGTGACGGCCTTGGGATGGCGATGGGGCGCTTTTTTGGCCGGAGTCCTCTTTCTGGTCGCCGGTCTCCCGTTATGTTTGGGCATACAGCGTTCGCCGGAAAGCATGGGTATGGAACCGGACGGGGCGCCGCTTCGGTCGACACACGCCATTGACACCGCAAAGCAACCAACCGATCGCTACATCGAGCCTGACATCGACGCCCGCCAAGCCATGCGCATGCCGATCTTTTGGATGCTGATTCTTGCTATGACGGCGCGCTCCGCCGCTTTCACCACCGTTACGACCCATTTTATCCCGATGATGGTTTGGAAAGGGCTAAGCCAAACCGAGGCGTCGGTGCTACTGGCAGGATTTGCCATCTTTAATCTCCCCATTCATTTCCTGCTGGGCTGGATCGCGGACTTTGTCAACAAGCCAAAGCTAGTGGCCATTTGCATCGCTTTGGGAGTTCTCGCGGTGCTGCCCATGTTATGGAGCAACTCCCTGTGGACGCTATGGTTCTTCACTGCCCTCTACCCGGTGTTGGACGCCTCGATTCCGGTCTACTGGGCATCGGTGGGTGATTTCTTCGGCCGCAGGTCTTTCGGCACAATCCGCGGCACGATGAATCTATTTTACACCTGGGGCAGCGTTTTCGGTCCGGTCGTCGCCGGCGCCCTCTACGACCAAACTCAAAGTTACATGACGGCACTGATCGGCATGGCAGTGTCTTTACTGATCTCGGCCGTCCTGACTGCGTCGCTGATCAAACCTTGGGCGGCGATCCGCAAACGACCTGTCAAGAGCTGAAGCTGCCAAATGGCCGATTGCCCTCTTCCTGTTGATTTAGCGCGGCAACTTTTTTCTCATCTCGGGTAGGAAACCGCTTTCTTCAAGGTTGCGAGCTACGCTCGTCATCAGTATTTGGTCCAAGTCGGCTTCCTGTACTTTGGGGTTGACTCGCCCAAGAAGACGCTGAATCGCCCGCCACGCTTCCGGATTGGGCGCGACCTCCAGAGTCGGCATTTGCAACCGTGTGACGTTATAAGACGCCTCCATGTCTTCTTCCTTGCTGAGCCGAAGATTCTTCTTGAGGACCTCCATCACATCTTTCTTGTGAGTTAGGTCCTGGATGTAAACCAGTGCTTCGATCAAGCCCTTGGTCAAACCGGTCATGGCCTCAGTGGTGACAACGCTGGAACCCTTTTGCGAACAGAAAACCGTTCCTTGATAGGGGAGTTTTATCGTGCCAGCGTCCGCCAGGGAACGGGCGCCGCCTCGTTTAGCCATATCGGCGAAACTGTAGGGAACAATAGCCGCGTCGACATTGCCGGTGACCAACGCCTGCGTCACCGTGCCGGTGTCGCCGATGACCCTCATGTTCAGCTTGTACTTTTCCGCATCGATGCCCAGGCCTTCGAGGACAAACATGGTGGCCAACCAGAAACCACCGCCAATGCTCTGTACGCCGAATGTTTTGCCACGAAGGTCGTCGAGTGAGTCTATTCCCTTTCGCACAATCAACTCCCGGGGGATTCTATTGTTGCCGGCGGCGAAAGAACCGAGTTTCATTCCTCCGACAGAGGCACTGAGAACGCTCGTCGGCGCGGCCCAAACCAAGGCCGACCCTCCGGTTGCGAGGGTCGCCATCATGATTGGGCCGCTACGGGTCTGCAGCACCCTGGGATCGACTCCATGTTTTCTAAATAGCCCCTTTTCAATCCCCACCCACAGCGGCGCCATAGTTTCATTGTGACCGCCATAGGCAATGAGCAGTGGCCCGGCAGCGTGGACCCTGCCGTAGAGTAGGAGAGAAAACACGATTAGAGACCCGGAAAAAACCCAACGCCCCACCTTCGACATGCGCATGATTCACCTCCCCTGTGTCTTGCTTCGCTGCTACTATAACACCGTAATTGCTTGACCGGCTCAAGGCAATAACCGGCTGTCAACCGGTTAGGCGCGCGCTAAAAACGCGCGTGATCCACTATCCTAAGGTCAATCGGAAGCTTAAACCTTACGCAATTGACTGTTTATTTAGCAAAGCCTTCCCACCGTCTTTCGGCGTGATCCCAGTCGGAGTGTCTTGCACCAGTTGGTTTTTCCTGGGGGCTAAAACGCAGCGAGCTTTTCTTCGCGCTCTCCCCCCGCCTTGGTTGAAGATGCACGCTACTCGTGCATAGGAATATATCCTTATCGCAAAGCTTGATTCGTGCGACCTTCGTCTTAACGCGACGTCAGTGTAGCCTTATTCTAAGGCTTTGAGCCCTTTCTTTTTTCTACCGAAGGGGTATCCCTACAAGAGGCTTACCGCCGTACCGCAGCGGCGTGAAAATTCCTGGAATCTAAACAGGTTTATCTTCGACACATCCCTGGCATATGTCTTGCTCCACTCTCACGTATTAAATGTGCCGATATTCGCAGTTCAATAGTAAGCGCTCGACACATCCACGGACGCCGTTCCAATCAAACAATGATTCGTGAATTTCACACCGCGGCGACGCTGCTGCTTCGCTGTCTTTTCATAACGAGCGTCGTGTGTTGCCTGGCACCAGATGCGGCCGCTAACGTTCCTTTCAACATCGACCATGTGGCGACTCTAGCCAAGAAGTTGGCCGCTGAGTCCTTCAAACCGCCCCAGCCGGTTCCCGATTTTCTCAAGCAAGTGAGTTACGACGACTACAGAGATATCCGTTTCGATCCGGAGCAATCCCTCTGGAAAGAGAGCGCGGGTAATTTTCAGGTCCAATTCATCCATCCGGGCCTCTACTATACTCACGCTGTTGCGATCAACACTCTCGACGCGCAAGGGATTCGTAAGGTGCCTTTTTCTCCCAGGCAATTCACCTACGGCAGAAGTAAGTTCGCCGACAAAATTCCATCCGATCTCGGCTTTGCGGGCTTCCGGATTGCCTATCCGCTCTATAAGAAGGACGACTACAACCATGTGATGGTCTTCGCTGGAGCCAGCTATTTTCGGGCGGTGGCGAAGCATCAGGTGTTTGGCTTGTCGACTCGGGGGCTGGCCATCGATACCGGGCTTTCCACCGGGGAAGAGTTTCCGACTTTCAGAGAGTTCTGGTTGGAGCGCCCCCCCCAGCAAGCTCGCGCCATGAAAGTCTATGCCTTACTCGACAGCCAGAGTTTAACCGGCGCCTATGAATTCGTCCTTCGGCCGGGTGAACGAACAGTGGTGGATGTCAAGGCAAGACTCTTCGAGCGCAGGCGGGCCAAGGAATTGGGGATTGCTCCTCTGACAAGTATGTTTCTCTACGGCGAAGAGCGGCCGCGTCCCCCGGGGGAGTGGCGTCCCGAAGTGCATGATTCCGATGGTCTCTCGATTGCGTCCGGCACGGGTGAATGGTTATGGCGCCCGCTTGTGAACCCGGAAAAGTTGCAGATCAGCTATTTCGAGTTGGAGAATCCCCGCGGTTTCGGCCTGCTTCAACGCGACCGCAGGTTTTCCAACTATGAAGATTTGGAAACGCGCCAGGAGTTGCGTCCCAACGCTTGGATCACGCCGATCGGAAACTGGGGCAAAGGTCAGATCAAATTGGTTGAAATTCCAAGTCCAAAGGAAACCAACGATAACATCGTCGCCTATTGGATTCCCAGAAACCTGCCACCGCCGGGGCAGGCTATCGAAATTTCCTATCGAATTCATTTTCAGAGCCACGACCCCCTGGATATCGCATCGGGCCGCGTGACGGCTACCCGAGTGGGCGTCGGCGACAAGGAGGAACTGAAGCGATTCATCCTCGATTTCGACGGCGGCAAGCTGAAGAATCTTCCGGCGCATGCCCCGCTCAAAGCTCTAATCAGTGTTGGTCAAGACGGACAGTTGGTTCAACACAACGTCTTCAAAAACCCCGTGACGGGAGGATGGCGGCTTGCCTTTCAGGTCAAACCACCCAAAGACAAACCGCTCCAATTGCGGGCATTTTTACAGTACGAGAAGGACGCTACCGCGAAGGATACGCTCACAGAAACATGGAGCTACATGCTTCAACCATGAACAACAGACACGTAGATTCTTTATGTATGCCTTCTGAACGACCCCAGTTAAGGAATGACGCGAATGGTTTTTCTGCCGCCTCCGAACACAGGCCTGTGAAAGCGCGCCAGGACAGCCAGCCACTTTACCGTTTCAACCGAAGCTTCGCCAGCAGCGGCGTCGCAGATATATTTTCCATGCCCAAGCTGCGGCGCCAATCAATGGCGCCAAACGCTATCGATCGCCACCCCTGGCGCCGGTTCTGGAGGCGCCTCTGCAAGGGCGAACGCGCCGTCTTAACTCCCCCGAACCCGAAACCGAGTGAAAGCGCGGGATGGCAATCGGCGGCACGCTACCGGCGAATCGCCCTGGCGTTACTGATCACACTTCAGACCCTAGCCGCGAGTTGGTCTCTAACCAATACTTTCCCCTATCCCTGGCTCAAAGGTTCGGAGATCGCCATCGTCGGCATGTTTGCCATGCTATTCTGCTGGATCTCTTTTGGATTTTGGACTGCAGCCGCCGGTTTTTGGACGCTGTGGAGACGGGTAAAAAAATTCACTGCGGACGATTGGCTTGCCCAGCGCGAGATTCCGCGGCCGCTTCGATCCCGAACCGCAGTGGTCATGCCGATATGCAATGAAGGGGTCAACCGCGTGTTCGCCGGACTGGCAGCAAGCTATCGCTCGCTGGCGGCAACTTCAGAGCTACACCATTTTGATTTCTATGTATTAAGCGATACCGGCGATCCGGAGAAACAAGTCGAAGAGGAAATCGCCTGGGCGCAAACCTGTCGCGCCGTCCAGGGCTTCGGTAAGATCTTCTACCGCCATAGGCGCAATAACGTAAAGCGAAAGAGCGGCAACATTGCCGATTTCCTGCGCCGGTGGGGGCGCAATTACGACTACATGATCGTTTTCGATGCCGACAGTGTGATGGCCGGCGAGACGTTGGTTCGTTTGGCGAGCATCATGGATTGCCATCCTGAAGCGGGCATCGTTCAGACAGCGCCGACAACAGTCAATTGCGCCTCGTTTTTTGGTCGCCTGCAGCAGTTCGCCAGTCGGGCCTATGGTCCTATGCTGACTGCGGGTTTGCGCTTCTGGCAGCTAGGCGAGAGTTACTATTGGGGACACAACGCGATTCTTCGCATTGCGCCCTTCGTCGAGTACTGCGGCCTGTCCCGACTCGCCGGGAAACCGCCGTTGGGTGGGGAAATCCTCAGCCACGATTTTGTCGAAGCTGCTCTCATGGGGCGGGCCGGCTGGGAAGTCTGGGTGCTGGATGACTTGCCCGGAAGCTACGAAGAATCTCCGCCCACCTTGGCGGACGAGCTCAAGCGCGATCGCCGTTGGTGCCAAGGCAACCTGCAACACTTGCGTCTACTTTTCGGCGATGGCATTCGCTGGGGTCACCGTGCGATCTTCACCATGGGGGTTATGGCCTACGCCTCGGCCCTGCTCTGGTTCACTTTCTTGGTCCTCAACACTGTTGAGATCGCCTTACAAGGCCTGCTTCCACCGATTTACTTTTCCAGCAAACCCAATCTCTTCCCGGTTTGGCCCCAGTGGCATCCCGAATGGGCAATCGCTTTGCTGAGTACGACCGCAGTGCTGTTGTTTCTGCCCAAGTTTTTAAGTCTGCTATTGATTTTGCGAAACCGCCAAGCGCAACTTTTCGGCGGAATGATCCCGCTTTGCGCAAGTATCGTCCTGGAAATCTTTGTCTCGACTTTGCTGGCACCGGTCCGCATGTGGTTCCATAGCAAATTCGTCCTGCTGACCTTGATGGGAAGGCAAATCAAATGGGGGCCGCAGTGCCGCACTAGCAACGAAACAGGATGGACGGAAGCGATTCGCCTGCACGGCTTTTCTACACTCCTGGCGCTTGGCTGGATCGGCGGTATGTCCTGGGTGAATCCCCGGGTTTCTATGTGGCTTTTGCCCGTCGCCTCCGCGCTCATCTTGTCTATACCGCTTGCGGTTTTTTCGAGCCGCGCGAGCCTCGGTCGCGCCGTCCGCCGATGGCGCCTTTTCCTGATCCCGGAAGAGCTCGCACCGCCGCAAGTCATCTACGATTTGCAGATCGGCGTCACTGAGCGAGAACGGCACGATTGGGAACCGCAAGGATTTATGCGGGCCGCAGTCGATCCCGAGGCAAATGCCGTGCACCTGGGATTCTTGCGCGGGAAGACGCCGAAGTCGCCGGACGCCAGAGCACGGAACCAGAGCCTGAAGGAGAAAATACTCAAAGAAGGCGCTGACAGCCTGAATCGATCGGAGCGCGCCTATTTACTGAGGGATGCGGCAATCATGGCGGCGCTCCACCACGGCTTGTGGCAAGTGAATAATTCGGCCTATGCCGTTCGGCGCAGACATGAAGCAGCTGAGATGATGGATCAAACCATGCGTGTCTCTGGCCGTGTATCCGACGTCGAGGTGCACTGGCAAAACATCTGAACCAGATGCTCCGGAAACCAGCCCCTTCGGTTCATCTGGGGACGCGCCTGGGTTAACCTGATGAAGAGCTGCGATTCAGAGTTTGACAAAATGTTCTTGCAACTCGCGAACTCGCGAGATAGGTTTCTCAGTGATGTACAGCGACCATTTTGGCTTCGCCGAGCTGCCCTTTAGCGTGTCTCCCGATGCTCGGTTTTGGTATACCAACTCTCTCTATCGGGAAGCTTTCGCTTCCCTGTGCTATGGCATTGAAACCCGCAAGGGCTTCATCGTCATTACCGGCGAGGCCGGAACCGGCAAAACTACCTTGCTCAGAAAGTTCATGCACAGCGTGGAGGGTAGGGTTCATACGGCCTTTATTTTCAATCCTCACCTCAGTTTTACCGAGTTGCTCCGATTAATTCTGAACGACCTGGGCGTGCCGAACTCCTCCCACGACCGGCTGACGTTGATGGCGGAGCTCAATAGCTATTTGTTCGATCAACTCAAGCAAGGCCACATCGTCTCTCTGCTGGTTGATGAGGCGCAGAATTTAAGCAATGCAATGCTCGAAGAGCTCAGGCTGCTCTCCAATCTGGAAACCGACAAGGCAAAGTTGATTCAAATTGTCTTGATCGGCCAGCCCGAGCTTGAACTAAAGCTCGAGCAACCGGAACTTCGGCAGCTCAAACAGCGTGTCGCCATTCGCTGCCGGCTGGCTCCACTGAAAAACAACGAAGTGGCTCCCTACATCCGTTGCCGCCTGCAGACCGTTGGCTACGACGGCAAAGAGCTTTTTGACCCTGAGTCGGTTCAGAATATCGCGCTGTATTCAAAGGGCATCCCCCGGCTTATCAATGTAATCTGCGATAATGCCCTGCTAATCGCCTACGCCGCTTCCCAACCCAAGGTCTCGGCAAATATCATTGACGAGGTCGCTCGCGATCTGCAGCTCTTAGGGTCGTCTCAAGACAATTTGGTAGAGCAGCACGGGGGGAGGTTGCGGCGGGCAAAAGCCCAGCATAGCGGCGAGCGTTGGCAGCCAAATTTTGCGGAATTTCCGGCAGCTGTCGAACAACCACCCGGCAAGCATCACCCTGGGAGGACCTTGGCCGGAATCGGCATCGGAGCACTGTTAGCGGCGGTCGTACTGGTCGGCACTATCCTCTACACGCAACAGAGCGGATCGCTCGCTGCATTTGGCTTTAACATCGAAGATCTGGTCGGCGTGCGCTGGAGAAATCCGGCCCGGGTAAGGCCGCTTGCAGAGCCTCCTGAGGCGACAGCTCCGTATGAAGGAAGAGTCACAGACCGAGAACTTTCCAACGAAACGCCAGCTTTGAAACAGCCTGAATTCTCACCTTTGGAGCCCAATCCACTACCTACCCCCGAACCCAGAATAGATAACACTGGCAAGCCTCCAAGTCCCCTAACCGAGGCAACCAACCGAAAATCGGAAGATATCGGCACACGTCAAATGAACACGGTGACAAGAACCCTGAGTCCGGCACAGCCGTTTATGAATTCCGAAAAGCTCGAATTCGAAGTATACAAGGCCATTCACAACCGTGCGATAAAGGGCGTCGAGGTATCTGCTAGAGACGGCACAATCCATCTTGGCGGCCGGGTTGCTACCGCGAACCAAAAGCTTGCAGCGGTGCAGGCCGCCAGTAGCGTGCCCGGCGTAAAGGGCATCCGCGATGAGATAGCCGTGAATAACTGAGGTTTCGATTTGTAGTGAACGAACACCGGGCATGAAGCCGTGTCAGGTAAGGGAACTCGTCGATCTCGACAAGGAAAAGGCAGTTGCTTTAGGCGTGATATCCAGCGGAAGTTAATTTCGTGAGCCCTTCCACTTCGGCCGCTCTTGTGATATTGCCTAAAACGGTTTTCTGTTTAATCGACTGAGCGCGCTAAAACCAGTTTACTCAAGCAGCCAAGAAGTTTTATGTACGCCACCCACTTTGGCTTAGTAGAGTCTCCGTTTAGCATCACCCCGGATCCTCGATTTTCATATACCAACTCCCTTTATCGGGAAGCTTTCGCGACCCTGCGTTACGGCATCGAGGCCCGTAAAGGCTTTATCGTTATTACTGGTGAGGCAGGAACCGGAAAAACGACCTTGCTCAGGAGGCTGATGCGCAGTGTCGAGGCCACTGTCCATACGGCCTTTGTCTTCAATACTCACCTCAGTTTTACCGAGTTGCTCCGGTTGGCCTTGAACGACTTAGGGGTGCCTAGCTGTGCCGGCGACAAGTTGACCCTCATAGCGCACCTGAACGACTATTTGGTCGAGCAACTCGAGAAAGCTCACACTGTTGCCCTGCTGGTCGATGAGGCCCAAGACCTAAGTAATGAGATGCTCGAAGAGCTCAGGCTGCTCTCCAATCTGGAAACCGACAGGGCAAAGCTAATCCAAATCGTGTTGATGGGTCAGCCCGAGCTGGAACGAAAGCTCGATCAACCGGAGCTGCGGCAGCTCAAACAGCGCGTCGCGATTCGCTGCCGGCTGGCTCCGCTGAAAAGCAACGAGGTGGCTCCGTACATCCAGTCCAGACTGCAGACGGTGGGCTATAACGGCGAAGCGCTGTTTGAGCTTGAGGCGGTTCAGAATATCGCCCTGTATTCGAAGGGGATACCCCGGCTCATCAATGTGATCTGCGATAACGCTCTACTGATCGCCTACGCAACTTCCAAAAACAAGGTTTCGGCAAACATGATCGACGAGGTTGCCCGTGACCTACAACTCACAGAGCCATCCCAAATCGAACTGGCGGCGTCAACGCTGCAGAATCAGCAGGAAACTTTTTTAACCACCAAGGGGAAAGTGCACGGTAAAAGCGCGCGTTGGCAGCCGGATGCTACGGAGTCTTCCACCGCCAGCGAAGAACCACCCGTCCGCCGTCACCACAGGAGGACCTTGGCCGGAGTCGGAATCGGAGCCCTGTTGGCGGTGGTCGTAGTGGCTGGCACTATCCTCTACGCGCAACAAAGCGGATCCCTGGCGGCTTTCGGTGTCCAGATTGAAGATATTGTCGGCGGGCGCTGGAAAAATCGCGCCCAGGCCCCAGATAATATTACCCGAGACGCCCTTGGCCAATTGCGTGGAGGTCACCTTCAGGTGACCACTTCTCGCGCTTCCGAGTTCTTAATGGGCAATCCGAGCGAGGACGGTGCGAAGGGTTTCGCAAGAAAATTTCAGTCGCCGCCCGGCACGAACAGTCCAAGTTTATCGAAGGAAATGCCAGTTTATCCGACCGCCGAAGAGTTCAATAAGCAATCGCCGTCCGATACCAAGACCAAGGTGAAAGAGCGATCGTCGACTGGAACTTTTAAGGTCTTTGGCGCTTCCTATGTCCGAGATAAGCCGCGATCGGATGCCATGATCACGGGCATGCTGGAGCCCGGCACTCGGGTCAAGGTACAGAGTAAGACCGGCGACTATTTCCGTGTACGCTCTCTGGATAAGGAGCCGATCAGCGGCTACGTTCACCGCGAAGACGCTTTCTTCGAACCCGCCAAATAGCCAGCCGATCATCGGCTCAAAACCGCCGCATCGAAGACGCTGGTTCTGCGCTGTGGTCGAAGTATGTTTGTCAGCGAATTCCCCGTAGGGCACCGGCAAACAGCGATTACCAGTGTGAGGTCCCTGCGTTACCTTTGAAGGGCCCGACGATTTCACCGGTCACCCAACCGCCGTAGAATCCGCCCGGCTGCGGGCTCACACGCTCGCCGTCAACAAAGCATTGAACCACGGCTGGATAAAAAGAAAAAAATCCTCTAATCCCTTCGAAGGTCGGCTTAGGGCTCGGATAACTCCAGCCGATCGCTTGTGAAGACTGCGGATGGTCTTTCAACGCCCAATATTGGGCGACACCCTTCCATTCACACACGGATGTCCCCGGGGAACGCTTCAAGAGCTCGACACTAACGTCGTGCGGTGAAATATAGAATGTCGGCGGGCTTGCTGTCTCCAGAATCCGAAAACTCTGGCACGAATCCGCAATAATGAGATCTCCGAGCCGGACCTCGACCCGCCGCTGCACAGGTACGATTACCGGCGGCCTGGGGTAGTCCCAAACCGACTCCTGCGCGACTCCGGGCGCTTCCGCAAAGGCTGGTCTCCGCTGACCGCGGTATTGCCACACTGAATCAGCTCCTGCGTTGCCGATCGAGAACAGTGACCCTAAAGAAACTAGCGCCGAAAAATTTCTTCCTTCGTGCCCTTCGAGTCTTTCGCTTTTCAGCTGTGCGTCCTTTGCATTCTCCGCGGTAAAATTCTCTTCTCTCTTTTGGTTGCCGTTCACCCGGCTATCGCTGATATTATCTACTCGCCATTAACCTGTGCTCGACCATCAAGCATCGATCTTGCACAACTTTGATGCCCGCTCTGGCCAAGGTCTCGGCCGCCGCGTCATTGCGTATGCCCGACTGAAACCAAACCGCCGCCGGTCTCTTGGCCAAGATATCTTCGATGTGACCGGCGATGTCCGGAGCGCGGCGAAAGACATCCACCAGATCGATGTTCCCGGAAACTTCTGTCAGCCGACGATAGACCGGATTGCCCAGGATAACGGTTACTTCGGGATAGTAAACCGGCACGGGGACTACTTCGAAACCGGCAGCGGCGAGGTATTGGGGCACATAGAAAGCCGGTTGATCGGCCTGCGCCTCGGTTTTGATCCCAAGCACGGCAATTCGTTTGGTTTGTCGAATCACCTCGCCGATTTGCCATGAATCTTGAACCAGATTTTCTTCCCAGCCCATGCTGATAGTGTAGCAGCAGATCGTTTCCAAATCGACCAATCGCTAATCGAACTATTCCTGGTCCGCAAAGATCTATAAGGCAACGCTTGACGCCCGAGGCTCCGACGTAATAAGTAGCCGTTGAATCAATTCATCTCGATTGAGGCACACGCTCGTTCTAATTCCCCTCCTGTGGGAGCGGATGATCGTAGGCACAGAGCGCCACAGGTATCGAGCTGAAGCTTAAAGTTCGACAACCAAGGTCGGACTTCGAAGGATCGCTCATCGAAGGGAGATGACATGGCTGACTTCAAAGTAGTCGGTACCCCGGTTCCACGCGCAGAGGGGCGGGACAAGGTTATGGGGCGCACGCTTTATGCCGCGGACGTCAATTTACCCGGAGCACTCTGGGGGAAAATCCTCCGCAGCCCCTACCCTCACGCGCGCATCCGGGGCCTGGATACTGCGAAAGCTCGCAAGGTGCCAGGCGTTAAGGCCATCGTCACCGGTGCAGATACGAGCGGACTGTATGTCGGCAAACAAATCCGCGACATGCCCGTGCTGTGCTGGGATACGGTGCGTTTCATCGGCGACCGCGTTGCCGCGGTGGCCGCGGAGACCGTCGAGGCCGCCGAAGAAGCCCTGGGCCTGATCGAAGTGGAGTACGAGCAGTTGGCGGCGGTATTCGATCCCCTCGAAGCGATGCAAGCCGGTGCGCCGCGATTGCATTCGGATGTGACCGCCTATGAAGGCGGCCCCAAGGATCTGCTCGCGCCGGACGTGCCTAACGGACTCACCCGACTGGCCTGGCGCAAGGGCGATGTCGACCAGGGCTTTCGCGCGGCGGATCTCGTATTGGAACACACTTTTCATATTCCCGCGCGCCATCAGGGCTACCTCGAACCGCACGCGGCTGTCCTCGCCATCGACGGCGGCGGCCGCATCCACGTGTCGGTGTCGGCGAAAAATCCCTTCGGCATCCGCAGCCAGCTCGCCAAGGCCCTGCGCATACCGGAGGACAAGATTTGCGTCAACGTCGTCAACGTCGGCGGCGAATTCGGCGGTAAAGGGGACGCTGTCGATCTACCGGTTACCTACTTTCTCGCCCGGGAGTCGGGACGACCCGTTAAATTGGTCATGACCTACGCCGAGGAGCTGACAGCAAGTAATCCCGCGCACCCGACGGTGATCACAATTCGCAGCGGTGTAAACCGCGATGGCAGGATCGTGGCGCGCTCGCTCCGCGCGGTCCATGCCAGCGGCGCTTACGGCGCGCTCAAGTCCAACGCCTCCCTGGCCACCTGGCATTACGCCGGCGGCCAGTATCGGGTCGACAACGCCGCTTTCGAGTTTCTCCAGATTTACACCAATACTGTCCCCGGCGGCTATTACCGCAGCCCGGGAGCCGTGGCAACCGCCTTTGCCGTCGACTCTCATACGGACATGATCGCCAAAGAGCTGAAGATCGACCCGGCCGAGTTTCGCCTGAAAAATTTTATCGGCGAAGGAGAAGAAGACGCCGTCGGCCATCGCCTATATCATGTGCGCTTTCGCCAGGTGCTGCAGGCTGCGTTGGACGCCGCGGACTGGAAGAAGCCGAAGCCGACCCCCAACTATGGTCGTGGCATTGCTTTGTCCGGACGCCACATCAGCGGCGGCGATACGGGGCTTGTCCTCACGGCGGAGCCCGGCGGCGGTTTTACGATTCTTAGCCCCACCGTCGATCAAGGCTCGGGCACCCACACGATCCTGCGACAACTCGTGGCCGAAGAAATGCGCGTCCCCATCGACCGGGTGCGCGTGGTGATCGGCGACACGGACACCACGCCCCGCGACAGCGGCGTGCGCGCCAGCCGCGTGACCTATGTCGCCGGCAACGCCGTAGTACAGGCGAGTGAGAAACTGCGGCAGCAGCTTTTGGATCAGGCGGCCCGGAGGTTGGAGTGCAGCGCGGAGGAGATCGAGTTCGGCGACGCAAAATTTTGGCTGCGCAGCGATCCCGGTCAGGAGATTACTCTCCGGCGGGTGGTCGCCCAAGCAACTGTGCCGCTCTCTGTCTCTGTTTATGAAGATTATCCCTATCCCGAGGACATCTGTTACGTCTGCGCCCAAGTGGCCGAAGTCGAGGTCGACCCGGAAACCGGCGCGGTGCGGGTGCACCGCGTCGTGAGCTCCCACGATGTCGGCACAGTGATCAATCCGATCGCGCATCAGGGACAAATCGACGGGGCCACCGTAATGGGAGTGGGCCAAGGCATCATGGAAGAATTGGTGATGGAAAACGGTCGGGTGACTAACAACAATCTCGGCGATTACAAAATGCCCACCGCCAAGGATATCCCGGTGCTCACGACCGTCCTGGTGAAATCCACGGGTGGCGTTGGGCCCCTTGATGCCAAGCCCATCGGAGAATTTGCCAACAACGGACCCCCCGCCGCCATCGCCAACGCCGTCGCCGATGCAGTCGGAGTGCGTCTTTTCGAGCTACCGGTGACCGCCGAGAAAATTTTCCGCGCCCTTAAGGCCTAGCAATTTTGTCATGAGCAGATAGGATGAAGACCAAAATAGGTGTGACGAACAAAGCAAAATGTGAGGAGGTTACGCTGTGCTTAAGGATAAAGTAGTCATCGTCACAGGTAGCGGCCAGGGGATCGGCAAGCATGCGGCTAGAACGTTTGCGCAAGAACAGGCCAAGGTTGTCATCGCCGATTTCAACGAAGAAAATGCCAAGAAAACCGCTAATGAACTCGCAGCTCTGACCGAAACCCTGGCGATCGTCGTGGACGCTCGCGAGGAAGACAGCGTCAAGCGCATGGTCGAACAGGTCATCCACCGATTCGGCCAAATCGATGTGCATATCAACAACGCCGCCATCGTACCGCACTTCGCCTGGGGCATTCCGCGCTGGCCGCGCATCAGCGAGATGCCCTTGGAATTTTGGCACCGCGTGATTCAGACGAACCTCTATGGGACTTTTCTTGGCACGAAGCACGTCCTGCCGCACATGGAAAAGCGCAAGACCGGGCACATTATCAATCTCTACGGCGGCGGCGGCGTGACACCCGCCGGCGCTTGCACCTATATGATAACCAAGGACGGGATTCGCACCTTCACCCGCTATGTGGCGGAGGAAGTCAGAGATTCGAATGTCTGCGTCGTGACCTTTTCGCCCCGAGTTCCCATCGCCACCGAGACCGCCCCCGACGAAGCGCTCAAACGTTTACCGGGCCCCGAGATTTTAGGACAGGGATTCGTCCTCGCCGCTCAGCTGCCCATGGACAAGAGCGGCCAGTGCTTTGCGTATCAAGAAGGCAAGCTGGTCAACGAGCTGCCACGAGAAGGATGAAGGTGAACATGATGGCCGGCGGAGGAAAGAGCCATGTCAGTCATTGACGCTGATGCCCATGTGATCGAGAACGAATCCGCATGGGATTACATGCTCGAGTCGGAGCGTCGCTTCAAACCCAAGATCGTGGGCGCCACCGACGGTGATCCGAGCGTGGATTTTTGGCTCATCGACGGCCGGCTGATGCCGCGCAGCAATGTGGAGAAACAACTGCCGCGAGGCGCCCGGGAAATGAGCGATCTCAGCATCAGGATCGGTCACATGGACGAACTGAACATCGACGTCCAGGTGATCTACCCGACGATCTTTATTTTTCCCACCGCCCGCCGCCCGGAAGTCGACCTCGCGCTCTGCCGCAGCTACAATCGCTGGATGGCCGACATCGTCAAACCAGCGCCCGACCGTTTTCGCTGGGTGGTGGTGCCACCGTTGCTCAACATGGAACGCGTGGCTGAAGAGTTGAAATTCGGCAAAGAGCATGGCGCTTGTGGTGTCTACATGAGAGGGCTGGAAGCCGACCGCCGGCTTAGCGATGGGTATTTTTTCCCGTTGTACGACGCTGCCGGCAGGCTCGACCTGCCGATTTGCGTTCATTCAGCGAACGGAAGCATTGCGTCCCACGACTTTTTCCTCGATGAGCCCGGATTTTGTAAGTTTAAGCTCGCGGTGGTAGGAGCGTTTCATTCGCTGGTTAACGACGGTATTCCGGAGCGCTTTCCCCAACTGCGCATCGGCATCATAGAAGTCAGCGCCCAATGGATACCCTACGCGATTCATGACCTGGCGCGGCGCCACCTGCGACGCGGCAAGCAACTGAGCAAGAACGTCCTAAAGGACAAGCGGGTCTGGGTCACGTGTCAGACGGATGATGATCTCGATTACATCTTAGGCTACGCCGGGGAAGACACCCTCGTCATCGGCACGGACTACGGTCATGCCGACAACGCCAGTGAAATAGAAGCGCTCCGCAAGCTCAGAGACGAAGGCAAGGTCGCCGCGCCGGTGATCAAGAAGATCCTCGACGACAATCCGCGCGCTCTCTATGCGCTGTAGATTTTCTGCTCGGGGCATTGACAAATTCTAAGGCAAGAACTTGATGGCTTACTCAAATGAATGACTCATTTGATCATCTGCTAACCGGAGGAACGGTACTCAACCCCGCCACGGGTTTGCATCAAGTCATGGACGTAGGAATTGCAGCCGAACGCGTCTCTGCCATTCAAGCCAATTTGCCGCGACACAACGCGAAGCAGGTGCTTGATGTCGGCGGATGCTACGTCACGCCCGGCCTCATCGACTTTCACGTTCACAGTTATTGGGGTGTAAACCCCTATGGCTTTAACGCCGATCCGGTCTGCCTCGCCGGCGGCGTAACAACAGCCGTTGACGCCGGGTCATCGGGACCGGTCAACTTCCCCGGCTTTAAGAAGCTAATCCACGAGCAGTCGCGCACGCGCATGCTGGCCTTTGTCGCTCTGGCGCAGCATGGCGTTTTGAACGACCCCGGAGAATTGGAAAACTTGAAGTTCGCCGACCCCGAGGGCGCGGCACAAAGCGTGAGCGACGCGCGCCACATCGGCGTCGGGATCAAAGTCCGTCTCCATAAAAAGTCGGTCGGCGATAACGGCCGGGAAGCGTTGCGCATGGCGGTACGAACCGGCGATGCTTGCAAGGCTCCGGTGATGGTTCACATCGGCAACACCGGTATCTCTATGGAAGAGATTGTCGATTCGCTTCGGCCCGGGGATGTCGTGACCCATTGTTACACGCCGCAGCAGCCTGCCATCGTGGATGAAAAAGGCCGGCTCCGGGTGGCCGTCCGCAAAGCCCACGAGCGCGGCGTCATCTTTGACGTCGGCCACGCCAACGGCCATTTCGACTTCGACCTGGTGCGCCGAGCCATGGATAACGGCCTTTTGCCGGATATCATCAGCTCCGACCTGCATGGGCGAATGGGCCCTGACAATCCGGTGGTCGACATGCCAACGACCATGACCAAATTTCTGCACCTGGGTTTGAATCTGGAACAAGTAGTGGCCGCTTGCACCATCAATCCGGCGAAAGTCATCGGCTGGCAGGATCGGCTGGGCAGCATGGAAGTCGGACGTGAAGCTGACATTGCCGTCCTGGAGTTGGTCCCGGGCCCTGCCAAGTTGCGCGATTGTGTCGGTGGCGAGATCACGACCCACCAACGCATCGCCGCGCGCTGGACTATCCGGCACGGCGAGGTAATTGCGGCCAAAGGTTAGAATTTCGCTGCGCCGATCGCCGTCCCCTTTCGCTACCCTCCACCTTGACAGTCGAAGAAACCGCTTGATAGAACCAACCTAAGACACCACACCAGGGGAGAGCTCGCTCACTTATGACGGTCGCCCAATCGTTGGATCATTTCGTCGTTCCCGTCGATGACTTAGTCACTGCCGAAGACTTTTACGTTCGAGTTTTCGGCGGCCAGATCACCAAGCGCAACGGCTTGAACGTGCGCCAACGGAAAAGAGGCGCAGTGCCTCATAGCTTCATTCAAATCGGCGGCAAGCGGATGGGTGTCTATCTGCAGAGCGAAGAGCGCCCTCGACCCGGTAGCGCGCGCGGTGTGCCGACTTATTCTTTCACGACGACGGAACGCGGACTTGATGAGACCATCGAGGAACTTAACCATATCGGGTCACCCTTCGACGGCCCCGTTGCGAACACCTATCCTTTCGCCAACCAGTCGCTTTTCTTGACCGATCCTTCAGGCAACCATTATGCGGTCTATACGCCGCAGCATTCGGCGGCGATGGGCAATACACCCAACCGCATGACGGGAGTCGGCTATCTTGAGCTGGAAGCGCCTGACATGGGAGCTTCCATCGATTTCTACGAAAAGGTGCTTGGTTTTCAGCTGAACAGTCGCAGCGAAAATCCCACCGGTCACACCCAGCAGTCGACCCTCAGGATGGCGAGCGGACAGACTTTGATCCTGACCCAAGCGCCGTTCTCAGCCAAGGGTTTGGTGATGAGCCGCAAGGTCCCTGGGCCGCATATTGCCTTCTACGTTCCCGCCGCGAAGTGGAACGCGGCCGTGGCACACCTCGAAGAGTTGAAAATTCCCAACGGTGACCGCGGCGCGGCCAAAGAGCGGACAGGAGACCAAGGCGGCACGTATATGGACGATCCGGCGGGGTATGTCATCCAGTTCATTACCGACGGCATGGAGTGAACCCGGATTATAGTGGGTCAGAGGAACACTTCGACATTCTCTCGATCAAGTCGGTACCGAAATTTGGCAATGGGCCGGCCCGTGACGCCCAGGAAACCGCCAAGGAGGTCAGATGCTGCTTGAAGTCGCGCTGCCGCAAGCGTACCGCACGACGCCCACCGGCTTGGTTCTCATTGCGACGGCCTGGGAAGGCAAACGCAACGTGCAGTTCGCTTTCCGCGCGCTGGGAATCTCCGACGAGCCGCCGCTCCTCCTTATCGGCATTCAGGACAAGAATTTCAGCCGCGAGATGATCCAGAAAAGCCGGGAGTTCGTCGTCGACGTTTGTTCGCGGAACCAACTCCACGCGGTGGATCGGAGTCGCGATCTTTCCGGACGCAGCATCGAGGACAAATTCGTTGCCCTGGGTTTGGAAACGTTGCCGGCGAAACATGTGCAGGCGCCGTTGGTGGCGGGGTGCCACGCCAACGTGGAATGCCGAGTCGTGAACGAGTTTACGGTAGAGGGTCTCGTTCTCTTCGTCGGTGAAGCGCTGGCGTCCTATGTCGACGACCAGGTGCCTCCGGTGGCACGCTTAGCGGGAAAAACTTTTCGCCTCGATGGCCCGATCTAACGGGGGGTGAACCATGTTGAAATGGCTTCGACTTTGTTCACGGACGGTTACGGTTGCGACGTTCCTGGTTCTCCAAGTTGCGGACGCCGGAGCGGCCACGGCCGAAGAAACTCTGGCCAAGATCAATCGACTCCCGGCGGGGGAGCGGCAGGCGGCCCTGGTGAAGGAGGCGAAAAACGAAAAATCCGTCATCTGGTACGCGCCCATGAACCGGGAAGATCTGCGCCAGTTCACCAGCGCTTTCGAAGCAGAATATCCGTTCCTAAAAGTGGAAGTTTTGACCTCCGGCCCGCAGAGCCTGCTGAATCGCATTTTGACCGAACATCGGGCGGGGAAGTACAACTATGACACTTTAAATATTCGTAGCTCGGCTCTCTACACCTTGAAAAAAGCCAACGCCATCATGCGCTACGACACGCCGAACCGTAGGTGGCTGCGCACAGGATTCTACGACAAGGAAGGATATTTCAACGGCATCTGGGCTTCGCTTATGGTCTACCTTTTCAATGCCAAGCAAGTGAGTCGCGCCGAGGCACCAAAGTCCATCACCGATCTGCTGCAGCCCAAGTGGAAGGGCAAGCTCGGGATGGACCAGGACGCCGATGACTGGCTGGCCGCCGTGATGGATTTCTATGGCGACGAAAAAGGCAAACAGCTGGCCCGCAGTCTGGGGGCGCAGGCGCTGCACATAAGAAAAGGCCGCACCTTGGTCTCCCAGCTGGTTGCAGCCGGCGAATTCCCCGTGCAGATCGACGCCCATCATCATGAAGCGCTGTCGCTTCGTCAAGCGGGGGCACCCATCGATTACATCTTTCCCGAACCGTTTATCCCGGTTAAGTCGGTTTCAGCGTTTGTGATGTCGTCGCAACCGCCCCATCCCCATGCCGCGGCTTTGCTGGTGGATTTCATGGTATCGAGGAAGGGACAAGAAATCGCCTTCAGGCAAAGGCGCTGGCCCGCGTTCAAAGAACTCGCCACCGGCGGTCCCGATGACATCGGTAATCGCAATACGCTTGTCCCGGATGCGGAAAAGTGGGGCAGCCGTTACCAAGAGCTGGTGCAGCTCACGGCCCTGCTGGGACGCTAGCGCAAAGTCTGTTTATAAAACGCGACGGCGGGGTATCACCGATAAACGCACGGCTCAGCCACCCTCACACCTTTGTTTGCTGTTACTCCGCAATCGGCTAGCACCTTCGTTTACACCTTGCGTAAACTGACGGATACACTTTCTTTCTTGCACCTGCATACGGAACGGGCCCCGTAAACAAGAATCCGCAATTATTCGAGAGCTTGCATCAAATCAACGCCGAGTCGAGAAGATGGCACCGGCATTGCTCCATCTTTCTTGTAAGTCGCCGAAATTATCACCGCAATTAAACGAAAGTGGTGCCGTATGAAACTGAAGCACTCCGGGAATGTCTATTCGTTAGGTATTGGACTAACTCTCTTCCTGCTTGCCAATCTATCTACCGCCAACGGTCCGCCGGCGATGCATTGGGGCAGCATGGAACTCCCAACAAATTGGGGCAACTGTCTCGGTCGCGCCAAGAAAGCGTTCTTTGAAGCCGGTGTTCGGCATACCCAGAAAACGGGCTGGCAGACCTATGGGCAAAAAGACACCGCCAGCGTACTTGTGTCGTGCACGCCTAAGACGATCGCCAGCACTTATTTGCTAGTCGCGGCAACCTCGAACGATGCCAGGGCCGCAGAGCTCCTGCGAAACGATGTCCGCACTCGGATCGCCAACATGCGAGAACTTGATTAGGGAGGGGGAAAGCATAACTCTAAGGCACGGGGCTTTCTTGCTTCCGACTCAGCCGCCTAACCACTGTAGCAACGCTGCCGTGAGTCTAATTTGACTCTTGCAACGCGGGCTGGCGGCTGCGATCTGCAGATTCTTACTCCGATGACCGCGCCCGATACCGATAAGCTCTGCTGCGCCGCGTGGTGCCGTTAAGCTCCGTAAAAAGGAGGCCGCGAAAAATCATCAGAAAAGTCAGGAAAAGACCAAACGCCGCTTCCAGAAGAAAATACTGAAGAAAAAAAGGCAAGGGAGCAGCCAGCCGATAGATCCAGAACCGCAGCAGGTAACCCGCCACTGCGACCAAGAGATTTGGCAAAAGCCACTCCAGCCAGTTCTCCACGATGAATTGATAGCTGGCCGACAACAACGCCAATCCGGACACGCGGCTTTGATAAATCAGTTCCGGTACCGGGTTGAAAATTATGTAAAGCAAGATCTGGACGCCGAGATAAATCACCGCGCCTTCCGGCGTCGTCACGGCGAACTGCGCCAGCAACCTCATGGGAATCCAGAAGATGAATGCAATCGTAAGCACATCCCACAGATAAACCGAGAAGCCTTTGACGAAGTCTTGCGGGATGGCTTTACCCATGCGGACGACGTTGTCAATGAGGTAAAGTCCTGAGCTCGCGCAAGCCGCCAGCACAAGGCCCATGACAAAGCCGCCGATGATCCCAAACGGCGCGGCTAGCATGGCAGCGGCGGACAGTATGAGGCCATAGGCTATGGGGGCAAGAATGATCGCCAGGTTGCTTCGAACGAGCTCCAGCGTTCGAACCAGACTAGTCTTGTAGATCCAAAATATCGCTTTGATTTGTTCCATTAAGTCACGTCAATTTGTTGACTGGACCCGCAAGCATCGCGCCACCCGATTAAGCAATCGTCGCCTGTCCCATGATACGCAATGCCCGATCAGCAGTCGCTACCGACCCTAACAACGGGGTGACTCAGTGTCAATTAAATGGGATTCTTCAGCACCGCGCGGAATGACACGGGAGAGTTTGCAAAAAGGCGGGTTTTTTTATAGGCCTCTGCGAGGCAAGGCAAACGAGAGGGAGGCTTAAGTTAATCTTAGCAAAAATCGCGCAACCATGTCCCTCGCGACCCTTGTTCCGAAAACACGGGAGGAAACCTTTATGGCTGACGACAATGACAAAATTCTTCCGGTCATTCGACTGCTCCTCGCAGCGTTTTTGGGCCTGCTATTTGTACTCGTGCTGCAGCTATTCTTTCTAGTTTCACGCGCTAACGCAGCCACGCACGGTCAATATTCGTGCCGGCTACCCGCAACTGAATGGCGGATAATATAGGCTCGCCCGAGATTGTCAGCGGTCTTTGCTCGTGAACGCTCCAACGCGCGCCGCTGCGGCGGACTGCGGCGCAGAGGTCGCGACCTCCTCGTTCAGCCGATCCCCGAGGACGGGAACCTTGGGCGGTGGAGGTGCGGTTGGCAAGGTAAAAGCTTCGAGCCGCGTGTTTTCTTGGCCGCGCACCTTCGCCATGATTCGATAGTCGAACTCATAGCTGCCCTTCCCGCCGTCCGCTTCTTGGACGGTAAATCCCTCAACATCCTGAGCCACTACCGCCAGCCCCTTCGTTTCAGCGCTCCGCGGGGTCAGGAACACGTGGTACTTCGCGGCGGTATTCACGGTGGCCGCAAAGATCGGGTCGAGGCGCACCGTTGCTTGTCCGTTTTCCAGGCGCGCGCTGCCGAAATCCTCGAACATCGGCTGGGTCGACTCCACCGCGTAGAGCCGCCGCATTCCGTGCTTGGCCGTCGGCACGGCCTGGCTCTTAGTTCCCGTCGCGACAAAGAACCCGTCGATGAAGACGCCTGGGTGGGTCGGACCGCCGCTGCCAAAGTAGGCCGCCCAGCTCGTGCCGGACTGGTTGACTCCGACAAGCCCGAACTGATTCTCGCTGTAACCGGCCACACCGTATGCTTGGCCGGTTCCATGGCCCCCTACCGCTAACCTCAGGTTGCCGCTCGTGATACCCCAGACGCCGTCGCCGGTGACCGAGGCGCCCATGGCGCCGGTGCCGGCCGCAGATTTGCCGAGGGTGCCATTCGCCGGCCCCTCGCCGAAGACTCCAGCACCTGCGGGCGGCAGATTGAACGGCACGGAGCTGCCCGCGAAACCGAAGACGCCGGTGCCATTACTCGCGTTTGCCGTACCGAGGACGCCGATGCCACCGGAGGCGGCCTCGCATGCCCCCGCAACCCCGGCGCAGTTCGAGGTTGTGTAGGATGTGCGCCCCAGCATGCCATCGGGGCGACTGATCCCGACGGGATAGTTGTTGAGCGCAACGAAAGCCGCGGTGCCGGAGATGTTCGACGAGATCCTCGTGCTCCCTGCGGTCGTATTGGTCACGTCCAGGTGCATGGCGGTCTGCGAGTCGTAGACGATGTTCGTATCGTGCCCCGCGTTCGCCCGGCCGACGAACCAGGCTATTCCGGCCCCGACCAGTGCCAGCGCTGCAGCCAGTACTCCGCGGCGCTCAATGCGCCGATCCTCCACCGTTTCCTGCGGATCTTGAATTGTCGTTTTGGTGGGCTGCTCAGTCCCGGCTGGTGCGGAAGTCGTCGGCTTTGTCGTCATAAATATCCTTTCTGGATTTTCTAAGGAATGAAGAGGAAGGTTCACGCAAGTGTAGCCACCGAGAGCTCAATACTAGACTAGCTAACATAATCGGTGTCAACCCGCGCGTGAAAGCTTCCTGGAACC
>DAIRFP010000017.1:0-9781 GCA_036794995.1 Thermodesulfobacteriota bacterium | reverse complement strand
ACTAGACTAGCTAACATAATCGGTGTCAACCCGCGCGTGAAAGCTTCCTGGAACCATAGGCAAGAAATACATGGTTGCACATTCCCATGTTGCTTTTGCCAGACGGTAACCGATCCCGTAGTTTTGTGTCAAACTCGATCAGTTTATCGTGGTAACCAGCGCGAACCCGCCGTTCAACTCGAGCATGATTGATTATCGTCAGGCTGTTGGGACGGCAACCTGACGATAAAGACGAGATGCGAATAGAGATAACTCAAACAATATTTGGGGACGAACTGAGAGCTGAAGCTGAATATAATCTGATCATTTTGCTTCCGACTTCAACACCTCCAGCGCCTTCTCCACCAGCTTTCGGCGCACTGCTTTTTCTTCCTCCGGGGAAACGTGGGCGTCGCCGACGACGTGAACGATGCCGTTGCCCAGAACGGTGCGGTTGGAGCCCACCATCTTGGCGATGGGGAGAGCGGACGTGATTTGAACCGTCGGGATACCGGCTTTTTCTAGTTCGGTCGTAATCGCAGCGCCGCTGCGAGTGCTCGTCCCTCAAGTTGAAGTCAATATGACGGCGTCGATACCCAGTTGCTTGACCCGTTCGGCCATTTCGCGGCCCATACGGCGCGTGTTCGAAAGCGGATTGGCCAACCCCGAAGTCGAAATGAATTCATCGTGGAGCTTGCCGATGGCCCCTTCCCGCTCCAATTCGCGCATGACATCGAGGGGTACCAAGCGATCCGGGTCTTGGCGAACGAATTGCGGATCGTAGCCGCCGTGGGAGATTTCGTAATCTTCGCCTTTGAGGTCGTCGCAGCTTGCGATCTTGTAAGAACCCCACCGGGTGGCCGCTGAGCCCTGGATCCTGTCGGGGTTTCCTTTCGGCACCAACCCGCCGTCCGTAATCAGCATCACCTTAGCCTTGGAAAGATCCTTGAGCGCGGGCGGCATGGGAATCGGCGCAAAGGTTGTCGGCATCATCTCCGACTCAAACGGCTCGCCTTTGACTTTTGCCAGAACCATGACCACCAGCCGCTCCGCGGCGGTTTGCTCGACGAATCGATCCCGTATCAGACCGCGCGGCAGGTAGCCTTCTTCCTTCGGCAGCCCGATTTCCCCTTTGCTCATCAGTTTAACCGCCAAGCTTGCCATCCTCGCCAGCACGTCGCGCATCTTGGCAGCGTTGGTGCCGGAGTCGATGATGTAAAGCGCTTCCCGATATAGATCCACTCCGGGATTCTCTTCGCTCATGGCGGTGACGACGGGAATGTCTAATTTAGACTGGACTATAGAACCGAGCGCGCCCGATGCCATCCCATAGCGGCCGGCTTGAAAGCAGGGACCGGCGACGAATAGATCCGGTTTGGCCTCGCGAATCTTTTCGAGCGCTGAATCAATCAGCTCCTCTTGGTTCTCGACGGCGTAGTTGTCGCCGCAGATGAGGGTCATGACCACTTTGGCGTCGGCGCCCAGTAATTGCTCCAGTAGCAAACCCGGCCCCACGGCACCCTCACGCACTTCGAGCGGCGCGCCCGCTTTTTCTTCTCCGCCAACCCCGCCGAAAAACTGATTAAGATAATGGACAACTCGCATTTTACAACTCCTCAGGCATGATAGGGCTTTTTGAACTTTTTGAACGTCTGCAACGAAACCCTACTCCCTGGTTCAAATCATTCAATACGCTCAAGCCGTTCAAGCAAGACGTTAAGTTTGCCGCCGTTAATAGACCATGGCGCGCAGCCGGGATATCCCCTGCTGGTTGCAAACGCCGATGACGCTCATCGCTTCCAGCTCGAGGGGTCCGCGCAGCCGCTCGGCCATGTCAGGGTTCGGTGCTATGACTCGCTCGAGTCGCGGCACCGTCCAGGATGTACCGTTGCCGCCGATGCAAACGATGGCGTTGACCTCGGGAAAGTTAAACAGCAAGGCCGACTCGACCTTCCGGTCGCGGGCGAGATCGGTCACCTGAACCGCGGTTTTGATGCCCATGCCCTCCAGCAGCCGCGCGGTTTCGGCTAAATCGGCGTGGGGCACGCCACCGCCAAACTTGGTCAACACCGCTGCGTCCGCTCTCAATGTCCAGCGGATGAGATTGGCTGCGAAACGGCAGTTACGGTCACGGTCAAAGTTGTCGGCCGCAGCAATCGTCGCCACGGTACCGACAAAGTTGAGCTCCCGCGCATGATGGCGCCGATAAAGTTCACCGATCACCGGATGATTTTGATAGAAATAGGTCTCTGCCCCTCCAAGGGAATTGTGGTAGGAGGGAACCAAGGCGCCGTCGAGCCATTCATCGGGATGAAGCACCACGGGAAGCATACCGTCGGTACCTACACCGTATAGGATCTGCTCATCCAGCTCCGGCTTCCTTTGGCGCGAAAAAATCTGACCGACATAGGCGACGCGGGGCAACCCCTCACGATCGCGTACCGCCGGATCCACCGGTGCGAAGGTTTGCGTCCGGGCGGGAGTTTCATTCGCGGCCGCGCGCGCCAAATATACGGCAGCTCTTAGCCCCGCCAAGCGATAGGCTTTTTGCTGCGAATGACCCGGCAACCCTGGCTTCGTGCGTGGAATCACGATCAGATGATGTAAGGAGCCATACTTCGTTCCTGCCGCCGCTCCGCCGCTCATCTCCAAGACATATCCCGGTGCTCCGCGGGAGTCGCCAGCGGATACTTCCTTGAGCACGGTTACCGCAGCTCCTTCGAGGACGTAGGTCGTGCCCATACCCGCGGTTTCCGGGGGTCCCAAAATGCCGGGGAAATCCGGACTCGAATCCGGCCCCTTTGCTCTCGGCTCGATGATGTCGAAGACCGGTCCCGCGCGGCAGCTCTCTTCTGGGCGCACGATCTCAAAATCTATTCCCAAGAGAGACGGATCTTCCAGGAGGAGGGCGCGCAATCCGTCGGCGTCCACCACCAGTACGGTCCCGTCCAAACCTGTGGCGCTGCCGAAACGAATCGTCATTATCGGATAGCTCGCGAGCTTTAGTTGCATCTTGATCGACTCCAATCATGCGTCCGGAATCAGCAGCAACTCTAGTGCTCGACCCACCGCGTTGTCAACGCATGACAGACGCGGGTAAGTCGATGATCCTGTAAGGGGAATTAACACGAAATTAACAGATGAGCCGGCTTTGCTCGGATGACACGTACGAATAATGAGTGATCTTTTATAAAAAATGCCGCATCACCCCAAGCTTCATGTTGTCTCGCTTCGCATATTGCGTCAAAATATTGGGATATGGCGATTTCAAACACGAGCGCTTCTAAAGTCGATGTAGTCCAGCCCGCAAAAACGAGGCAAACCACAACCACCATCCTAAAAAGACGCCAGCTCTCCCCTCCCCGCGTAATGACCGGCAACGAGCGGCGCTGGATCAATCCGAACAAGGGAGTCCTCAAGGTACTCGAGCGCAACATGGATATCGTCGCCTCGCGTTTCTTGTATCCCCATTTCTCCGCCATGTGGAATCCTTACAGTTGGCTCCTGGAAAAGCGCTTTGCCCTGGCTGAGACTTCGCTTTCGCCGCAGGGTTGGCCGGCGAAACTCGATCCCCTTAAGGTACTTTTGGTTTCCGACATTCATTGCGGCACCTTCCTCAAACCGGAGGCGTTGGCAAGAATCATTAATGCCTTGATGCAACTAGAACCGGACCTGGTGGCCATAGGCGGCGACATCGTTACGGGACATTCCAGTGAAGTGAAAGGTTTCTTGGACGCCTTGGCCCCTTTGTCGGGGACTTCTTTAGGTGCCTGGTACTGCCACGGCAATCATGACTATTTCGGCGGGGATCCGGAGGACATTCGCAGAGACCTGAAGTCCATCGGCATCACCACCCTCAAGAACGATTCCGTCCGCCTAATACATGGCAACGGTGACTTTGTCCTGGGAGGTATAGACGACCGCATCCTGGGCACGCCGAATTGGGAGAGAATGTTGGCGCAACACGGGACACCGCACCTGCTGCTGGCGCATAATCCCGATTTTTTTTACCGCGCCGAATCCAGCGGCGTACCGCTGACGCTCTCAGGACATACCCACGGCGGCCAAATCCGGTTCCCTCATAGCGCGCCGATCTTGCGCCAGAGCCGGTTTTGCCTCGATGAAGGCAATTATGCCTACCGCTCGTCGCTGCTCGTCGTCTCCCGCGGCCTCGGCAGCGTTGGGCTGCCCTGGCGCTGGGGCGCGGACCCCGAAGCCGTACTGATCGAAATCCTTCCGCCAGGGTCCACAAAGGCAGAATAGCCCGCCACTTACCGCTTTCCGTTGCCCCGTGCGACGGACGCTGCTACCGCCACCAGGCTTAAAGCGGCTGCCGCAAGGAACGTCGTATTGAAAGCGGCAACAAATCCGGCTGGATTGTCCGTCGTCGGACTGGCTCCGGCCGATCCTGTGTAGTGTTCGAATCCCAAGGCCATCAGGAAGCTTCCCAGCGCAACCCCGAGGACATTCCCCACGCCAAAGGTTACGTGATTCATGGCCGACGCAAAGCCGCGATACTCCTTGGGCATCATGCCGATCATGGCCGCGGAATTCGCCGGGTTGAAAATCCCGTTGGTCATCGCGCCGAGAACAATCAGCAGCGCCGGCAGCCACCAATGCGAATCCGTTCGCAGGAGGCCACCCACGCTGAGAGAAGCTACCATCATCGCCGCGCCCAGGGTCGCCGGAACCCGCGGACCTAAGCGGTCGGCCATATAGCCGCTTAGGGGCGCAAAAGCGACCGTGAGAATCGACGGCGCCATGAAAAGCAATCCCACCGCCGTCGCCGATAGATGCAGAATGCCTTGCAAGTAAAAGGGTAGCAGGAAGCCGGTCAAGGCATAGCACATCGCGATGACGAGAAGACTCACGACGCTAAAGGAAAATCTACGGTTTCTGAACAACGACAGGTTCACAAACGGATTTTTCGTTCTTGATTCGTGGAAAATCAGTCCCGCGAAAGAGCCGACGAATAAAAGCGCCACTCCGATCTGCGTGCTTGAATCGACAATCTCATGGATGCGGCGGTCGAAGATCAGTACCAAGGTGGTGGTCGTTGCAACCAGCAGTGCCGCCCCGAGATAGTCGATGGAGACGTGAGGGCGAGGGGACACCGTGGATCGGCGGTTCAGGCCGGCGAGGCTCAGCAAGGCGCCGCAAAGACCGATGGGAACGAGCAGAAAGAAACTCCACCGCCAACTCAAGTAATCGATCATGAAGCCGCCGATGCTGGGACCTAGGATGAAACCCACATGATGAGCCGTGGTCATATAGCCCTGGGCCCTGCCCGCGAGTTCCTCCGGCACTGACTCTGCAGCCAAGGCCCGGCTGGAGGATTGTAACATCGCGCCGCCGACGCCTTGAACGAAGCGTGACACAATCAGCTGCATCACGTCCACGGACAGGCCACACAAAAGCGCGCTCACTGAGAACACCAGAAAGCCCAACGCGAAAATCTTCTCTCTCCCCCACAGATCCGACACCCGGCCAAAGATAATCGACAGCCCGATGTTGGGAATCTGGTAGGCCAGCAAAGCCCACGAGATGCCGACGAGATCCGTCGCCAGGCTGGCTGCCACAGTCGGCATGGAGATACTGACAATGCGAGTGGCGGTGCCGGAGAAAAAGGTTCCCAAGAGCGCGGTGGAAAGAAGGAGATAGTTGATTTGCCGGTTCACTGCTTAATCGTGCTTGTGGCGCGGCGGCAAGATAGCAACCATCGGGTCACGCGGCAAATTCAGCAATGAACCCTTTGAAGGCATCCGACGGCTGGGCAGCAGTCGGCCGGGAAGGTTTGTGGAGATTTCGCATTGGTCTATGCCGCGGTCGCGGTGGACATAGCCACGGTTAGTCCTTTCGGATGGACTTCGACGCGGTGCCAGGAGCTGGCTCGCAGTGCAGCCACGCCAGCAGCAAGAGTCCGCCCAGGGTCGATAGATTCTTCAGAAAGTGAAGCAACTGGCCGTGGCGTTCGGCGATTGGGTACGTCCAGAACGCATGGGCGAGAAATGCATCGATCAAAATAAATAACGCAAGCAGACTCGCGACCCAACGCACTTGCCAACCCAGCATGACGAGAAGACCGGCAAGGAGCTCAAAGGCACTGAATACCATCGTCCCGGTCGAAACCGGCCCGCCTGCGAGTACCCCACCGCCGATCAGCAAGCGCTCCACGCCGAGACCGACGAATACACTGGGAATCAATACCCTGGAGATAATCAAAAGTGCGCGGTTATTCATAGGGGATAAACTTGCCGCTGCGTCAAGGGTACAGCAGCAACGGCTCGCGCTCGCTAAGCCAGTCGGCTTCCTCCGCCAAGGCGATGGCATCGAGATCGCCCGGCCCGGCGGCGGCATCGTCCACCCATTGACGCAGCAACTCGCTGCCGTTGATCAAATCGATGGCGAGCCGATCGCGTTCGTATTCGTAGGGAAAATCGCGCCATAGCTCATAGCCGGGTTGCAAGGCCCGTAAAGCCTTAAGGGCGAGCGCGATCAGCCGCCACGGTCGGAAGCTGTCATGGCCGTAGGCTGCGGCTTCGACGTGGATCTGTATTCCGGCGCATAGCTTCCCCGCATGTTTGTGAAACGTCGGCTCAAACCAACAATCCCGCAGCCGGCAGCCACGCAACCATTGCGGCGCCAGGGATTCCATTTTTGCCATCAAAGATCGCGGCTCAAGGTCCGGCGCACCGAAGAGCTCCAACGGCCGGGTGGTGCCGCGGCCTTCGGAAAGCCTGGTGCCTTCGAGCATCACGGTGCCGGCATAGCAGCGCGTCATTGAGAGATTAGACGCGTTGGGGCTCGGATTCACCCAGTCGCGCTCGCTGAGCGGCCAACCGTAGCCTGGGGCTCTGTATGGGTCCCAGCCTTCCATCGTGACAAGTTCCAGTTCGATGTCCAGATTTAAGATGCGTACGAACCACTTTGCCAGCTCGCCCAGAGTTAGACCATGACGCATCGGCAGCGGTCCTGCGCCGACAAAGCTCTCCCACCCCGCCCGCAGCCGGAGTCCCTCAACGGGACGTCCCGCCGGATTGGGCCGATCGAGCACCCATACCGTCTTGCCATGCTCGGCGGCGGCTTCGAGAACGTAACGCAAAGTCGTGATGAAGGTATAGATGCGGCAACCCAGATCTTGTAAATCGACGAGCAAGACATCGAAACAGTCCACCATCGCCGCCGTCGGACGGCGGACTGCGCCGTAGAGGCTAAAGACCGGAATTCCATGCACCGGGTCGGTAAAATCCGGCGACTCGATCATGTTGTCCTGCTTGTCCCCGCGGAGCCCGTGCTGGGGGCCGAAGGCGGCGGCCAGTTTGATTTCCTTGAGGGCCGCCAGCGCGTCCAGGGAGTGCGTCAAGTCACGGGTCACCGAGGCCGGGTGAGCGAGCAGCGCCACCCGGCGGCCCGCCAGGGGCTTTCTCAGCGCCGGCTCTTCCAGCAAACGATCGATGCCGAACTTCATCGCTTATTCATGAACGATTCGCTGGCAACTTCCAAGTCCGGCGGGTCGATCACCAGCACGAAGCCATCGGGATGATGGAAATCGGGCTTGCCCGGCGGGTGCCTGAGCGCCCAATAGGAAAGCGTACCGTCCTCCTCTTCGATCACAGCCGACAGGCCGAGCCGCAGCCGCGCTGGCGTCTGGATCCTTAGCAGAAGATCCAAGCGCACGACCGCACGGATCTCGAAGCTATCCGCTGCCCTACCTACGGTGATCGCCGGAGCGACCGCTTCGGTCGCAAGTGGCGCCCGCTCTCGATAATGACAAAAAGCATAAGCCGCCCACTCGCCGGAGGGAGCAAAGTTAAATTCATGGTACGCCGAGTCGCCCTGCAAAGAAACGAAAGCCTCAAAGCAAGTGTGTTGCCACAGACGATCGGCCCTGCGCGTTGGCCGCGGCGGCGGAAGCCGCAGCCGGCCGATCTCTCCCGTGAGAGTGTAAGTCAAATGCAGCGTGTCTAGCTGGGGCCGAAGCGCGCGTGATGCGATCCCGTGCACAAGTCGGCTGTTTGTCTGAGGATGACAGATGAGCAAGAGAGTCTGCGGGATCGAGGACTTCATGACCTGCGCCCAACACGCTCGATGGCAATGACTCGATAGCTATTCGTCACCCGTATCAAGTTATCAGGTTTGCCTGATCGACCACCATGTGACGAATGGAGGTTCCCATTTTTTTCCGTAATGTTGGTCTCAGCAACCGCCTAAACGCAAAGCTCAACCGACGCTTCTTGCGATCGGTCTGAAGCGTTAGGTTCCGATAATCTCGTTCAATCCTTCAACAACCTGAGCCAATTCCTCTGGAGACGCCCGACCAATCACTTTTCCTATCCTTTCGACCGCGAGCGTTCGGATCTGGCTGATTTTGACCCATGACTTTTTTGGGAGCCCTTTCGCATGAAGTTCGAGCGTTAAAGGAAAGCCTGCGCGTTGAGCTTGACTCGTGAGAGCAACGGCAATCACCGTTCCGGAGCGTTCGTTGAAAACGTCCTGACTCAGAATCAAAACTGGACGTTGTCCTGCTTGTTCTCGCCCCCGTACCGGGTTTAAGTCGGCCCAGCGGATCTCACCCCTCAGTATTCGGGCCATTCCGCTAGATCCTCGGAAAGCCCTTCTTCCGCAAGCGCCTTTTCAAACGTAGGATCAAGTTTGGCGCACTCTTGGGCCAGACGACTTTTCTCGAGCCGCGCGAGTTTCTCCGCTACAGCTTCCTCTATGGCCTGGCTACGATTGGGAAAGACCTTTTTCTTTACCAATTGATCGAGACGATCCAGGGTGGACTCATCTAAAGAAATTGCAACTTTGGATCTTGCCATGACTCACCTCGTGGTATGACGATACTTCATACCAGAACCTGAGTCAAGCTAACGTGAAGCCCAGCCGCGCGTCTCCGCGTCGATCTGAAGCTAAGTGTTAGGCGATATGTAGGCAAGTCCGTACTTCTCTACCGCTCGCTGGTTGAGGTCGTCTCCAATGCTTCCCGCAGCAGCAAATGCCCTGCCAAGTTTTGGAATATCGATAACAAGGCGGTCTCCCAGCTTGTAGCTCGATCCTGGAAGCTTCTTCAGGAAAAGACCATTTACGACCCCATGGTTATGTTGAAGAAGATTCCGAACTGCCCACAGCAATGAGAACTCTTCAACGAGAAATGCTTGTTCATCTTGCGGCCGGTCGGCGAGCCGGACGATCGGCAGAGACATGTCTTGAAACTGCTTCTCAAAACCCTCACGGTCGGAGTGCGACAGAGCAATCATCTGTTTTTCGAGAAGGAGTTCGACCATGTTAGTTGTCTTAAGTACCTCTTCGAATGTGACGGTCTTATTGCTCATTAGTACTCGTTGATCAGTTCTTGCGATCTCGGCATACAAGTCCAGGAGAAAGGATTCCAATATACGTTGAAGATCGACATACATGAGGGCGTAAAACTGACTTTCGAGAGAGTCATAGTCCGCTACTACAAGGTTCGCCTCGTTATGAGGAATGTTGAGCGTGCGAAACTGCGTCCGGCTGAATACCTCGGTAACCATGCCGATCGCGAATGACCCTGGGGTCTTCTTACGGGCATCGCTGATCTTCTCCTCGAACGAAGCCCTAAGCTGTTGACGGTTCCCCTGAATTTGGAAAAACAAAACCTTCGCGTTAACGATCTCTCGTTTGAAAGCCCTGTGTGCCGAATTCGGCCCGATATATCCATCATAGAGTGAAGAATCTATCGCCATACTTTTCTGATCGCTAATCTACCGCCTAACGCAACGCTCAGCCGTCGCTCTTAGCGATCGGTCTGAAGCGACAAGTTAGC
>DAIRFP010000189.1:0-9674 GCA_036794995.1 Thermodesulfobacteriota bacterium | reverse complement strand
TCTTTTTGGATTCTTTCGGGTTTACCGTGAAGGAATATTTACCGCAGAGACACAGAGTCCGCAGAGATCGGAGTCTTTTTAACCAAGAACTCTTTACTCCGCGCCCTCCGCGCCTCAGCCTTGAAAACCGTGGCTGATCCGTCCTTTGGCGGATCCGCGGTGCAATCTCCGAGTCCTGGCTTCACAGGAAAGCCTGAAGACCCTTTTCAATTAACCGGCATCCCCGCGCAAGTCAAGGGCGACGCGTGAGGAGTAGATCACTCGCAGAAGACGTAGCGCAGCAGAGCCGCAATCAAAACGGCAAGCCTTATTTCACCGCAGAGACGCGGAGTTCACAGAGATCGAAGGATTTGTTGGTCAAGAACTATTTACTCTGCGTTCTCAGCGCCTCAGCCTTGAAAATTGTGGCGGATCAGCCTCAGGCTGATCCGCGGTGAGATCTCTTCTCGGATTTCGCGCGTGCGAGCTTGGTTTCAAAACTGTTGGAAACTCAATAGAACTGTGGCATGAGTATTCAAACTTCATGGCAGAGAGGAGACGGTATGAGAGTAAGACCAAAGAGAAAACCGATCAAGTGGCCCGACGGGGCGCGCATCGCCATCACGCCGTGCGTTGCCTTTGAGACATGGCCGGAAGATCTGGGCGGGCCCAATTCGCGGCAGCAGCAAAACCGCCGGGGTTTTCCGAAAAGTGCGCTCACCAAGAAAGATTTGGGCGCCATTACCGACCGTGAGTTTGGCGAGCGGGTCGGTATTTATCGCTTTCTCGAGATTTTTGAGAAGGAGCAAATCAAAACCTCCTTTTTCCCCACCGGCATCACGGTCGCGAATTATCCGGAAATCTTCAAAGAGGCGGTTGAATACGGGCACGAAATCGGCACGGAGACCTGGATCCACGATTATAGCTACATGAAGAAGCGGGACAAGGAGAAAAAGGACCTGCAGAAGACCGTAGAGACCGTCAAGAAGGTCGTCGGCAAGGCCCCGGTGGGCTATCTGTCCACGGGAATCGCGCCCAGCGTCAATACCCCGGAAGTGATCGTCGAGTGCGGCTATACCTACTGGATGGATCCGCAACACCAGGAGACCCCATACACGCTCAAGGTAAAGAACAAAGAGCTTACGGTGCTGGGCTACTTCGCTGATCTCAATGACTATGCCAGTTACCAGAGGGCCGGCAGGACGCCCCGGGATCTGCTGCAGATGTGGAAGGATTGTTTCGATTGTCTCTACGAAGAGGGTGAGACGGATCCGAAATTCATGATGTGGGGCAACCATCCGTTCGTCGGCGGCCGGCCCTTCCGCGCCCAGTTGTTGCGCGAGTTCATTCGCTACGCCAAGAGCAAAACCAAAGTCTGGTTCGCTCCGGCTGGAGATATCGCCAAGTGGTACCGAGAAAATTATCACGACGCGCAGGTCGAAGAGTGGCCGAACTTCGCGTTCGCCGGACGCGCGGGTAAATTGTCCGATCTAAGCAAAGCGTAGAGGTGCTATTGCCTGCGGTTTCTAAACAAATATTGCTCTATCGGGGACGGTTGAAATCCCCCGCCTTCAGGCGAAGTGAAAGTTCGTCATGCAGGCGAACGCCGGCATCCAGGTTCGTTGCCGTAGGGGCGGGTCGCGACCCGCCCCTCTCCCTGGATTCCGGCTTCCGCCGGAATGACGGGAACAAGACTCGACTTCCAGTCGACAAATTCAGAACCCTCGGCGTGGAGCCGACGGTCGTTCAGTTCAGGAAGTTTCTTTGGCGAAAAAAAAATCCCAAGAAGAGGAGGTCCGCAGGGGCCTCGAGGAGTTGCGGCACTCAGGCTTGACCCTCGACGATTTCTCCCCGGCGCTCGTGCCTCGTCTCGAAGAGCAATTCCGTAGGGGACGAGAAACCGATCTGGCGATCGTGTTCACTCTCGGGAAAATTGCCGACCCGGCAGCGGTGGAGGCATTGGTTCGCCTTGAGAAACAAACTTCGGACAAGGATTATCGAAAGGCGATTCGCCGTTCACTCTTCAAGTTGACCCAGCGGGGGCTCGCCCTGCCACGCGAAGAGCCCCGCGCACCCAGGCCACCGAGTTCGCTGCTCAGCCGATCGCCGGATATCGAGGCGTACATGTCCCCTGTGGATGGAGCGGGGGGTCGTCTCGTGTGGATAGTCAAGCCGCAGGCGGGCCATGGACTGCAAGCGATCCAGGCAATGGTCAACGATCGGGAAGGCCTCCAGCGGATCGGCGGAGCGCAGATTCGCCGCAAAGAGCTTCGCAATATGACCCGGCAGATCAAGGAGCAACACGGAGTCACCATGGTCGCCGTGCCATGGGAGTATGCCGACCTGACGCTTTACGATGGTTACGAAAAAGCCAAGTCGCTGGGGCGCACCGGGTTCGATAATTTTCATGACCTGCGATCCATCGTCAACACCGGGAAACCGAAGGTGCAGGATCATCCGGTTTATGGAAGGCTCAATGCTGAGGATGCTCGAGAGGGGGCCTGGCGGGAACTCTCCCGGCGGTTGCTCGATGAACCGGAGTTTCGCTTCTGGGTTTTAGACGCGGATTGGATAGAGCCTTTTATCGCGCAATTGCAGGAGGCGCAGACCAGCCGCTTAGTGCTTAACCCGGTGCAAAAGGAAGAACGCATCGCCGGCATTGTCCGCGATGCGCTAAAAACGCTCTGCGCGGGCGAAGGCGGCAAGATCATGGAGCGGCGCATGGAGGACATGGCTCTTTATTTCGTCGAGACCGGGCGTGGGGACTTGGCAAAGCTCGCACTGGCGGTGGCGTTGCAAGTCAAGGAAGGCGATCCCGGACCGTTGGACATCTCGTTTCTTACGGGTCTCGTGCAAAAGAGCTTCGCCGTGTATCTCTCTCAACAGAAGAGCAAAGCGGAAGAAGAGCTATCTTTCATCGTCAAGCCGTAGCGAGTCGCTATAAAGCGCTCGGCAAGTTCTTGGCCTTATCGTTGTCGCTAGATTTCCGACTCATCGAGAGAATCCCAACACCTCAGAACTGTCCAGGGTGGGGTGGCCAGGCCGAATTTCCTTTCGCTATCGGTGATGTTAAACTTCCTGCGCGGGTAGATCCGCTGCCGTCGACAATCAGAGAATAGATTCAACTAATGTCATCTCAAAAGAACCTTCGCGTCCTATTTAGGAGGTCCATGGATACATCGACAATCGTTATGTTGGTGGCGGCAGTGATTACCCTGATGGTCGTACATTGGCAGTCTCCCGAAGCCGCCGGCAAGGGGCTGGGAGCCGCCGGTGCGCTGATCTTGGAGATTACCCCGCGCATGCTTGCCGCCTTTACCATCGCCGGCCTGATCCAAGCTGTCGTACCCCAGGAAGTTATCGTCAAATGGATGGCACGGCTCGGGCATGAGGGGTATTCTGATTGGCATGACCCTGGGCACCGTGACTCCGGGAGGCCCCATGACGCATTTCCCGATCGTCGCATCGTTGTTCAAAGTGGGCGTCGGCATCGGCCCGCTGGTTTCCTATCTGACCGCGTGGTCTCTTTTCGGGCTCCAGCGCATCATCATGTGGGAGATCCCGTTTCTCGGGCCCAAGGTGGTTGCGATCCGAGTCGCGGTTAGTTTTTTCTTCCCGCTTTTGGCCGGCTGGCTGTGCGAGCTTGTCTGGGAAAAGCTCCGCGTCTAGTGAAAGGTGAAAGTGACTCGACGAGAATTTCTCAGACTCCTGGGCGGCGCAGGCGCGGTCATGCCCGTGCTCATCGGGCAGTCTGGCTGTGCTCCGGCTCTGACCCGCTCGGATGACGGTACAGGCCTATCGCTTTGTTACGTCGCCGGCGATGTCACGCCGGATGGAGCCATGATTTGGCTTCGGGCTGAACCGGATAGCCGGGTGTTCCTGCACTACGGGAGAGAGCCGAGCCTTGGTGAATTCTCCTCCATCGGTCCGTTTCCCGTAGAAAAAGAGGCCGACTACACGGCGGTTATACCATTGGCAAAGCTCGAGCCGGCGACGACGTATTACTACCGCGCCGCGGTGGCCGGCAAGCAACCAGGATACGTGGCACACTTTGTCACCGCTCCAAGACCGGATGACGCCGCCAGGGTTTCCTTTTGTTTCAGCGCCGATACGAGAGAGAGCTACCAACCCTTTACGGTCATGAACGCGGTGCGGGCGCAGCATCCGGATTTCTTTTTGCATCTGGGAGATACTATTTATGCGGACCGCGGCGGCAATGCTCGCCGCTTAAACGAATTCTGGGCGAAGTATCGCGCCAACCGTGAGGATGCCGCGTCGCAACTTTGTCTCTCTGAGACCGGCACCTATGTGGTTTGGGATGATCATGAAGTTACCGATGATTATCTCCCAGGAAACCCTTTGGCCCCGATCGGCAGAAAAGCTTTCTTGGATTACTGGCCGATCCGGCGACATGCGAGCGAGCCGGAACGGATCTATCGCTCGTTTCGTTGGGGCAAAGCGCTGGAGCTGTTCTTACTCGACACTCGACAATATCGAGATCGCGCACAGGGAACTATGCTCGGCAAATCCCAGAAGGAGTGGTTGTTCGAGGCAGTCTCGCGGTCCCAGGCGATTTTTAAATTTATTGGCACGTCGGCGCCCATGGCCGGCGGCGGCATCGACCGTTGGGATGGTTATCCGCGCGAGCGGGCGGAGATCCTCCGCTATGTGAGGGAAAAGGGAATAAGCGGCGTGGTTTTCCTCAGCGGCGATCTGCACTACGCCGCGGTCACGCGCATCCCCAAGAGCAACGGCCTGATAGATATCACGGCCGGGCCCTTGGGAGCGCCTTTGAATCGGGTTACCAACGGGACGGCGAGACGCTACGAATTCTTCATGGCGGAAAACTTCAATTTCGCTAAAATTACGGTGGATCCGAAGGCAGAGCCTGTCCAAGCTCTGGTTGAATTCATCGATCAGGATAACCGAGTCTTTTACACCACAAAGATGAAGCCCGCCTGACTGAGTTTGGTGCCGTCCACGACGGAGCTAGAACGGCGAAGTCGCAACCAAATCGGAGTAAACTCGCGCAAAGACGCAGATGGCGCCAGGGTATTGAGAAGGCAGAAAAACTCGAATATCGAAATCCGAAATTCGAAACAAATCCAAATAATCAAAAGGCGCACAAAAATTTCATACAAGTTCGTTTCGCATTCCGATTTTTGGATTTCGAATTTGCTCGTTTCGGTTTGTTTCGGATTTCGATATTCGGATTTCGGATTTTGACTAGGTGTGTTCGCGGCCACGCAATCATCAGCCGCGCCGGGCGCGGTTTTGCAGCGCTTCGGGATTGACGACCCGAGTCAGTTTGCCATCCATGTGGTCGAGGATATTGGTCACGGCATTTTCCGCAAAGCCTTCGAAGCCGGAATCCGTGGGCCAACCCAAGTGCGGCGTGAGTACCACGTTATCGAGTTGCAGCAGCGGATGATTCGCCCGCAACGGCTCATCGACAAAGACATCCAACCCGGCGCCGGCGATGGACCGCTCTTTCAAGATCCTCACAAGCGCCGATTCGTCCACGATGGCGCCCCGCGCTGTATTGATCAAATAGGCGGATGGCTTCATCAAACGAAGGCGATTTTCGTTGAGCAGATTTTTGCTTTGATCGGACAGTGCCAGATGAACGGAAACCACGTCGGCTTGTCGCAGGAGGTCGTCGAGGGGCATAGTGGTCGCGTGGGATCTGCCGGCGCGCTCGGGAGTCAGGGTCGGGCCCCAAGCGATGATTTTCATGCCGAAGGCCCGGCCGATCTGGGCCACCTCAGTGCCGATTTTCCCAAGCCCCAAAATTCCAAGAGTTTTGCCTCGAAGCACGTAACCTAACACCAAGGGCCACTCGCCCCGCCGCATGGCTTGGTCGCTCTGGGGGATGCGGCGCATCACCGCGAGCATGAGCCCGAAAGCCAGCTCCGCAGTGCTGTTGCTGCCCGGAGCCATGGCAACAACGATTCCGGCTTTAGTGGCGGCTGCTATATCTACGTGGTAGGCATGATTTCCCGTCTGGGAGATGATTTCGAGGTCGGTGAGCGCTTGGAGTAAGGCAGCCGGGAACTTGGTGCGCTCGCGAATGGGAATGATGGCTTTGACGCCTTTGAGGGCGTGGATCAACGCCTCTTCCGTGGGAAGTTTTTCGGTCAAAATTTGAACGTCTAACTTTTGCCGGAGCCTTTGAATGGCTGCGGTGCCCTCGAAGGCGCGCTGGTAGTCGTCGAGAACCGTGACTTTCACGACTACAGGGACGCGATGCACGCAATCTCGATCAAGTAATCTTCGTTGGCCAGACCGCTGACGATCACGAGGGTGCTGGTCGGCGGGTCTGTTTTGTATATCCCGCGGCGGACTTCATTGTAACCTTCGCGATACTTTCTGTCGGTGATATAAGTCGTTGTCATCACCAGGTTATCAAACGAACCCCCGGCCGCTGCCAAAACCGCCTTGATATTTTCGAACACTTGCCGCGTCTGTGCTTTGATATCTCCCTTGCCCACGACGTTGCCATCTTTGTCCGAGGCGGTTTGCCCGGCGATGAAAAGCAACTTGCCGCCCTCGGTGAGAATGCCCTGAGAATACCTGGGCCTAGGGTCATTCAAAGACGGTGGCTGAAGAGTTTTTCTTGCCATTGGATCCCTCCTATTTGAAATGGGTAATGGAATGTTGTCCCAAACATTCCATTACTCCATCATTTCAGTAGATACAACATTCCATCACCCGATATTCCATTATTCCAGTTCTGTTATTTGCTCGGATATCGTTTCGCCATTTCGCTAAAGAAGCCTTCTTTTTCCAATTCCTGCAGAAAGCTCAAGTCGACGAATTGCTCCGGCTTGGCGTTTTTCGCCTGGGGCAAGGTCGGTGCCACCATGTCCAACATAAATTGGATTCCCTTGAGGGTCGGATAGGGCTTCTTGGGAATCCATTTGATATAGCCATTGTAAGAGTCTTCGAGGATCTCCGGGTCGGTGGTGCGCATATATTTGGCGAAGACTTTTTGCGCTTCTTTCTTGTTGGCGTAAACAAAATAAATCGCTTCGACGAAGCCTTTGAGCGCGTTTTTCACCGTATCGCGGTTGCTGGCGATGTAGGATCGCGAGGTCGCAAATCCGTTGCCTTGCACCTCGACTCCCAGATCTGCAAGATGCAACAGCTCATTAAAGCCGGCCTTTCGCGCCGGCGCGGCGGCGGAGGAAGTGAAGAAAGTCGAATCGATCCTGCCCGCCGTCATGGCGCCGAATCGTTCCGCGTCGGGTCCCGCGGGAACCAGCGCGACCTCTTTGTTGACCTCCAGATTGAGGTGCTTGAAGAGGATATTCGCCGCGTTATGGGTCGCCGAGCCGAAACCGCTGATGCCGAACTTCTGGCCTTTCAGTTGCTCGAGTTTGTCGATCCCTTTGCGGGCGAACACGATTTGATCGTAGGTGGTTTCGACGGCGGCCACCAGCACGAGGTTATAGCCTTGCAGACTCGCTTGCACCACTGTGCCGATGTTGACGATCGGCGGATCCCCCGCCACCAGCGCCTGGGTCGCCATCTGCCCGCCGCGCAGAAAGATCGGTTCGACCTCCAGGCCGTATTTGTTGAACAACCCCATTTCTTTGGCTACCCAAACGTTGGACTGGCGAAAGCTTAGGGACGGATAACCGATGCGAATCTTTTTAACGGCTTGGGCGCTCGCAATACTGGACCCCAAACCCAGCAATAGAATGCTCACGAGCAAAACTTTTGGGACTGCATTCATACTTCGTTACCTGCCTCCTTTAATTGAATATACTTTCTTACAGTTGAAAACTCTGGATCGAGCTATTTGCCCACCTGCTTGAGCACTTCTTCGATAATCGAGTTGTCGACGTAGTCGCTTGGCGGAGGCACCTTCTTGCCTTGGTAGATTCCCTCCTTGGCTCTCAGCTCCATCGTCTTGTCGAAGGAAACTTTGCTGACCGATCCATCTTTCGGGAAAGGCTGGAACTCCTGGACGAGATATTTGTAGTCTTCATCGGCGCTTTCGCGCGGTGATTTCAAGACCTTCATGTGAATGGCCAAAGCTTCCTCTTTGTTCTTAGGATCGTAGAGCCAACGGGTGGCCTCGATCATCGACTTTTGATAGCGCACGATTTCCGCGCGGTTCGATTTAATGTAGTTTGCGTGGGCAAAGTCCGTGGTGAAAAGAATCGGACCCAGGTATTCATGAAAATTGGCAAGCTTCCGGAAGTTGTCCTTGGCGGCGCGGAAAGTGAAGGGCGGGCCCATGAAGGTGGCATGGACGGAACCGCCTTTGAGGGCGGCGTAGCGCTCCGGGGACGTGCCGACGATCAATAGCTTATAATCGTTTTCATTGAGCTTGTAGGCTTTCTCCAGAACTTCATGCACCATTAAGGTGGTACCGCCGGTCAAGGTGCTTACGCCGAGGGTTTTGCCCTTGAGATCCGCGCCGGTCTTGATTTCCTGCCGGGCATAGATGTCATAAGGGATTTTCTCCATGTTGGCGGCGACGATCTTGACTTTGGCGCCTTTCTCGATGGCGCCGATGACGTAGTCAGGATTGATGCGGCCGATGGGGACGGTCTCGCTGAGCACCGCGCGCACGACGTTGGTGGCGCCGCGGATAATGATCACCTCGACTTGCAGGCCGTTTCGTTCGAACATCTTTTTGTGTTCGGCGACGTAAAGGGGCCAGCTCGACGACGTATTGCCGCTTTGGGTGAAACGCATTTTTGACAACCCGGCGTCGGCCGCCAACGCGGCGGTGGCGGTCAAAACCAGCAGGCCGCCTAGCAGCGCGCTAAACCGCCTCTTGAATTTTTCCATGCCATGGTCCTTTCTTTGGGTCCGACCTACATTTGCGCAAAGCCACCCGAGGCGTTGACTTCTTCTTCGATCTGTTTCCACACGACGTTTTCGAGCTCTAGAAAGCGCGGATCGGAGCGCATCTCCATAGTCCTCGGGCGCGGCAGCGGCACCTGGAACTCCGAGCGGATCGTGCCCGGCCGATGGCTGAACACGACGACCCGGTCGGAAAGCAGAATCGCCTCGGCGATCATGTGGGTGACAAAGATTACGGTCTTTTTGGTCTCCGCCCAGATTCGTAGCAGCTCGAGCTGCATGAAACTACGGGTCTGGGCATCCAGGGCGGCGAAAGGCTCGTCCATCAAGAGGATCCGTGGATTCACCGCCAGGGCGCGGGCGAGATTGACCCGCTGTTGCATGCCGCCGGAAAGCTCGTGGGGATAGTGATTCTCGAAACCGGACAGGCCGACGAGATCCAAATATTTGCGGGCGATCTGCTCTGCTTCTTTAGAACTTTTTCCGCGCCCTTCCAAGCCGAGAAGAACATTCTTGACGCTGGTCCGCCACGGTAACAACGACGCCCCCTGGAAGACGAAGCCCATCACCAGTTCGTGGTCCATTTCCGCGGCCGATCGGCCGTCGATAAAAATATCACCGCTGGTTCGTGCCATCAGTCCGTTAATGACCCGCAGCATGGTGGTTTTGCCGCAGCCGCTGGGTCCGACCACGCTGACGAATTCCCCGTCGCGGAGCGATAGGTTGAGGTTCTTAAAGATAGCAAAAGGCTCGCGGTCCTTGCGCGGAATTTCTTTATGCAGGTTTCTCAGTTCTAAGACCGGCCCGGCCACGGTCATACTCCTTGTTGCTGTTTGCGCCACGGCGTCACGTAGATTTCGATGCGCCGCACCAGT
>DAIRFP010000188.1:0-9686 GCA_036794995.1 Thermodesulfobacteriota bacterium | reverse complement strand
TGGAAAAGAGGGGCAAGGGGAGATTTTTCCAAGCGGAATGGATGCAGATGTTATTTAATGAATTAACGGGACAGGACACTAGCATCTTAAGGCGAGATGCTTCGCTACGCGCTCATGACATCAATACGATTGCGCCTAGTGCGACACAGTCTCCCTAGGAGCAAAACCAAAAAAAGCACGGCGCTCCACAGGAACGCCGTGCTTCATACAAGGTTTTTTTGCTGAGTTTTCTACTTACCCGCCACTTCGAAATTAACTTTGGCTTCTTCTTTCCCCTTCACAGTAACCTTCTGGCTCGTTTTACCGAGCTTCTCGTGCCAAACCTCCACCGTGTAGGTTCCCGCAGGCACATCGGTTAGCTTGAAGCTTCCGGAGTTGTCAGTTACGGCGACGTACGGGGTTTCTGTCGCCACCAGCCAGCCATGCATCCAACCATGAACGTCGCACTTCACCTCGACGGCTTCAGGCTTGTCGATCTTGACGTCCAAGGTCTTCTTGAATTTCGGCTGGGCCTGATTAAACGGGGTGTTGGCCTTACTATAGGAATGGACGTTGTGGAGGATACCGTCCGGATTCAGAATTTCCACCGTAGTCCCCACTGGAAAGGCGAGCACATGCGGGTGGTATTCGCACTCTTTCTGGTCCAGGGTCACTTTCTTGGTGTCGATTTTCTTGCCTTTCTTGATATCGGTGATGGTCACCACGGCGTTCACCAGGTTACCGTTGTTAACGATCAACGACTGGTCCATCTTGGGGGTTTTGGCGCAGACTTCTTTATCTTTGCTCACGTCCAATTTCTTTGGCGCGGGCGTGGTTCCCTTGAACTTGACCGTCCCTGAAATAGAGCCGCCGTCCTTGACATCGCCGCCCTCGTAAGCAGCCATACCGCTTACAGGCAATGCGATGAGCACAGCGGACAAAACCATTGAACTCAATTTATTCATAGTGCCTCCTTACACAACACAATAGCGTTTAACTTTTGGACGTTCAATAACGCTTGATATTCACCGGCCCGCAACTTTTGCTTTTGCGGGAGGGACTGGGCGCGCCGGCGGAGCGGCTGCCACTCCACCGCCGCGCCCGAGGGTCATGATGTAGTCACGCAGGGCTTCGATCTGCTTGTCTTCTTTGCCCCCGAGGATATCGTCCGGCCCGCCGGGATAAAACGACGGCATCTTCGTCCCGGGCTGGACTTTTTGCGGATCCTGAAGCCACTTGATGATCCAATGCGGGTTCAGACGCTGGCGCGCCAAATTGAGGTCCGGCGCCCAACCGTCCACCGGCCCTTCAGGCTTTCGGTCTCCCTGCTGGTGACAGCTAAAGCAGTTGAAGTAGTCCTTCGAAACCAGCTTCCTGGCCGCATCGAGAAATTCCGGGGGCACGTTTCTATCGTCGAAGTAGGCGAAGGGAATCTCCACTTTCGAAAGAGCGTTAAAATAGTCCACCAACTGGTTGGCGTGCTCGTTGGAGAATCCGAATGTTGGCATTCTGATCTCGAGCCAGGGGCGTATGGGAGTAGGCGACTTCAGGAAACTAAAGAACCAATTGGACTGCACCTTTTCTCCCTGGCCGTTGAGCACCGGGGGCGCGAGACCCGGATTCTCCTGATAGTATTTTCGAATAAACCCGCCCCGGCCCTCGATCTCGTGGCAACCGATACAATTGTATTGGTGCATCAAGCGCCGTCCCTCGACGGTTTGAACGACTCGCAGACCTTGATCCGCCTGGTATCGGTGCGCCACTTTGCGCTCGCGAAAGCCGGCTAGCAAAACCCGCAGCGCTCGAATGTCCTCGTCGGCCAGGTTGAATTGCGGCATCAACTGCTCCACCCGTTCGGTGGCGTAGATGCGGGGAGATTTCAGTTTGTTGAAGGTCCAGTCTTCCCAAGTTTGCTTTATGTCGGTTCGGTTTCCGAAGAAGAGCTCGTCGACAGTCTTGGAACCAAAGGTCGTCAATTCCACCCCGACGCGGGATTCTTTTTCCATTCCCTTGATGTCATGACAACCGGAACAACCCCATTTTCGAACCAGCGATTCGCCGCGCTTAATATTGCCGGCGTCGGCAAACTTCTCTTCAATACCCGGCATCGGCTCCGGCTTGCTCCCCAGGGTCATCAAGTAGGAAGTGATCGCCCGGGCCTCATCGTCGGATAGCCGCAGGCTGGGCATGCGCGTATCGGGGATAAACCCGCGCGGGTTCTTGATCCAGTGATAGGTCCACTGCGGACCGGCCTTCGACGCGATATCCTTAAGATTGGGAACCAGGTCCTTGTCCTTGCCCAGCACCGTGCTGAACTCCCCTTCGGCAAAACCGTGGCAACCTTTACATCCGATAGTCTCGACCAATTTTTTGCCTTTGGCTGCTTCGTTGGGGTCGCTTTCGCGGAATCCGGTGGGCGGGGGATGTTGCTGGGTCCATTGGTCGCCTTCTTCTTTCGATTGCGACCACAGATAAGCGGCGATGGCGACCGCGTCCTCCTGTCTGAGATCGAAGTTCGGCATGCGCGTCCGGGGCCGGAACTTGTGGGGATTTTCAATCCACCGAACCATCCAACTGGGATTCACCTTGGCGCTGATCTTCCTCAAGCTGGGAGCGATCTTGGGAATATTCTCGTATCCTTTAACCAGATGACATCCCGTACAACCGATCTGCTCGAATAGTATCTGACCCTGGGTTAGCAGCGGCGCATCCTGAAATTTTTGCACGTCCAGGTGACAGGTGGTGCAGCTCGATTGCACTTTTGCGCCGCGCAGCAAAGGATGTTCCCAATAGTGCACGTCGCCGTGGGCCTGCTTGACGCTGCTAACGGCTACCCCCTGGCCGTCATGACACGCCGTACAGCCGAATTTTTCCGCTGGATGGGCACTGTCAGCGAGCAGAACCTCGCGTCGCGGATGGGTTTTGAAGGGATGCGGCTCCTTTTCGAAACCCGGCCGATTGATCGCCATATGGCAAGTCTGGCAGCGATCGACGCGGGCAACCGGCTGGTCGAAACGATTGCGGTCGAACTCGTCCAAGGACACCTGCTGGATCTTGGGAATCTTATAAAACGAGAAGGGCCCAAGGTTCAGGGTTACATTCTCCATCACCCGAACCCACTTATCGCGTTCAGCGGTGAGCTTGGCTATTTGGTTCTCGAGATCTTTGACACCGGTGTGAATTTTCTTGATTTCTTCTTTGATCTGGTCGCGCTTCGCGCGTGCCGCTTCGAGCTGCGGGTCGAGCTCTGCCTTGGCCTTGTCCAACTCCTGGATCTCGTCCTGGTAGGGTTTGGGATTCCGTTTTTGCTGAACGGCATGGTCGTGTTCGTACCAGGCTTCCTCCAGCTCGCTCTTGATGTTTTTGACTTCTTGGTCGATCTCCTGGAACTGCACCGTCGCGCGAACCTCCGCGCTTTGCAGCGCCTTGAGCTTTGCGCCCAGCTCCCCGCCGCTCAAACTGGCTTTTTCGGCGGCGAGTTTCTTGGCTAACTCTTGATAGGCGGCGTCGTCTTTGAGTTTCTTGTCCTCTTCGTCATAGGCCGCCTTGGCCTTGCTATAGTCCAGCCGGTAGAAGCGCGCTTGAAATTCCTTCCAAGGACGGCGCGTGAAGTTGTCATCCCAGAACGCCCAAAACGACAACACCACAAGGAGGGCGACGCCGATGAGAAAGACGCTGCCGTAGGACTTTTTTTCTTCGTTCTGGTCGATACTTCGTTCCGCCATCCCGTCTTACCTCACGCTACTTTGCGCTCAAGCACGCGGCCCAAAGAAAAGACCCCAAGACCAATGAGGGCCAGCACGATTTCTTCGGCCATAGAAAAATTTTTGCCGATGCCCACAAACAGGGCATAACCCACGTCGGCAAGTCCCAATGCCTGAAGAATCTTGGCGACGTAGAACATCAGCCCCGTTCCAAACCTAATCTATGCTCCACCCCGCTGCCCCTTTTTTCATCAGTTCTTCATATCTCTCGATCGCTTCGCAACCCATTTTTGGATCGGGGTCAGACATTGATCCAGGGAGTCACCAGAATATATTTGACGTTGAAAACGAGCCGGAGAAACATTTTGGCGGGGAGTGAAAGCATCAGGACAAAGAGCGCGGCCGTGATCGTAAATCGAACCATGCCCCAGCGCTCGAGAAACTCTCTCCCCTTTACTTTCAGAACCCAAAGATAAAAGGCGACAACGCCAAAAACAAAATAGGCGCCGATCACGACCAACCCGAAGGCTGCCGACCACCAATAATCCCTGAAACCGAATAGGTAGGGCAGATCAACGTTGGTCAGCGCCACGACTTTGTGGGGATCCCAGTGCTGCCACGGCCAGAAAAGATTCCACCCGGGTCCGCGAAAAAACGTTCCGATAATGATCATGGTGACCCACAACACATGGAAGCCGAGGACGAAAGTCAGGATTTCGTACTTGCGGTCCTTGAAACAGTAGTAGCCGTTTCCCTTGGGATTGATGTCAATAAAGGGGATAACCATAAGGCCCACGATAATCAGGCTGGGCAAGACGACACCCGCGTGCCACGGATCAAAGTAGACCAGCATCTCCTGCAAGCCGAGAAAGTACCACGGCGCCTTCGACGGATTCGGAGTTCGGGTGGGATTCGCCGGCTCCTCCAGTGGAGCATCGATCGTAATGGACCACAGGGATAGGACCACGATCACAAAAAGCGCCACCAGAAACTCGCCACGCACCAGGTGCGGCCAAGTGTGAATTTTGTCGTCTAGGGGTAACCTTCTTTCGCGCGCCGCCTCTGCCATAATTTCCAGTCCCTTTGTCCCTATCGTCTATGATCGTAAATTTCGAATTGTCCCGAGAATCCTACGCCTTGAGCTTTTTGTAATTTAGAGTGATGGACCGGAGAACCCGTCCCTGCGGATACGCCAGAAGTGAACCGCCATCAGAATACTAGCGACCAGCGGGATAAAAATACAGTGGAGAATGTAAAACCGCAGCAATGTATGGGGGCCGATCTCGCCACCGCCGAATAAAAATGCCCGGGCGTCGTAAATCGGGTTGGCGCCGACGAAATCCGCGAAGGGCCCTTCGTAGCCCAACAAAGGCGTCGCCCGAGCCATGTTCGAACCCACGGTAACCGCCCAAATAGCGAGCTGGTCCCAGGGCAGCAGATAGCCCGTGAAACTCAAAAGCAAGGTAAGCACCAAGAGCAAGACTCCGACTATCCAGTTGAACTCCCGCGGCGGTTTATAAGAGCCGGTGAGAAAGACGCGGAACATATGGAGCCAGACAAAAACGATCATGGCATGGGCGGACCAGCGATGCATATTGCGCATGAGCATGCCGAAGGGCATGTCAAACTCGAGATACTTCATGTCGGCATAGGCATACTCGGCCACGGGGCGGTAATAAAACATGAGATAAATACCCGTCACCACGGTGACCAGAAACATCAGGAAGGTCAGCCCCCCCATGCACCAGGTAAAGCGCATCCTGACCGCATGGCGCCGGACCTTCGCCGGATGCAGGTGGAGGAACACGTTGGCCGTTACCATCATCACACGGTTACGGGGCGTGTCTTCATAGCCATGGCGGAAAATCGCCTTCCAAACGTGGCTCTCGACGATATCGCTTTTGATTTTATCTAAAAGGCTCATGATTCTTTCCGTTAAACTTTCAGGACGCTATTCGAAAACTGTTCATCCGGCTCAGCTCCGGGAGCCATCTTGAAGACTTTACTTTTGTCCACCACGAGCTGACCGTCGTCGCCAACGGTGACTTGGAATCGGTCGAGGGGACGAGGCGCCGGTCCTTCGAAATTCAAGCCGGACTTAAAGAAGCCGCTGCCGTGGCAAGGACATTTGAATTTATTCTCGGCGGCAAGCCAGCGCGGCGTGCAACCCAGATGGGTGCACTTGGCGAAGATGGCGTAAATACCGGCTTCCTCACGCACGATCCAGACGCGCTGATCCTGCTTGAACTTATCGCTGACTTCGCCCAGGGCAAAGTCGGAAGGCAGGCCTGCCTTGAACGTTGAAGGCGGTTGGAAAAGTACTCGCGGGAATGCCGACCTGAGAAAGCCCAGCAGAGTCAAGCCGCCGAAAATTCCGACTCCCCCCCATCCCAACCGGGTGAAAAAGTCTCTGCGCGACCAAATACCTCGTTTTTCTTTTTTTTCTTCTGCCATGAGCGCTCTTATCCTTTAAACCAAGTGATCAAAGCTCCCCAAACGACGAAGACCAACCCGCCTAGCATCAACAACAACCCCACCGGTCCAAAAACAAAAGATAAACCAGCCCCTAAAAAAAATATCAAGACTCCCGTGCTGAGCGGATTGAATGGGGCCGGAGTTGACCCTCCACCGCTCTCATTACCCTCCGCCTCATGGATCAGCTCTTCGCGGATTAGGGCAAAAGCCAATTCTTTGAGATCTTCCCGCCGTTCCGGGTTGGCGCCCTGGATGAGACGGCCAATCTCTTCGGCTAATCTCTCGATCTCTTGTTCACGCGCTTGCGACGCGTCATTGGGAGGATGAGATGTCACTTAAGATCAGAATGGTTGATTATTATAGAAATCATTTTTTGTCAACCTTTTCACCGTGTAAGGGCCGTTATGTACGCAACAAAACAACTGCCGTGGCGGCCATGCCCTTGCCTTGACCCGCCCATCCGAGCTTCTCGGTGGTGGTCGCCTTGATACTAATTTTGCTTGCCGGAACTTTAAAGTGCCGCGCCATATTTTTTCTCATAGCCCCATAGTAAGGCGCCAACTTCGGTTGCTGCGCTATCAAGGTAACATCCACATTGACCAGTTTAAAGCGCCTTTGCCGCATCATCCCTAGGACTTTTTCCGCCATCTTGGCGCTGGCGATTCCTTTGTAACGCGGATCGGTGTCCGGGAAATGCATTCCGATATCCCCTTCACACATCGCGCCCAGAAGAGCGTTGATCACGGCATGCCACAACACATCAGCGTCTGAATGGCCCGCGAGACCCTTGCCATAAGGAATTTCCACGCCGCCGAGAATGAGCTTTCGCCCCCCGCGAAAGCGATGAACATCGAAACCATGTCCGACGCGAAATTCCCCGGCCATTTTTCAGCAATCTGTTTTGTTGTCGTGTAAGTAGCGGTGATTCAACATAAGCCTGCGGAGGTATCATCACTCGATCGGCAACAACAATCAATAACGCGGGTGCAGAAGTTCAAAGTTCCTGGTTCAAAGTTCAAAGAGACATCCGGTCTCGCTCCACGTTGAACCTTGAACTCCCTGAAGAGCCACAGACTTATAGCGGAGCCGCTCTGGAGTTGACCCCGTCCATCCGCTATAATTCGCCCCGAGTAAGTGAACACCTTGTCACGAATGCTTTTCTTCTGTTTGCTGTTTTTGGCGGGGCTGCCGCTCTACGCGGTGCTCTCAGGGCAAGCTCCTCTTGGGACAGACTACCGCAGAGCCGATCGCTCCAGCGCCGGCATCGCGCCGCCCGCTGAAACGACACCGGAAGCCGTGGTACAAATCTATGCTGCCCGCGCCCTCAACTGGCGGGGTATTTTCGGCGTGCACACTTGGATCGCCACCAAACCCGAAAACGCAAGCGAATATACTTTGCATCAGGTCATCGGTTGGCGCGTCTTTCGGGATTTACCGGCCGTGGTTTCCGCGCCCGGTATTCCGGACGGCAGATGGTTCGGAAACGAACCGGAGCTTCTCGGCGAACTGCGCGGCGAGGCTGCGGCGGGCGCCATCCCAAAAATTATCGAAGCGGTTGCGAGTTATCCTTACCCGGACGAATACAAAGTCTGGCCCGGCCCCAATAGCAACACCTTTATCGCTTATATCGGACGACAGGTTCCCGAGCTGAGAATGGACCTACCAGCCACGGCGATCGGCAAAGACTACCCGATCAATGGCTCCCTGGTGGACCGAGCGCCTAGCGGCACAGGCTATCAATTTTCGATGCTCGGGGTGCTCGGCCTGACCCTGGCGCGCGAGGAAGGAATAGAAATGAACTTTCTGGGTCTAACGTTCGGCATCGACTTCCAGCGTCCGGCCCTAAAACTTCCCTTCATCGGCAGGCTTGGAGTCAGCCAGAACTGACCAACCTAATTAGCGCTGTCTTCCCGAAACGCGCACGGCGCTCACGGCCGCCCCCACGAAACAAAGTGCCGCTGCCATGACATAAGTATAGTAAAACCCCTGCAGGAACGCGGCGAGCAAGGGTGCTCCAGCCTCCGTGCTTAGATCTCCTCCAAGATTTTGCAGCGACGCGCGCCCTGTCACCGCTATGAGTTGAGCGCTGACGATGGTCGCCGCCAACGCTGCTCCAACCGAGTTGCCCAGGCTGCGGACAATCGACAAGAAAGACGATCCGACTCCCAAGCGTTGGCGTGGAAGGGAGCTCATCAATAAGTTGTTATTTGGCGTCTGAAAAAGACCCATGCCAAAACCCAGAACGCTTAGCCATAATACAACCGTAAATGAGGTTGCTTTCACCGCAAGAAAGCTTAAGGAGAGAAAGGCAACAGCACTGATGATCAACCCCAGGCTACAGAGGCGCTCGGGAATGAACCTTTCCGACATCCAACCGGTAAGCGGAGCCAGGAGTGCCATCGCGAAAGGCGTCGGCACCACGAGTAAACCGGCTCGCAGTGGATCCAATCCCATCCCCAGTTGAAGAAAAAACGGCATCAGCAAAACGTTAATGCTCATGGTGATAAAGCTAATCCATCGGGCGGTGTTTCCCAGTGTAAAGGCCGGGATCCGGAAGAGCGTCAGATCCAGAAGTGGAAAGCGCGCACGGTGTTCCAGCCAAACAAACAAAACCAGGACGACAATTCCGCCGACAAACTCAACGGCGACGAGAGGGCTTCCCCAAGTCCCTTTTTGTGCCGAAGCCAGCGCCAGCAGAAGTAAAGAGATGCTCAAGGCGAAAGTGATCGCGCCAGGAAAATCGAAAGGCTCTTTTGAACTTGAGGTAGGGGCGACCGGCCGGTCGCCCCTACTTTCCGGCGGCAGCAAATAACGGGCGGCAGCCAAACCAACCAACGCAAGCACCGCCGATAGATAGAGATTTGAACGCCAGCCAAATGCGTAAGTAAGAAATCCGCCAAGCACCGGGCCCAAGGTATAGCCAAGCGCCGACACCGTTCCGCCTGATATGCCCATGGCTCGACCCCGCTCTTCGGGCGGAAACAAAGCCGTCACCAGCGCGAAATTGTTAGCCATGATAAGGGCGCTGCCGGCGGCCTGGAACGCCCGAAATAGAACTAGTTGTTCGGCACTCTGAGACCATCCCGCAGCCAAAGCGCCGGCCGCATAGAGAATAAAGCCCGCACTGAATACCTTGCCGATGCCGATAAGATCGGACAATCTCCCGCAGGGCAAATAAAGCGAGGCCGTAATCAGCGCGTAAACCAGGGCTATCCAACTGGCCAACGTCAAATCCGCGTTGAATTCGGCGATGATCGCCGGCAGCGCGATGCTCAGCTGCCCGGTATCGGCGGTAACCAGCAGAGTCGCCAGGGACGCGACGGACAAGGACAGCCAGCGTCGGCGGCGGGGCGATGAAGATTCGTCTTGCGTCAAGGTCATGGGGTGGCGGTTCAACGTTCAAGGTTAAAGGTTCAAGGTTAATGCAGTCGTACGCCTCTGCATTCCTTATACTTTGAACCTTGAACGTTGAACTTTGAACTTTCTATTCGATGACCGGCCAGTAACGTCCGCGTTTCTTGATAAGGC
>DAIRFP010000187.1:0-9741 GCA_036794995.1 Thermodesulfobacteriota bacterium | reverse complement strand
AAACAAGTCGTCGCCGAAATGAATCATTTCGGCATCATGGTCGACGTGTCGCACGCATCGAAGGAGTCGATGATGCAAACCGCGGCGCTGTCCAAGGCGCCGATCATCGCGTCCCATTCTGCTCCCCGCGCCCTCTGCGACGTAAGCCGCAACATGGACGACGAGCAACTTCTGGCACTCAAAAAAACCGGCGGCGTCATTCAGGTGTTCGCTTATAGCAGTTCCGTCAAGACGACGCGGCCCGATTCGCCCGACCGCGCGGCCGATCTCGGAGCGGCAAGGAAAGAATACAATCTGCCCGAACCAACCGGCCCGGGCCAACGCGCGCGCTTCCAATCAGCTCTCAAAAAAATGTCGGCCGACGGTCGCGCGGAGTACGAAAAGAAACTCGCCGAAATCGACAAACAGCATCCCGGCGATGCGCCCGCCAACCTAAAGGAATTCGTCGACCATATCGACTACGCCGTCAAGCTCATCGGCATCGAGCATGTGGGAATCTCTTCGGACTTCGACGGCGGCGGCGGAGTCATCGGCTGGAACGACGCCAGCGAAACCTTCAACGTGACTCTGGAGCTGGTTCGCCGCGGCTACACCGAAAGCCAGATCGAAAAACTTTGGAGCGGCAACCTGCTGCGCGTCCTGGACGAAGTTCAACAGATCGCGGCGAAGCTGCAGAAGAAGGCAGAGTAAACGAAAAACTTCTGCGACCTCTCGCTTCTTCGTGGTCCAATCATCCTAAACGGATTAACAAGGAGGGTCCGTCATGAAGCGGAGCACCGATCGGATTCTTACCACCCACTGCGGCAGTTTGGCGCGTCCCAAGGACTTGCTCGACTTGATGAAGGCAAAAATCAACGCCGAGCCCTATGACCCCAAGGCCTTCGCTCAGCGGATAGCGACCGCAGTGGCGGAAGCTGTCCGCATGCAGGCCGAGAACGGCATCGACATCGTGACCGATGGCGAGCAAAGCAAGCCGGGGTTCTTTGCCTACGTGCGCGAGCGGCTCACCGGCTTTGAACCAAAGGCCCCGCCGCCTGGGGGCTGGCAGCAGTGGGCTGCGGAAGTGGCCGCCTTTCCGGAATACTATGAGCAATACTTTAGCCGGCGGATGATGGGCGGGAGCATCGTGCCGCGAACCCCTCTCGCGTGCACCGGACCGGTCAGCTATCGAGGACAGGAAGCGATCCGGAAAGACATCGAGAATCTCAAGTCAGCGATTGCACAGCTGAAGGTCGAGGAGGGTTTCATACCGGCGGTAGCACCTAGCGGGGTTGGCAGCAATGCTTATTACAGCAGCGATGAAGAGTATCTGCACGCCGTCGGCGACGCTCTAAGAACCGAATACCGGGCCATCGTCGATGCCGGCTTCATCCTCCAAATCGACGACCCCTGGCTCACGGAAGTGCATAGTCAGGATCCGTCGCTAAGCCTTGAGGAGCGGCGCAAGATCGCCGAGCGGTCCATTGAAGCGCTCAACCATGCCCTACGAGGCATTCCCCCGGAAAAGATCCGCTTTCACACTTGCTACGGCATCAATGAAGGGCCCCGCGTCCACGACGCGCCGCTAAAGGACATCGTGGAGCTTATTTTGAAAGTCAATGCCGGCGCTTACTTGTTCGAAGCAGCCAACCCGCGGCACGAGCACGAATATCATGTCTGGGAGACCGTGCGGCTACCCGAGGGCAAACTGATTATCCCCGGCGTCGTCACCCATGCCAGCAACATCGTCGAGCATCCCGAGCTTATCGCCGAGCGCATCACACGTTATGCGAAACTCGTGGGCAGAGAAAACGTGATCGCGGGGACCGACTGCGGCTTCTCCTCTCAGGCGACCTACAACCCCGAAGTTCATCCGAAGATCGTGTGGGCCAAGTTCCAAGCCATGGCGGATGGCGCGCGGCTAGCAACCGAGCAACTCTGGCAATAGGCGGACAAAAGCATTGACCACAAAGGGCGCAAAAAGATTTCTTGCGGTATAAGAAAGAAGTTGCAATCAGGCAGCACCGACACCTTCGCGTGATTTCCGTGGGTCGGCCTTTCTCCTTTTGTAGAATATTCACGACACCAGCGTTGTAAGGACGCAAAGCGACCCACCGGCATGTGGCATTTCGACCAACTCACGCGGCGGCGGATGCTAACAGCCGCACGGGCACTGCTAGTCGTTGCTGGTCTAAGCATCGCTCTTTTGATTCTGGGGGTTGAACTGTTTCACAGGCTAAAGGCACCCTATCGAACTTTCGGCGGGGCTCAGGAGCTACCCCAGTTCCGGCGCGGCGAACCCGATAGACTCTCGGACTTTGTAATCGATCCAGAATTCGGTTTCCGGCCCATACTGGGCAGCGGGAGTTACACGCGCTTCGGCACGCTCGCGAATGAGTATTCCGAAGCCAAGCGGCGCGGGGTTACTCGACTTCTCTTTGTCGGCGATTCCGTCACTCGTCGTGGCCATATCGTCGAGGCTCTCAGGCGGGAGTACGGCTCGGAGCATTACGAGTATTGGAACTCAGGAGTCGAGTCTTTCAATACCGTGCAGGAGGTTGCTTATTACCGTCGATTCAGTCGCCCCATTCAACCCGACCATGTCATCCTTACGTTTCACCTCAATGACTTCGAGACGACTCCAGTCGCGTTTCGGGAGGCCGACGGCACGTTGGTGGTATATGCGCCCAACTGGCCGGTTCGGCGCCTGAATACCTGGCTTTTCCAGCACAGTTACAGCTATCGCTATTGGCTCGCCCTCGTAACCCCAAGGAAGATGGCGCGCTCTGAAATCATTGAAGAGGTACGCGCAAACCTCGCAGATCTGCAGCGTCTCGTCGCCATCGACAACGCCCGCCTGACGGTTTTGGTGTTGCCGATCTTGCAGCCGCTAAGCAACTGGAAGCCCGAGTACAAAGAGTACCGCCGGCTAATTGTCGACATGCTCCAGTCCCTAAGCATCCGTCACTTCGATCTGCTCATACCCTTGAACGAGGCGTTAGCCGACGGCGCCGTGGTGACCGAGACAGGCGACGACCTTTTCTGGCACCCTAGCCCGGACGCTGCCTCATACTTCGCCAAATATCTCGCAACGCAACGGCTTCTCGAGGCGGCGGTCGCTTCTCAATGACTTTGCTGGTTACGCTTTAGTCATTCACTGCCATGAAACGGTGTGGTACCGCCGCGCCTGCTCGGTCGGCCGTGAGAATGCTGGCTATTCAGGTTAACCATGCGGCTAATTCTCGTCCAGCCACATCAACTTCGCCGGATTGTCCTTCAGCATGATTTTGACTTCGTTCGGTTTAATGCCGAAGCCGAGCAACGCCCGGATGAAAACCCGCATGCCGTCGACGGCGTCCATGTGCAGCACCTGGCCGAAGTCGCTGCCGATGATGCAGCGGTCCGGACCGATCTCTTTGATGGTGCGAATGGTCTCCATCGGATCCGCCACGGGCTGGTACAAGCTCGGAATCATCGGCTGGCAATAAGTGCCGACATAGACGCCGAGGTCGCGGAGCTGTTTCATCTCGTCCAATAACAGTTTGTTCAACTCCAGGAGCGGATGATCCAAGGTCGCCCTCACGCCGATATCTTTGGCGAGCCGCCCGAGCGGCAGCAGCTCCTGGAAATCGGTATGGCCGAAACCGATGCCGACTTTCTTTTCCGCCGCCATCTCCATGATCTCTTTCACCTCCGGCAATACTTTGCCGTCCTCGCTGCACAGGCGCACCCCTTCTTTTTCCGGATGGCCGGCGCCGCGCCAGAAACCGTAGGAGGTGAAAGTTGGAAACCAGATCATCTTGAAGTTCGGATACTGGAGCCCCACACGGACGTACTCGGGTCTCATGCCGAAACACATGCCGACGCCGCCGTAGACTTCCACGCGGTGGGTCAATTCGCCTCTGGCGATCATATCGTCGATGTGCCGCTGGGTGAGATAGGCCGAGGTTGCGCTGATGTTCCAGTGATCTTTGAACGCGATGGCGCGCATTCCGCACTTGGAAGCCTCGATGGCGATCTGAATCATATCCTGCGACCGATGGACAAAATCCGGAAAAGCATGGATGTGACAATCGATGGCTCCCTGGAGCAGCTCATTCTCGATGCCCGGATAGATTTTCAACATCTCCGGGTTGTCCTTCAGCATCTGGTAAAAATAATCCTTGGCATTGAGTTCGCGCACCCGCGCCACGCTCAAAGTCCGGCCGACCATTAACTGTTCTGCGGCCGCAGCATCTGCAGCAAAATCACACATAGAATTTTTTCCTCCTGTAAAAAATTCGGTTACGAGTTCCGGGTTCCGAGTTCAAAATGCCCTCACCCTTCCCTCTCCCGAGACGGGCGAGGGTTTGACCCGAAACATTGAACTTTGAACATTGAACCTTGAACCGCTCTAGGAGAACCTTGAACCGCGCGCGTAAGCGCGCCGCGCTACGCGCGTCCCCACGCTTCGAAAAACTTCCGCGCGTCCTCTACCACCGGCTCCGTCACCGGCACGTAGGGAATCACCATCCGCGTCGCTCCCGCTTCCTCAAAGGCCTTCATTTTGTCTTTGATCTCTTTAATGTCGCTGGCGGGAACCACAGGCAGCTTATCCATATATTCATCCGTTAAGGCGCCCATGGCTGCCTTGAAACCGCCTTTCTGAAACGCCTCGTTGATCGCGTTGACTTCCTTCTCGAAGCCCATGCCTCTCAGCATGTCGCTGTAATGGTCGGCAATGTTATAGAAAGTAAGCACCTGGCGCAGCTTGGCCCGAGCGAGACTCTTGTCGGGATTGAGGGATACCCGTGATTTGGCAATGATCTCCAGCTTGCTCGGGTCACGGCCCGCCTCAACCGCGCCTTCGCGCACCCGCGCGGCAATCTCTTTCACCTTCTCCGGCGTCGCCATGTTGATGAACACCCCGTCAGAAATCTTTCCCACGAGCTTGGTCATCTGCGGTCCCAGGCCGGCCAGATAAATCGGTAGAATGGGATGGCTCGGCTTCCACGAAAGCTGGAAGCGTTTGCCAGTCTGGTAAATCTCGCCTTCATATTCTACGCGCTCGCCGGCCGCCACTTTCCGCACGATGTCGATGTATTCGCGGGCGCGCTTGAGCGGCCGGTCGAACACGCCGCCATGCCAGCCGGCGATACTCTTGTTGGCGACGCCCAGGCCGAGCAGCAATCTGCCGCCGGAAAGGTCCTGCAAACTCGCCGCCTGAATGCCCAACGTTACCGGGCTACGGCCGTAGATGTGATAGATAGCCGTGCCCAGTTTGATCGTCTTGGTCCGGCTCGCCACCGCCGAAAGCATCACGATGGGGTCCGTGCTGTTCGACTCGCCTTTCCAAAAGGCGCCGAAGCCGACCTGTTCGGCCAATTCGATCAAGCCCGGAACGTCTGCAGCCGGATAGTGCGCCGCCGAATTGATTTCAACGTCGTAGATCATGCTCTCTTCCCTTCAGACTTTTTTGCAATTTATGCTGCCGACCGTGGTAACAAAAGTCATCGCACCAAGACCAACGAACAAAATCCGAAATCCGAATATCGAAATCCGAAACAAACTCGCGGACAAACAAATCTCAAACCGGGAAAATCCAAAACACCGAATCCGAAGGAAGCTTGTTTGGAATTTTATCTATTTTGGTCATTTGAAATTGTTTCGAATTTCGGATTTCGTGCTTCGACTTTTGTTGTTGACGCTTTGCGCGAGACACAGTTTTTCCGATCTACAAAACTCATCAACTCTGAGCAGTCTTTACGATTCCCGCCAGCGCGAACTCGTCGATGGCGGGCTGCCCGTATCCTAGCTCCTGCAGAATCGCTGCAGTGTGCTCGCCGAGCAACGGCGGCGGGGTCGCTGGCGCTTTTGCCAATCCATCGTAACCTACAGGACCGCCGACAAATTGCAACTTTCCCGCCTGGGGATGAACCGACTCCTCCACCATATCAAGATGGCGCACCTGCGGATCCTCCAGTACTTCAGCCACGTTATACAGAGGAACCACCGGAACGTCGTCGGCCTCGAGCCGTCGCAGCCATTCTTCCCGCGACTTGGTCGCAAACACCGGCGCCAGCTCTCGTTCAAGGGCCTCATAATTCTGCCGCCGGCCATCGCGCGTCTTGAATCGATCATCTGCAGCGATGTCCGTTCTGTCTATGGCCTTCAATAACCCAAGCCAAAACTTTTCCGGTACCGAGCAATGAATCGCTAGCGGCAGGTTGTCTTTGCAGACAAACGCAAAAGCATGAGCGTTCTTGACTCTAGCCATCCGGTTGGGAACCGCACCGGTTCTCAGGTACCCGGCCGCGGTCTCGCCGATAAAAGATAGGGTTGCCTGAAGCAGCGAGGTCTCAACCCGGCAGCCGTTGCCCGACTGCTCCCGCCCCAGCAGAGCGCCGAGAATCCCGTATCCAGCAGACAGACCGGTGACATAATCGGACAGCGCCATTCCCATCACCTTCGGTTCACCCGGATCGGTGAGTAAACTCAACAGCCCGCTTACCGCCTGTCCCAGGGTGTCAAAACCCGGTTTGTCGACATAAGGCCCGCTCTGACCGAAGGCTGAGATAGAGCAATAAACCAAACGCGGATTTAGCGCTCGCAAAGCCTCGTACCCTAGCCCCAACCTGGCCGCGGTGCCCGGACGAAAATTCTCGACGAACACATCCGATTGTCTCAGCAGCGCGAGGCAAATTTCCCTGCCCTTCGCGGCTTTCAGATCGAGCACCAGGCTTTCCTTGTTCCGATTCAGATGGGCGAAATTAAAACTAAAGTGAGGGTCCGGAGCGAAATAGCGATACGGATCGCCCTCCGGCGGCGACTCGATCTTGATCACCCGCGCGCCGAGATCAGCCAGCAGCGCCGTCGCGTAGGGACCGGTAACGAACGTCGAACATTCGATGACAGTGATATCTTTGAGGACTTTGAAAGGCATGAGTTTTTTCCGCGGTCAATCTCCCACGGATTTCTTTCAAATGTCAACCAATGCGGTCTTTTCCCGATAAAAATGCAGGCTCCTGAATCGAAGGGAAAGTTATGGAGAGAACAAAATGCTACAAGCAGTCCGATGACAGAATTTGCCTTTGAGGCGCAGGCCTATTGTGTCAACTTACTGAATGTCCTACGAGTGGGTTGATGGATATTGCTCATTCTGTGAATTCCGTACCGATTCGCCTCACCGAAGAAAGATGGGCACATATCATTGAAAATAAGCCCTATATGAGAAAGTATTATGAAACAGTTCTAACTGCGGTCGAGAATCCCAAGTGGGTCTTGCGTGGCTACGCGGGAGCTTTGATAGCGGTTCTCTCCCTCGGCAGACAGCAGTTTCTAAACGTTGTCTATCGCGAGGTCAGTCGGCGCGACGGATTTATCATCACGGCGTTTGTTTCGCGAACGATAAACAGGGGTAATACCATATGGCCAAAAGAGAGATCTTAAAAAAGAAACCCATGGGGCACCTCCTCAAGGCAGTGTCTCATCTCGTGCAACTACCAAAGACCCACATGAGGCTAGACTATGATGAAGAGGCGGATGCGCTCTACATCCATTTTGAGGAGAAACACGGATCCACCCACAGCGAGATGCAAGATAACGGAGTCATCCTGGATTACAAAGGCAGTCGATTGGTTGGAGTAACAATTCTCGACGCATCACAGAGATAATGTGACACAACCGATTTACCGGGTTGGCCCTGCTTGGTTGCGGGACATCCTAACCGAAGCGCTCCCTTGAATTGGCGTGCCGCGAGAAGTTGTGAGAGTCACGGGCGTATCTCTCTCACGGAATTCTCAGGCTTCCGTCTAAAGACGGTTGAAGGGCGATACAAGTTCCATGCACACTCACACAGTTCGTCGCCACGTCAACTCTCAGTCCCGCGCCAACACCTCCCAAACATCGCGACCCTCTCTACCTTTACCGCTGCGGATAGCCGTTGGTCGCCGATCTTCGCTCCATCTTTTCCTTAAACCCCCAGCTTCAGTCGGGGAGCAAGCGGATCATCAACCTTGAAGGCTTCGCCTAAAGGCGAGAGATTTTCTCCCATTCCCAGAAGGAGACATTGAATTCTCTCTCCTTGGATAGTTCCTAGCGCGGCGCCACCAGAATTTCGTCACGCGGGAAGTAATCCATAATTTCGGCGCCATTTTTCGTGACGACAAGCATGTTTTCCAACCGCGCGCCGCCGACGCGCGTCTCACCTTCGCGAGATTCCACCGCTATCGTCATACCCTCTTCGAAAACCTGCGGATGGTCGAACGACCAGAGGCGGTTGATGATGGGACTGTCATAACCTGTGCTGGTGCCGAGGCCGATGCCGTGGCCGATCTCGCTGGCGAGGACCTCCACCTCGCTCTTGTATCCCCACTTGGTGGCCGGCGGAAAATGCTTCGCTGCGTCGGCTGTCGTCTTTCCAGGTTTAATTTCGCTGATGACAGCATCGAGACGGTCGCGCACTTGGCTATACCAATCCTTTTCTTTGGCCGCCGGCTGGCGGCCGACCATGAACGTCCGATAGGTGCAGCTGCCGTAGCCCATATAAGTGGCGCCGCAGTAGGAACCGTAAACCAGATCGCCGACCTGGATGATACGGCTGGTCGCATGGCAGCCGCGGTCGAAGGTCATGGGTCCGGTGCGCCATCCGCCCGGAACCGCAGCTTCCAAGCCCAACTCATAGCCGGTCGCCGCCCCCAGGGTCATCAAGTCGGTGTCTTTCATCCCGGGTTTCAATTTCTCCCATATGCGAAACCAAACACCGTCGACCATCGCGGCGCAGGTCTTGAGACAACTAATCTCGTCCTGATTTTTGACCATCCGGGCTTCCAGCATGAGATTTCGCGGATCGACGATATTCTTCACGCCCGCATTGACCAACGCCTCCCGGGCAGTGCCGTCGAAACTTCCCAAGCCCAGCTTCTCGCCCAGTAGCCCGCGCTCTTCCAACTCCGCTTTGATCTCGCCGGCGAATGCTTTCGCTTCCACGGCAGAGGCCTCGGGACCTGGAGATCCGGTTAACCACGAGCGAGCAGGACGCCACTGTTTGATCCATGGACACTGGTCCGGCATCTGATGATAATAGCCGTCGTGCTCATACATCACCGGATCATGCTCGGCGAAGAACAACACATAGCGGCACATCGGATAGGCAAAACCCTTGAGCGCGGTGAGATAGCGAATATTATGGTGATTGGCTTCGAGGATCGCGGCGATGCCGTGTTTGCGCATCAGCATCTGCGCGCGCTCCACGCGCTGCCGCCGCATGCGATCCGGGTTGAAGCGCTCTTGCCAATCTGCCGCCTCAGGGCCGAAGGTTAGCTTGGGTGCGTATTGGACCATCACCGTCCTCCTTGCTGAAAAAAGGAATGAATTCTTGCGTTACTGGGCGCGACTCTATATTGAACAACTCGCTGCTTGCAACCGGACAGCTCGACGTGGTGGTCAGAGCGCTTGCATTATTTCGGCAGCCTGGATAGACAGCAACTAGCAGGCTGCTGAAAAGGCCTCATATGCTTCGTTGCGCTCAATCGCCTCGCTCCGGTTGGCTTATGGCGTAGGCTTATAGCGTATGGTTCGTATGGTCCAACTATATGCCATAAGCTATCAGCCATAGGCGAACTACGCGCGTTTTGCCTCTGAGTCTTTTTGAGCAGCCTGCAAACAGAGTCAAACGACGCTAAGGGAATCCTTCAAAGGAGCCGGTTGGGGTGATCCGGCGAAGAGACGGTCCGTCATACCGTTGGAAAACGGTATCCAGGTGACGATAAGGCGGGAAAGACG
>DAIRFP010000016.1:0-39586 GCA_036794995.1 Thermodesulfobacteriota bacterium | reverse complement strand
ACATACCGAATAAGTTGACATTGGAGACGCTTTCTTAGTAACCTCGCGGCGATTCATTCTCACGGGAGGCAAACATGAGACCAAAGCTGATACCGATGCTTGCGGTCGGGTTTTCGTTGCTGGTTGTTCGGGTACTCCCGGCTCAGGATCTCGGCCCGTAGATCAAAAAAATCAAAGACGGCATCTACGTCTACGCGCAGAAACCGGCCGATTCCAATGCCGGTATTATTCTCACTCAGGAAGGCGTGATGCGGCCTATCGCGCGGAGTAGAGAATAGAGGTACTGAAGTCGGTTAGCCAACGCAGGATAAGTCTTAAGGACGCTGAGGTATGAAGCAGTTTTTGGTTTCTTTTATACTCTTAGGTGTGGTCGCGGCTCCGGTGAGAGCGCAGGAGCGCGAGATGATTTTACCGGTGCCGCAGTCGGCTTATTCGCAAGCCGTGAAAATAAAAGGCGGCACCCTGGTCTTTCTATCCGGTGTTGGGCCGGCAGACGAGAAGGGCGTACTCGCTGCGCCGGGTGATTTTCCCGGACAGGTGCGGGCCACGTGGGAGAACATGCGCCGTGTTCTTGCGAAGGCTGGCGGCTCGGTGGACGATATCGTCACGATGACCGTCTACACCACCGAACGACGCTGGGGCGAGATTTTTACGAACATGCGGAAAGAAGTATTCAAAACCGGATATCCGTCCAGCGCGTTCATGGAAGCGCGAAAGCTCAAGACCCCCGGTGCCTTGTTGGAGATCCAAGCGATTGCCGTCTTGAAAGAGTAGCGGAGAAATAATCTGCAGGGGCGACCCCCTGGTCGCCCTGGTGGAGTATTGGAGTGATGGGAGGGAACGATGAAGACAGTCATGCTGGTGTTGGTCGTGTTTCTGTTGAGCCATCTCGGAACTTCGTATGGACAAGAACTCAAGAAGGAATTCGTCGATCCGGTTCCGCAAGAGTCTCGGTCTACTGCAGTGAAAGTCAAAGGCGGTACGATGATTTTCTTAGCCGGCCATACGGCCAGTCTGCCCCAGGTGAACGTAGAGCATGGCAACTTCGAGGTCCAATTCAAGCGAGTCTTCGATAAGATTAAGACGACACTGAGCCAAGCCGGCGGCACGTTTGACGATATCGTGACTATGTCGGTGTTTTTAACCGATCTTCGCTATATTCCCGAGTTCAACAAACTAAGTAAAGAAATCTTTAAGAAGAACTTTCCAGCGGTTACATTTGTAGAAGTCAGCCACCTGGCGCGACCGCAACTGATCATGGAAATTCAGCCCATCGCAGTGATGCCTTAGAAAAACCTCTGAATTCTTCAAACGCGACCCATGTGCGGTAATCATCCCCATTCTTGCAGCCCATCGGCCAAGGTGTTAGATAAGAGCTTCCTTGTGGTCGCATAGCTCAGCTGGTTAGAGCGCTCGCCTCACATGCGAGAGGTCGCAGGTTCAAGTCCTGCTGCGACCACCATTTTTACTCTGCTTTCCGCGACGCTGAAGACCGGTTTCTTCTCAGGGCAACGTCAAAGTCAGTTTCACCTTACTGAATTGGATTCACAACTCACGTTTGTCCAAAAATCCTCCCTTCCCCCCTTTTGAAAAAGGGGGGAATAGAAAATCTCCCTTTGTAAAGGGAGATTTAGAGGGATTTTCATCTGCTCAACACGACTTTGACGAGACCATGGCTTTCTTCTTCCGTCGCTTGACAACCCGGTACGCCACACAACCCGGTACGCAAACTTGACAGCTAATAAACGTCGAGCGTAAGATTCACCAAATCAATGCCGAGTTAGCAAGACAAGTAACGCTGATTGTTGGATGAGTCTTTGCGAAGGCCTGCGAAAGAGGAACATATGACAAACCTTAGCGGCAAATGTGCCATCGTTGGAATGGGTGAGACGCAGGTGGGAAAACGTCCAGACGCTACCACCAACGCTCTCCATCTCGAGGCGATCAAGGCTTGCTTGGAAGATGCTGGAATCAAAGCATCCCAGGTCGACGCTCTTTTGACTAACCAACCGCTCAACGATTCGCACCGGAGCTACGCGGTAAAACTCGCTCACATGGCTGGTATCGATCCCAACTTTGCGACCGATCTGGCACTTGGAGGCGCGACTCCCATCGCGATGGTCCAACATGCGGTGATGGCCATCGAGGCAGGCATGGCGACGACTGTAATGTGTGTCCATGCGCGCAAGCGGTCGACTCCCGATCCTACGCCCGGCCATTCGATCCGGCGTGGCGACGAGCATTGGGAGGAGCCATGGGGCCATTTTGCCGCTGCGGGAGGCCACGCTTTTGCCGCGCAACGCCATATGTATGAATTTGGCACCAAGAGTGAGGATCTCGCTCATATCGCGGTATCCACCCGCAAACACGCGAGCCTCAATAAGAACGCGACTCTACGGAAGCCCATCACAATTGAAGATCACCAGCAGTCGCGGATGATCGTCGCACCCCTTCACTTGTTGGATTGTTCTCTGGAGTCGGATGGTGGAGGCGCTGTCCTCGTGACGAGCGCCGAGCGCGCCCGGGATTTTCCCAAGCGTCCGGTTTCGATTCTTGGCATGGGGCAGCATCATCCCCATTTTAGTCTACTTGACGCGCCTACCCTCACGACTCTTGGTGGGAAGAGGTCTTCAGAGATGGCCTACCGAATGGCAGGACTAAGCCCGAAAGATATGGATTTCGCCGAGATCTATGATTGTTTCACGATTACGGCCATGATCACTTTGGAAGACTACGGTTTTTGCGCCAAGGGTGAAGGCAAGGACTTCGTCAAGGATGGGCGGATTGGCATCGGTGGCGAACTGCCGCTCAATACTCACGGCGGATTGTTATCGCAAGCTCATCTTGAAGGCCAACTCCACATTACCGAGGCGGTCAAGCAGCTTCGGGGTGACGAAGTCGAGGTAGAGCGTCAAGTGGCGAATGCCAAGGTGGGTATCGTCAGCGGCCACGGCGGAAGTCTCGCGATGCATGCAACACTGATCCTGGGGGCCTTATGAGTAAAACACAAGACGAACGAGGCCGCGCTACCCGCAAAGGCCAACCCTTCCTCGACGAGCCCGAAGCCAAGCCGTTTTGGGCCGCTCTCAGAGAGCACAGGCTTACGGCCCAGCGCTGCTCTGTGTGCAAGCGAATATTCAATTTCCCGCCTCAGGCACATTGTGCGGGTTGTCTCGCTGCGGATTACGAGTGGGTCACTCTGAGCGGCAAAGGGAAAGTTTACTCCTTCGTTACTTACCATCGCCCCTGGCATCCGGCGTACCAGGATAAGGTTCCCTATAATGTTTCTCTCGTTGACCTGGATGAGGGAGCGCGACTGGTGAGCAATGTCGTGGACTGCCCGCCGGATGACGTCAGGATCGGAATGGCGGTGGAGGTGGTCTTTGAAGACCTGGCGGATTATACACTGCCCAAATTCCGTCCGGTGAAATCAGCGTAGCTCAGAATCACAATGCGGGACACGTCACGGCGATGCAAGGTCTCGGCGTGATCGCTGCAAAATCATTTTCTCTCCTGCTCGATAAACTGCCCGATAAATGGTGTGCACCCAACGGCCTTGAGCCCCGGGCACTGGGGAATCGATGCTTAAGAGTTTAACGGGCAGCGCTTGTTCAATTCGCAAGGACTCTCTTTACCCGATCAATCACCTCCGCCGGTTGGTCCACCATTTCTTGCGCTAAAGTCTGAAGCTCTTCACCCGTCCAGCTTGTAAATCTCGTCCATGAAATAGATTTCACGTACATGAGAATCCAGATCGATGATCATTTGCTTTTGGCTCCCTTAGCTGGGTTCGCTGATTCGCAGCGCGATCCGATGGGGTCGTTCCGCGCACGCCGGTGTTTACCACGCGCCGAGTCGATCCTGTCAATTTAAATGTTCGGTACCGTAACAGCGGCGTTCACGGGCCATCTATAGAGCTCAGGCGTTGCCAGGTGATTTGTGTGTCAGCGCGTAGCGAGCAGTTTCTCGATCTGCGAAGTAACCTGAGGGTCCTGGGGGTCGACGGCACTTTCGAACACGGCTACTGGCTGCCCCGTTCGGTCAAGGAGGTACTTGTGGAAGTTCCAGCGCGGCGGCTTCCCCGTCCGCGCGGCGAGCGCGCGATAGAGCGAGTTTGCGTTCGTGCCTACGACCGAAGTCTTCGCGAACATCGGGAACGTCACGCCGTAGTTGAGCTGGCAAAACTGCGCGATCTCTTTGTTCGACCCCGGCTCCTGGCCGCCGAAGTCGTTCGCCGGAAAGCCGAGGACCACGAATCCTTTGTCGCGATAGCGGCGGTATAACTTTTCCAAGCTCTCGTATTGAGGCGTGTAACCGCATTCGCTCGCTGTGTTGACCACCAGCAGCACTTTGCCGCGGAACTGACAGAGTGAGACCGGCTGATCCTGCAAATTTACGAGTTTGTGATCAAGGAAAGACGGGCAAGGAGACTCGGCCGCGCTGCTTGGGGTTGCCGAAACCAATGCTACCAGCGCGGCGACAATAAGTGCGTAGATCGATCGGGCGAGCATATTGTTCCTCCTTTGGGAGAATAAAAGGGAGACAGGCGACCTTCGTAGTCTTGAATGCCCACTGTCGGATTTGCTCGCTAGCGCTTGGACCAGACGATGCTTGCGCCGGAAGTCGCCAACCTAATCACACTTGAAACTAATCCTTTGGTGCTTTACCGCCCGCCTTGATTTCTTGGCCTTCGGATCCGAAGCGAGAATTCTCATACGTCTCCGCCCTGCTTCCTAGGAAAACATAGCCCGTGTGGTTTGGAGCTTCTTGTTGGTAATATTGACCCTTTGGGATTACGACCAACACGCCTGGAGTAATTGATTGCCTTGTCCCATCGGGGAAATTTATGAAGCACTCCCCTTGAAGACCATAGAAGGCCTGATCTGCCGTATGCCTGTGCATCGGGCCCTTGTCTCCCGGTACGCTATGGTGAATCCAGACATGATAGTTGTCCGAATTGAAGAGCAGTCTCTCATGCTTGCCGGCTCCTGCTCCTTTTAACGCTGGGTGCTCGTTAACATCAATACGCTTAGCGGGCATAGATACCTCCGTTGCTATAATTTCGATAAGACGACGCAACAAAAGTGTTGATCTTGTCCTTTGCCTTCTTCACATCGCGAGAGTCTGTTTTCGCCGCCGTCAACGTGGGGCGCTCGTGCCTCACCGATACTCCAAAGTCAAAACCGGTGTCAACCAGGGAAGCAAAGGCGGTGTGGAAGAAGGTCAAGTCCCCCTGCGACTGTCATTCTAACTCCGAATTGGAGATCCCTCGAGGCGTTGGTTCTGACATCTTGAATAGCTATTCGCTGATTGCCAAGGCTTTCCGGTGATAGGCAAGATCTATATACTTCTCCACCGGCGGAATCGGACGCCGCAAATAACCCATCGCGGCTCGTACTTCGAGAGCGGCGTTAATTCCCGGCGTATTGAGGGCAGCTTTTGGATAAAGGCCATGCTCCGGATCCAGCAGGGCGGCCAAAGTCTTCTCCGCTACGGGCCCGTCAATTCCGTTGTGTCGAGCGAGAATGTTTAGGCAAACTGGGCGATTTTGGCGCTTGAAACACCACTGAGTTGCTTCCACATACGCTCTAATGTAGCGGATCAAACGGTCCGGGTGTTGTTGTGCCCAACGCCGAGTGGTCGCCCCGCAGGTGCCCTGATAAACCGGTATCATGTCGGCGTCTCTAGCAAGCAAGTGACAGCCCGCCCCCAGCGCATTCTCCACGAAAGGTTCGGTCAACAGAGTCGCGGCGATTTTTCCTTCCAATAACGCAAGGTAGCGGTGCTCCCAGCCACCGATTTCGATCAGGTGGTAATCCTGTCTGCTAAAACCTCTGGAGTGAAGCAGGTTTTCCACCACGAGGGCGAAGCCGCTTGTCTTTGCATCAACGCCGATAGTTTTGCCAAACAACGAGTCAATGGACGCGAAATCCGGAGAGCCCACCAGGCTGAACAGTCCGCTATGTAGCCCCATAAAGAGAAAAAGATCGGAGCTGTCATCCGTTTCGACAGCGGCGATGACGTCATCGGCACCGGTGTGGCCGATATCAAACCGGCCCTCTTTGAGGGCTTGGCTAATGTACAAGGAGCCGGGTGTGTAAGCCGTTTCAACACTAAGATCGTGCCGGGCAAAAATCCCTGTCTCTATCCCTGCGTGAACGGGCAAGTTGTAGGCGGCTCGAAACTGAATCAGTTTGAGTGTTTCTGAAAAGCTCATAGCGATGCGTTCTCGCAATGCTCCCCTATCACTCCGTGCAGGAAAGTTAAACCACCAGCGCTTTCGTCCTCTACGGGCGACTCTCGGGTGATCGAAGCGCGACCATTTTTAACACTGCAACTTGACAATTTGCTGTGTTTTCATCTACAGCTCGCCTAAAGATTGGCCCGATTGAGCGTGATGAAATAGAGTTGTTCCAAACTTCTTTGAAAAATGGGAGGTGAAATTATGCCAGTGAAGGTTATGCGCATAGAGGACGCGCCGGTAAGGGTTATGCGATGGGATCGCGGTAAGGCGCTCCGTCTAGTGGATGAGGCCGATGGCGCAAAGAACGTCGATGTGCACATCAATCTGATCAACGTCGATTCCGGACCGGGTCCGACGCACTACCATGCTAAAGCTGAGAATATTTACGTCGTCCTGGAGGGGACCGTTGAGGCCATCGTGGCGGGGAAAAAGTATCGCCTGGGCCCGGGAGAAGTTGCCTTTATCCCTCCCGGAGTGCGACACGCAGCCGGCAACTGCGGCGATAAGGTGGCGCGCGTTCTTGAGATTTACGCTCCCGCGGGCGAGGATTTTCACATTGTTGATGATGCGGAGAACAAATAGCGGGCTCGGTTTCCGAGCTTGGCAAGAAAAGATCGGGGCGAGAAGGGTCCGCGAATAAGCCCAAAGCTCAAGGAGCGAGAACGATGTCGAAAATGCAGTTTGGCGTTTTGTTACCCCACTTTGGCAAGGAAGCCTCACCGTCCCGGATTATCGACGGCTCGAAAATGTGCGAAGAGCTGGGATTTCATTCCGTATGGGTGAGAGATCATCTGCTATGGCATCCGCATGGCATGGAAAAATCGGGCCTCAAATTCGTCGAACCCTTTGTCACGCTTTCGGCGGTTGCGGCGGTGACAAAAAAAATCCTTTTGGGCATCGCAGTGCTCGTTCCAGTGCGTTGGCCGCTCAAAGTCAGCCAGGATCTCGCTAGTCTTTCCTATATCGCGGGTGGCCGAGTGATCGCTGGGATGGGGTTGGGATTCAATCCAGCCGAACTCGCGACCGTCGGCTTGCGGGTCGAGGATCGCATCGAAATACTACGCGAGACCGTCGCGATTGCGCGGCTGATATGGAAAGAGAACAACGCGTCCTATAGGGGCAAGATATTCTCATTCGAAAACGTGACCATCGAGCCCAAGCCCGCGGAACCGATTCCGATCTTCTGCGGTGGCAGTACCCGTGCCGCTATACGACGGGCAGCAGAATACTGCGACGGATGGATTCCCGGTCGGGTTCCAATGGCGACTTTCGACGACCGGATAAAATATTTGCGGCAACTGACCGACAGGAGAATTACCTTGGGCAACATCCCGATCACACGCATCGATAAGGACCGCAAGAAAGCTCGGGCGGATGTCGACGTCGAGTCTCTTGCGGGGAGTTCGGATGGAAGCAGCCACTGGATAAAGCCGCCTTCCGGAAAGTTTCAGACCATCGAGGACCTGGAAGGTCTCTTGATCGTAGGGAACCCCGATGACTGCGCGGCGGAGATCGAAAAGTTTCGCGCGAGAGGGGTCGAACACTTGGTATTTGATTTGAGACTTCAATACGACCGCTACGAAGAAAGCTTGGAACTGATCGGTAAGGAGCTGCTTCCCAGGTTCCAGTGATGCATGATGGGTTGTGCTTATGGAACGACAATAGGATACGTCGAGAATGATTAAGATGCAGGCCTAGATCCCTCCTTGACAAGGGTTTGAGGGATCGGCTAGTGCTAAACTGAAGTCAATTTACAACAGAAATCTAAGCAGGCGGAGTTGTTTTGGCTGCTATCATGTTTGATGATGCGAGAACCGGGAGGTGAGATCATGAAACCACAGGAATGGCGACACGAACTTGGGGATTGCGTACGGGATTTGTTTCTTTCGCCGGAAATGCAGCATTTTTATTCAATCGAGATGACTATGGAACGGGCGCGAATTTATCTTTTGCAGTTGGGTATTTACGTCCGGCAGAGGAGGAACTTTTGGCCTCAGGTGGCAGCGAATTGTCCGGAGTTCGACGTCAAGCAGCGCATCCTGGAGCACGAGCACGAGGAATTGGTCGAGGACGAGCACTCCAAGGCCGGCCATCTGGATCTCATCTTTCGCCAGGGGAAAGAGTTGGGACTGAGCGTGGATGAAGTCCTCAAAGCTGAGGCGCTGCCGACCACCAAGGCGGCGATCTACGGTTGGTTCTGGATCGCGCGCCATCGGCCTTGGCAAGAAGCCATTGCAGCATCGACTATTGCGGAGTGGACCAACGACGATCGTCTCCTGGGGGATATCGGGGGCGGCAACTGCACCCGGCTCTACAAGATCTGGAAGCGCGACCTCAACTTCAACGATGGGCAGATGCCTAACTTCACGGCGCACAGCAAGGCCGATGTGAAGCACTCAGACATGTTCATCGACGTGCTGGAAAAGTATGTCGCTCCCGGCCGAGAGCAAGATGTGATCGACACCGCCAAAGAGTCAATGGATCTCCACCGCGCCTATTTCGGCGGGATGGCGCACGCGATGTCGAAAGTGTCCTGACCGACAGTCGAGGAGGAAGCCGATGAAACTTGCCGAGCTTGACAGCGAATTGGAGAAAAACCAGCTTTCCGGTTTTTGGAAGACGCGGGTGCCGTCGCATGCTTCCGAAGCCCCTTATCTCTGGAAATGGAACCCCCTCCTTGACGGCTTATTGAAGGCGAGCGAGACCATCGGTATCGAGCAGGCGGAACGGCGCGCTATTCGGCTTGTCAGTCCCCATCTCCCCTTCAAGTCGACGTCACATACCCTTCAATTCACCTTCTCCATCGTGAACCCCGGCGAGGTGGCGCGGGCGCACCGGCATAACATGGCGGCGATCCGTTTTGTCGTCCAGGGGCAAGGGGCGTATACGGCGGTGGACGGTGAAAGGTTTCCCATGCAAGAGGGCGACCTCATTCTCACGCCCAACTGGACCTGGCATGAGCATCACAATGAATCCCAAGACCCCATAATCTGGTTAGATGGACTGGATGGTCCCCTGATCCAGTCTTTGAACGTTCTATTCTTTGAAGATTACGAAAAGGATGAGCAGCCGATCACCCGTCAGACCGGTGAGTCGCTGAGCCGTTTGGGCTTTGCGCGCTCTCCTAAAATAGACCAGGATCACCTGCGCGGCGTTCCTTTCCGCTACGCCTGGAAGGAGACTTACAAGACGCTCAAGACCATGGGCGATAGCGACCGCGATCCTTACGAAGGCGCACTACTGCGTTATGTCAATCCGGTCACCGCCGGATTCACTTACCCGACCATGTCCTGTGAGATTCAGCTTTTTAAAGGCAAAGAGAAAACCAAAACCCATCGCCACACCAGCACGGCCCTCTACCACGTTTTCAAGGGACAGGGCCGAACCACGGTGGGAGAGGGTTACCTCGAATGGAAGAAGGGAGATTCTTTCGTCATACCGCTTTGGCAGTGGCATGCGCATGAGAATCTCGCCGATGAAGAGGCGATTCTTTTTTCCATCAACGATCGACCTGTCATGGAGGCGCTCCAGCTCTATCGGGAAGAGCCGAAAAACTAATCCCGCGTCCGCCCGCACCTAGCGGGCCGACGTAAAGTCGTTGGCGAAAAAGTAAAACCCAATTGATGGCTCCTCCGGTAAAGATCAAGTTCGCTAGCCGTCCCTATGACGGGCTACTCCCGATCCTGCGCGGCCAGATGCGGATACCGGGATTCGATCTTGACACCATCGAGACTGAAGATGTTCCGGGAATGTTCGCGGGGATGTTCAAGGGAGCATATGACGTCTCGGAGATGTCGCTGGGTGAATTGGTCTATTACACGTCGAGAGATCGGGCCGAGTTCGTCGCCATACCGGTTTTTCCATCGCGGATGTTCCGGCATGGATTCATCTTTTGCCGCAAGGCTTTGGCTATCAAAAGCCCAACGGAGTTGAACGGGAAAAAGATTGGCTTTCTGCGCTGGGCGCAGACGGCGGCGATCTGGATGCGCGGCATGCTGGTGGACGAATATGGTGTTTCAGCAAGGGATACCCAATGGTACGTCAGTTCCATGCATCACTGGGACGACGCCGATCCCGGTGCTACGGTGATACCCCGCGACGGTTCGGCGATTCAATGGATTCAAAGCCAGGGAAAAAATATTTCGGAGCGTGCCTGTCGAGCTTTGTTGGATGGCGAAGTCGACGCGCTCGGTGTAACGGAATCTCAGCTTGACATGCTGCTCGTGAACACTGAAGTCAAAAGATTGTTCGAGAATTGCCGGGAGGTCGAGGCAGACTATTTTCGCAAAACAAAAATCCTGCCGATCATGCACGTCTTGGCGCTACAAAGGAACCTAGCGGAAAGATATCCGGAGTTGCCGGCCGCGTTATTTCGTCTCTTCTCGGAGTCCAAACGCTGGGCGCAACGATGGCGCCGTGCGATTCCAAGCCTGTTGGAGGCTTGGCCCAACCAATGGCTCGAGGAAGAGGCAAAAGTTTTTGAAACCGACCCCTGGGCTTACGGGCTGGACGCGAATCGACACGTGCTCGACAAGTTTTTTTTGTATTGCCACGCTCAAGGAATCAGCGCGAGAAACCTCGCACCGGAAGAACTATTTCATCACAGCACCAGCGATCTTAAGGAATAGGTTCGGGAAATTAGGGAGGTCCAAATGGCGAAACCTGAAATGAAAACAATCGAAACTACAAATCCGTGTGACCTTAGGGATTGGCTCGACAATGTTGAAGCCCTGGGACAATTGGAACACATCTCCGGTGCGCATTGGGATCTGGAGATCGGCGCGTTGACGGAGATCATCCTGGAGCGGCTGTCTTTCCCACCGGCGGTCATGTTTGAAGACGTTCCGGGCTACGCCCCTAAGCGCCGCGTGCTTGCCAATATGTTGGAGACTTTGGAACGTACTGCGTTGACACTCAATTTACCGACAAATCTCAAGACGATTCCCTTGATAGATGCTTTGCGGGCGAAGTTACGGGCCCTTCAACCGATCAAACCAACCATCGTTGCAACCGGTCCTGTAATGGAAAATGTCGAGCGGGGTGATCAAATCGATCTGCTCAAATTCCCGGTGCCACGTTGGCACGAAGGCGACGGCGGCCGTTACCTCGGAACCGCCCATCTCGTGATCACGCGTGACCCCGAGACCGGTGTGGAAAATGTTGGCTGTTACCGGGTGATGCTCCAGGACAAGGACAAGGTAGGGCTTTACATTTCTCCGGGCAAGCACGGCAAAATGCATTACGAGAAGGCGATGCGAGCCGGCAAGCCCTTCCCGGTAGCTATGGTGTTTGGCCAGCATCCGCTGCTGTTCATTGCATCCTCCCAGGCCGTTCCCTTCGGAGTTAACGAGTACGAGTGGACTGGGGGACTGCTCGGCCAGCCCATCGAAGTTATGGAGGGGCCTCTAACCGGGCTGCGTATTCCGGCTACGGCGGAAATCGCCATCGAAGGAGAAATCATCCCTGGGGAATCGTTGCCCGAAGGGCCCTTTGGCGAGTGGCCCGGCTACTATGCCAGCGCCCAGCGCGCCGAACCGTTTGTGCGAGTGAAGGCCCTGTACTATCGCAACGATCCCATCATTTGCGGCGCGGCTCCGTTCAAGCCGACGATTCACGGAATGTATCGGTCCTGTTTGCGCGCAGCTACAGTTTGGAACGGCATGGAGCAAGCCGGCGTTCCGGACATCCGCGGTGTATATCTGCCTCCGCCTGCGCAACGATTCATGATTGTAGTAGCGATAAAACAGCGTTACCCAGGTCACGCCAAACAGGCTGCTCTGATTGCTTGCCAGTGCCATGCGGGTGCCTACCTGGGCCGTTACGTGGTTGTTGTGGACGAAGACATCGACATCACCGATCTGAACGAAGTCGTCTGGGCGATATGCACTCGCTCTGATCCTGCTACTTCGGTAGATATTCTGCGTCGCACCTGGAGCGGGCCCCTCGACCCCATCATTCCTCCCGGCCAAAAGGGCCATAACTCACGAATGATCATAGAAGCAACTCGGCCCTATGAATGGCGTGATCGGTTTCCCGATGTTAGTCAGATAAGCAACGATACCCGAAAGCGGTTTTCCGCCAAGTGGGAAAAACAACTTGCCGCGGTGCAAGCACGACACGCCCGAGCGAATGCAAGGGAAGATTAGCACGCCGATAGGCCGTTCGTGTCGTTCTAGTCCGGGTTACAACGGGAAGTGCGATCCTGCCTAACAGACTATCAACCCTATCAACTGGCCGAAAACCGTAATGATTGGCCAATTTTGTCCATGTCAGGCGGTTCGCTGCGCTTCCTTGTGCTTACCTAGAGTTCTCCACCCCGCTACGGAATTCTTTGGAAATATGGCGTCTTAGGTGCCAAGGGAGCCCGCTTTGGGCTAATTGGCACAGGTTGTGCTGATAAGTGGGTTCGATAGCAAAGTGCGCAACATAAATTGCTGGAAGGAGAAAAAACGGATGGAAGAGATAATGACACCGTCCGAGGTGGCAGCCCTGCTTAAGATCCATCTCAAGACTGTTTATAAGCTCGCCGAGAGGGGTGTCATCCCCGGTAATCGAATCGGTCGGAGCTGGAGATTCAGCAGGAACGACGTTATGGAACTGGTTTCGAGCAAAACAATGGGTTTATCAGATAACGGTGATAGTGAACCGAAAGAGAGAGCTGTGGCCGGCAAATAGGCTAGTATCGGTATCGTTCGTTGGGCCCCATTTCGATGCTGTTTCCCAGCGGCTATCTGGCTCACAGGGCTCAGCGGGCAAAGGTGGTGGACAAAATTACCAACCTCCAAACTGCACTGGACTACACTAGCCGCAGTAATTCTTATCAATGGTTCAGAGAGACTATATGCAGAACGGCCCTCTTGCGGAGAATCTAATGGAGGAGGAGCAGCAGACCTACCAAAGACTATTACGGACGCTTCATGATATGCAGGCGCAAATCGAAGAACGCCTACGCCCGGTAGCTGAACAAGCTGTGCAAGCGGAAATCGAGCGGCTGCAAAGCTTGTCAGAGCAGCAAAGATCGATTCTGACGGATTGCCTGGCGCATATAGACCGAAGCATTCTGAATTGCCAAAACCAAATAGATGAATACCGCCAGACCCGCTCGGACCTAGCCTCGCTTAACGAGCGTCTCGCCATGCTTGGCGCCGAACCCGTTAGGGTACCGGATTATTTTCCCACGGAAAATCTCGGCGATCTGATCTTGGCACGGGTTCAAGGATTGCGCGCGGAAGGAAAGATCTGATGCCGGCCGCCACAGATTCTCATTCAATTCTTGCTATGCCGTGATTGTGTAGTTCGCATCCTGGGTCTGCGACAGCTTAACTAGTTGATTACGAACTCACCGATGGCTCCACTGTCAGCAATGCGAATTCTTGCATCGATGATACGACAGCCTTCCCCCGGCGGAAACGCAAAGATCGGGTTCAGATCAATTTCGGAAATCTCCGGGACTTCTTCGACAAGGCGCGAGAGACGCAAGAGCAATGCTTCGATGGCGGGAATGTCCGCTGGCGGATGTCCACGATACCCTTCCAATAGAAGATAGCCTCGGATGCTCCGAACCATCTCCCTGGCGTCGCGGTTTGTCAGCGGAGTGATGCGGAAGCAAACATCCTTCAGAACCTCGACGTGAACGCCTCCGAGCCCGAATGCTACGACGGGACCGAATAGCGGGTCTCCGGTGACTCCCGCCATTAGTTCCACCCCTGCAGCGATCATGGGTTGAACGATGACACCGTCCATAGCAGAGAGTTTATTTTCCTGCGCCAACCGTGCCTGAATGTCGGCAAAGGCTTGCCGTACTGCGGATTCGTTTTGTAGATTTAGGCGAACACCGCCAACTTCCGTCTTATGTACGAGCTCGCGCGAGGACAGTTTGACCGCCACCGGAAATCCGATATTACCGGCCAATCCCGCAGCCTCATCCGCCGTACGGCAAACTCCGCCTGCAGGAAGAGGCAGTCCGAGGGCTGCCAGGACTTTGCGTATAGCGTCGGCCGACAGCCACCCCGGACCGCTTTGCTGAAGGGTGCTTTGGCATATCGTCCGTGCCGCGTGCGGATCGATGTCGTCAAAATCGGGGATCAAATCTTCAGGCTGGTTTCTCCATTCGGCATAAACGGTGATCTTGCCAAGCGCTCGCGCGGCGCTTTCGGGGAAAGCGTAATTGGGCACGCGCTCGCCGTCCGTGTGGATGGGTTTGGCGTTGTCGGCACTTGCCATCACGCAAGCCAAAACGGGCTTCTCCGCGCCCCCGTGTTGTCGTCCGGCAACAACTCCACCGGCAATTGCCCCGGCTAGATCGGCAGGTTGACTTAGGGCGACGTCGATGTAGAGAACGATGAGTGCATCAGTCTCGTCAGCAGAGAGCAGGATCTCAACGGCGTTGCGAAATTCATCCGCACCCGCAGAGGCGATCATGTCCACCGGATTGGTGACGCTAGCCGTGGAAGGCAGGAATTGCCGCAGGCGGTTCTTTGTCAGCTCGCTGAGTTCCGGTACTTGGAGTTTGCTTGCCTCGCACGTATCCGTGCACAGAATGCCCAAGCCACCGGCATTGGTGAGAACGGCTACGCGGCGTCCGCGAGGCAAGGGCTGATTGCTAAGAAGCGCTGCCAAGTCAAACATCTCGTCCAAGGTGTCCGCGCGAATCACACCGGTTTGGCGGAACAGGGCCTCCACCGCCACATCGCTTGCCGCCAACGCGGCAGTATGAGATCCGGCGGCGCGCCGTCCGGCCCTAGTTCTGCCGGCTTTCACGGCGACGATCGGTTTCTGGCGGCTAACTCGCCTGGCAATCCGTGCAAAACGCCGCGGATTGCCGAAGGATTCGAGATAGAGCAGAATGACTCCGATTTGCTTCTCCTCCTCCCAATACTGCAGCAGATCGTTACCCGATACGTCCGCTTTATTACCGACACTCACAAAGTGGGAAATTCCCAGATCCCGTTGCTGAGCGAGAGATAGGACGGCCAGGCCCAGAGCACCGCTCTGTGATGAAAACGCGACCCCGCCGGGAGCTGGAAAAATGGGAGAAAATGACGCGTTCAATCGCACCGCCGGGTCGGCATTGATTAGTCCGAGACAATTGGGGCCGACCATACGCATGCCGTAGCCGCGTACTTTCTCAACCAGGTGCCGCTGCAAGTCCCGTCCGTCGGTGCCGATTTCAGCAAACCCGGCGGTAATGACGACGACGGACCGGACGCCGCGTGCCGCGCAGTCATCGATCACTTTTAATACCGCATCGCGAGGCACGGCGATGACTGCGAGTTCAGGGGCCTCCGGCAATTCCCTGACGGATGCGTAGGCTATCAGCGAGGCAATCGACGAGGCATTTGGATTAACGGGATAGATTACTCCCCTATAACCGGCGCTAATGATAGAGTTCAGAATACGTGAGCCGATGTTGGCAGGATTGCGCGAAGCCCCGACGACAGCCACTGAGTGTGGTTGAAAGAATGGGCGGAGCGAGGCGGTTGTCGCCACTCGGTCGCGCAGCTCACTTCTGGCTACGCTCGCCGCGCTCGGATTGACAGCGAGATTTACTTCAACGAACTGGCCTTCCGGCTTGGTGCGACACTCAAAACCTGAATCGCGAAAAACATTCAACATCTGGCTATTCTCGGCGCTTGTGATTGCCCAAAAGCGTAGAAACCCGTTATTGACCGCCAACAGCGCCAACCTCTCAAGCAGCAATGTGCCGAGTCCTTTTCCTTGACACTCGTCGTCCACCGCCAAGGCGATTTCCGCGGTGGTCTCGTCGTGAGCGACATAGCTGCCCGAGGCGATGATGCGGGGACTTTGGTCCATATGCCGGATAACGACAAGACTGAGCTGTTTCCGCGGGTTCGACGAATCACAAAAAAATTCGATGAGTTTATCGTTTGGTCCCGCGAAACTAAAAAAACGGTGAAGCTTTGAAACGCCGGAAAGCGCACTGAAAAATTTCGCAAGGGCTGGTTTGTCTTCGGGGGTGGTGAGACGGATTGTTGCCGTGGTACCGTCGCGCAGAATAAGCCGACCGAATTCCGGGGAGTCCTGGGACGGTATCGGCAGATAGCGGGGACGAACAGACGTCATGAGTCTTCTTATGATGTTTCTTGAACTATTTCGACCCTGGGTTGTCTAACAGGAATGTTTTCAAAGAGCGCGGAATGAATAAAATTTTGTTCCGAGGTTCCGGTTGGAGTGACAGGCTCAAGGCGAGAACGATCCCTAAACTCTCTCTACGCCTTCGCGCGCTTCCCGGCAGCCCATGCAGAACGCAACCTCCGGGAACAAATCCAACCGATGGGTTTCAATGGCGCCATGACAGGCCAAGCAACACCCGTAATTGTTTGCCTGGATCCTGTCGAGTGCTTTGTCGATCTCGCGGCGCTCACGGGTGTACCAATCGCATAATCGGTCGAGCAGCGCGATCCTGCTTTCATAAGCAGCATGGTCGAGCCAATCGGTATTGTCCTCCGCTTCTTTCCGCTCCTTCTCAACATGCTCCAGGGTGACGGACACTTGTTCTCGGCGCTTGCTCAACTGTTCAAACCGTTTCGCGATTCCAATCGGATCCATGGTCGGTCCTCCTGTTTTGGTTTTGAGCAAGATGCATGCCCGCATGGCTCCAAAATTCTGCTCTGTTCGTCGGAGGTTTGACGGGGGAAGGTTCATGTAATTCGCAGAAATGCGAGTGTTGGGATTCTCTGTTCCCAGTTGCGGGAGAAGCCTTTAACTCTGTCTCTCCATTGATGCTAGTCTCCAGTTTCTTGTCAATCTGGAAACGAAACTATTATACCTGTTCCCAAGGACTCCCAATCCATGTTCCAAGGCGACGAGGGCGTGCTCCTGCCCGACGAATTCGTTTTTTCCGTTCAATTCCTGGCTCGACGCGAAAAGCCAATCGATCTGCGGCGAGAAACGGAGTTCCTCGGCAGAAAGCTCACGTGGATTGCCCGGCGATTGCTGTTGTGGCGCTGCCTTATAGTTGCCAACTCCCGCTGTGTGAATCATCCCGCATTTCCGGTGCTCTGCATGACCTTTGGTAAGATCACCCGCAGGACCCCGTCGTTGAACTCTGCTTTGATGGCATACTTTTTAACCGACTCGGGAAGTTTGATGTGGCGAACAAGCTGACCCGAGGAGCGCTCCATGGTGTGGAATCTCCCGTGGCTATGGCTTTTTTCCAATGATCGCCAGCCCTGCAACCACAGGTCGCCGTTTTCCAGCTCCACCTTCACATCCTCAGGCTTAACGCCGGGAAGATCGACCTCAAGAACAAAGGTTTCCGTGGCTTCGTACAGATCCAGCGATGGGTTCCAGCCTCGCATGTCCCGACAGAACCCCCAGGGCCGATGAATCATTTCATCAAACAAGCGCTCGACCTCGTGGGAAAAGAGATCGGCTCACTTTGTTTCTTTGCCATTAGGGTCAACTCCCGTTGGTTTTCTGCATCGCGTCAACTGAGACAGGACCGCCGCCTCGGCTGCCAACCAATCGTCCAGATCGTGCCCTTGGAGCTTTCCTCGCTTGAGGTAAATTTCGTAAGCCAGGCAAGAGACTAGCCGGTGCAAGTCGGACACCGGGAACGCAAGAACCTTTGCCGTCTGAGGAGGCCTTTCTGGTTTTCCCCGTCGCCATTGATCGCCGAGGGTAGCTTCAACCGGATACTCAATTTCATTTGAGTCAAGCATGATACCTCCTTTCTTGTGGAGGAGCCTTGACCTAATAACCATTCTGCAAGATTAACTCAGCAATGGCTGTGCCATAGACGATGCTTTCAATTGACAGTAGCTTGCGGATTGTGGAAGGGAAATTTTTCTCAGCAGTGAGAAGCCATCCACAAGAGAGTCGCAGCGGTGTGAAGTGAACAATCGGGATATCTACGACGGGTATAAAAATTGGAGGCGATGGCAGACGGTTCACTTTTCGGGCCAGTAAATCATCATCGGTACCCCAGCTTTACGAATGCAGGCGGCAGTTACACTACCGACAAAAGCTCGTTCTAACCCGCCACGGGCGTGGGACGTCATAGCGAGCATCGTCTCCGGCATTTTACTCACGTGGCGGCAAATGGCAGTAGCGGCGTCGCCATGAAGGACCTCCCAATCAGCGTCAATACCGTAGGCGCGCTTTATCGCCGCGGCTTGGCGGTGAAGATAGGAAGATTCCAATACAACCATCGCTTCGTGATCGCGGCTCGCTGGATGTAGTGGCTGGGCCTGGATCAACAGCAACCGAGCGGCCAAGGCCTTCGCCATCTCAGCGACGTACCGGATCATCTTTTCAGAAAAGTTGCTACCACCGTCGAGCGCCAGCGCCAGCGTGCTGATTTTCTCGGGAGTCTCGCCGGCGCTTGCTTGTGGACGAAAGAGTATTACTGGGCGCCCTGAATTGCGCATGACACGTAGCGCCACGCTTCCCAAAATTGCTTCCGTCCAAGCCGTGCGCCCATGAGTCGTCATGGCCGCGATCGCGCGCGGCCTTGTTTTCAACTCCTCGACAATGGCGTTCGCGGGATCCCCTGAAACTAAAAACTTGATTGCGCCGCCGCAAAGTTGAGCCTGCGCACGCATGTAACTCTCCGCCGCCGACAATTCCCGGTTATTTTCAACGACTCTCAATAAGGTGATCGCCGCTCCGGTAGGGTTTGCGATTGCATGTGCCAAAGGCACTATCTTTTCGGCCAACGGTGACCCATCCAGGCAAACAAAGATCTCGTCGAACATTCCTTCCCTCCCTATTTTCCGACGAATTGTACGGTGCTCGCCTGGGGCCCCTTTTCTCCCTCCTCCTCAACGAAATGGACCTCCGAGCCGACATCCAGCCGGTCGAAGCCCGGCTCGAGGACGCTATGGCCGTGGAAATAAATCTCTCGTCCATCGGACGTTTCCAGAAAGCCATAGCCCGCCTCTGGAAATAGCCTGACGACACGGCCAGAAATTTGCCCATTGTGCGGCTTCACAGAACCGCTCTGACGGCGCGCGAAATCTTGTAACTTGCGACCCGCGGCGTTGAAGGCATCACGAATCGCAACGTAGGCGTCCCCATGGGCGGCATGCTTACTTGGTTCGTGGGTTTCGACAAGTTCTTTCTCAGAACGTTCCGAGAGAAGTAATTTTGCAGCCTTCAAATGTTTTGGCGCACGATTAATAACCAGCTCGGCACCGGGCACCGTTAGATCGATGCGCACTTCGTACGCTTTTCCCTTACGATGGTGACGGTGTGGTGCCTCCACAATCACGCGACAACTAAGGATTCGGCCATAAAAGGAATCGAGCTTAGAGGCTTTCTCCCGAATGGCGTTTTCAATTGCCCCGGACGGCAGCATGTTACGAAATGTAATCTGCAAGGGAATTTCCATGATCCATCTTCCTCCATTAGTTGATTTGGCTCCCGCAGATGAAACCGGCAAGAGGTGTGCCACTGGTCATATAACTACACAGGTCTGATTTTCCGGTAAATTTTTAAGCGCGGTCCACGTCACGAGGGTCACCTTCCCAGGGCTGAGAAATGCCGGCGTTCGCATTCTCATCGATGAAGATTCACAACGGCCCCAAGCTGTTATGTTGCCGTTGTGTTGCAGCGCCAAACAGGCAAATTCTCTCATCCCTCGGCTCAGAAGACGGCGGCATGATTCTTGTACAAGCAGAGATTAGAATACAATCGCCGGCGATTCGACTTGAAGAACTAGCAGTCAAGATAATTTACTACCGACGAAAGGAGGGATCTATGCCTATTTTAAAGAAGCTCAAAGCGGCACTCGATGAAGTCGAAGTCTCCTATGAAGTCTACAATCATCCACTTGCTTACACGACCCAGGAGGTTGCCGCCACACAGCATGTGTCGGGAAAGGAGATGGCCAAAGTCGTTATGGTCAAGGTGGACGGGAAACTTGTTATGGGCGTGATCCCGGGCAGTCTTAAGATCAATCTGAACACGGTTAAGGCAAGTCTTGGCGCCGAGGACGTGAGACTGGCGACGGAAGATGAATTCATTTCTCGCTTCCCCGAGTGCGAGATTGGAGCGATGCCGCCCTTCGGCAACTTGTTTGGTGTCGCCGTCTTTGTTGACCCGTCCCTCGAGAGAGATGAATACATCTACTTCAATGCCGGCAATCACGTGCAGACAGTGCGGCTGAGATACCAGGACTTTACTCGACTGGTAAGACCTCAGATCGCTCGGCTCGTTGAAGAGCACAAGATTCGCGCTGCCTGAATCGGCGGCGGCAGAGATTCACGTGTATTGCCGGGTCATCGCCTGTGATTTCGACGGCACCGGCGCCACCGGTGGTCATCCTGCGCCTGAACTGTACGCGGCTCTCGCGGCGGCTCAAGCGCAGGGAATTGTCACGCTCCTGGTGACGGGGCGAGTGTTGGAAGACGTGCAACGAAGCTGTGAGGAATTTTCATACTTCGATGCCGTGGTGGCAGAAAGAAACGCAATGGCGTCCTGATCTCATGGTGCTCGCGACCCAAGGGCATTTGGATTTTCTTGATGCTCTCCGTGGCAGTACGACCGAGCGTGTCTTACGGGGCGCAGGTTTGCCCCGTGCTTGCCATTCCGGCACCTACATAGACGGAATTCCCGCAGCCAGTTGCTTCATACGGCGAGGGTGCCCCGGCGGTTAGTTTGCAATCAAGGACCTCAACTCCGAAGCCGTCGACGCGAGTGGTTTTTTAAGCGCGTATTTATCGTCCGAGATGCCGCTTAAACCATTGTGCCGCCAGGCGCGCCACTTCTTGCAGGGTACCCGGCTCCTCAAACAGATGGGTCGCTCCTGGGACCACCGCCAAATGTTTCTCAGTTTTGAGTTGTTCATAAGCTTGCCTATTGAGATCGATGACAACATCGTCGAGCCCGCCAACGATGAGTAAGGTCGGCGATTGTACTTGTGGCAACGCAGACATGGCCAAGTCCGGCCTTCCGCCGCGCGACACCACAGCTCCAATAGCGGTCCCAAATGTGGCCGCGGCATTGAGGGCTGCCGCCGCTCCGGTGCTGGCACCGAAATAGCCGACGTCCAGGGATCGGCTTCGCGGCTGCTCCATGAGCCATTGGGTGGCACGCTCCAGACGCCAGGTTAAGAGATCGATATCAAAGCGAGTCTCGTAGACGGTGTCTTCCTGCCGGGTCAACAGGTCCATGAGCAACGTGCCGATGCCGGCGCTTTGGAGAACCTGAGCGACAAAACTATTTCTTGGGCTATGGCGGCTGCTGCCGCTGCCATGGGCGAACAGGACAACTCTGCGGGACTTGGAAGGAATGATCAAAGATCCCTCGAGCTTGATTCCGTTGACAGGAATCTGGACGATCCCGCCGCATTCTTCCGTCCTAAGCTTATCTATTTTAGCAACCATGACGCGCTTCGGATCTCTATCCAATGTTTTTCTGGACAACCTTCCGCACTAGCCTTGCCGACCACCGCCATCAGCTTTTTTTTGACGTTTTCACTTCAAAGGTCGAAATTTGCCGCAGGACTTTTACACTCGAGCATTTGGGACAGCTGATTTTCTTTTTGGCCTGACGCTCGTATTCCGTGATGCTGTAACTGAGCGCGAAACGCTTGCGGCATCTCTCGCACTGAAATTCGTAAGTGGGCATCCTACCCTCCTATTTTCTCTGAAGAATGCAGAACGTATGCCATTGAGCGATGATCTGACAACGCTCACACGAGGGCGTTTTCGATTGCAACGAGATAGTATTTCTTCAGAAACGGGAAATTTTTGACGGAATCTTTGCAATGGCAAGAATCGCTGTTTGATTCGTCACTGTGAACGGCGGTCTGGAGAAGGTATTCATGGGCGGTATAATCAAGTCATGCGGAAATTTAACCTCGTCGACTTCGCCGCCCATTATCAGAAGGGCTTTCGCAATCATATAGTCTCGATTGACGAAGTTCCGGCGCTAGTCGAGTCCTTTCAGCGCTACGGCTGCTATGCGACTTACTTCTTCTATTCCGACGAGGTGCTCACCTATATGAGTGCGCAGGCCGAGGCCTCCCCGCCGACGATCGCGGGCTATGGAGGCAAAGTATGGGCGCCGTTCTTGCCCATCGACCTGGACCATCCTGACGTCCTCCCGGCGCTGGAGGCTGCCAGATATCTCAGTCGTTTCCTGCTAGAGCGCTGGCAAGCCCATCCTGATGCTATTCAGGTTTATTTTAGCGGGGCTAAAGGGTTTCACCTGATGCTGGACACGCGCGTCTTCGGCACAATCCTACCCTCAAAAAATCTACCGCTGATCTTCGATTCACTGCGACGCCATCTGGCTTTAGAGATCCCTGAGCCTTGCCGAGATACCGTGGATCTTGCGATCAAAGATCGTCTGAGGTTGCTGCGTCTGCCGAATACCCTTCACGAGAAATCAAAACTCTACAAAGTCAGTCTTAGTTTGGACGAACTGCAGCGTTTAAGTCCTGCGGAGATTCGCGAGACCGCCCAAACCCTTCGGGCGCTGACACTCACCGATGAGACTGGTTTTCTTTCTCATGCCGATGTGCAAGAAAATCCCGCGGCGGGTCAACTCTTTCGGCATATTCGACAGCAACTCAAGAAGCTGACGCGGAAACCGTTTGCCTATCGCTTTCGCCGCCCGGCGGATTTAACTCAACTCACGTTTCCCTGCGCTTCGCTGCAAAAGATCTGGGAAAGCCACGTCGAACCCGGCTACCGCAACAACTGCGCGATTCGCCTGGCTTCCGAGCTGCGCCTGCTGGGGCTTAGCGAAGATGAGGCTAGCGACAAACTATTTGAGTGGAACGAAAAAAACGGTATCGAGCTTCCAGCCGACGAGCTTCGTAACGTCGTGCGCTCGGCTTATCAGCATCGATTCCCATATCGATACAGTTGTCGGGATGACATCCGCAGACGCTTTTGCCCGCTACCCAACTACGAGTCGTGCCGAAGGTTTATGGCCGATCACTCGGGATCGCCACGGGTTGCCAAGCCTTAGCAAAAAGCGTTTTTCTGATCGCTCTCACCGAGGATCTCCTCTCGCAGTCTTAACGGTGATCTTTCCCGTCCCCCCGCGGACCTGTCGCTGTAAGAACAAGATGAACGATCAACGTGAGAAGGATCAGAACGACCAGATAAAATAGTTCAGTTTCGTTTACCATGACCGCCTCCGCGTACATCTCATTAGACGGCAAAGCGCATGCCAGCCGATACCGGATTTAGAACTTCCGAAGATGTAAATCAGCCGCAATGTCCGCGACGTGAGCGACCCGTTTCGGTTCGCGGTGATCAAAGTATGGGGCCTTTCCCGACTCTGCGAAATCCATCGTCACTTGTAAGAATAGGGACCGTAAACGCGAGAAGGGAAGACCGAAATCGGAAGATGGTATGATCTATGCACTTCCAAGGTTGCCTAGTTGTTCGGAATATCGGAAATCCGAATTTTTCCAGTCGCTTTATTTAGAGGTGAACTCAGCGTTATGACAGAGCACTATCCGAGTTTGGTATCGTCCAATTTCATATGAACTGCGGGCTATGAGTAATGCCAATATTGAAAAGGGCGAAAGGGGAATTCGATCGTTAAAACTCGGTCGAAGAGGTGAGAATGACTTTGAGTTTTCCAACCTTGATCTTAATCTAGGATCGAGTCTCAACGCGGAGAGTTACTCGCGAAAGAGTGTGCTGGAAAAGCAGATTGAGATGGTTGTTCTCCTGTGGCTGTCTCACTACAAGCTTATCCTGGAAACCGAAGACTTCTTCGGCAATGAAGAACGTTTGGAAAACGCCAAGCGTATTCTAAAAAACGCCGACAAGATCCTCCTCAGACTGGCGCCGTTCCTGAGGAGCGATCCAAGAGTCTTGTCAATCAGGGTGAAATGTATCGGCCGGAAGGTGAACTACCAAGCCACCGACTTACTCCAACCTCCTGGTGAGAAGGGAATTCTGTTTTGGATCGCCGAGTGGATGAAAGAGATTAGGCCTCGACGAGGTCGGCCTCCACAAAGCGTCTTGGCAAATTGCGCCGAGGAAATAGCGATCCTTTTTAAGGAGAGAACAGGCCGGAGGAGATGGGAGGAAGTTGGACGAATAGTGGCAAAAGCGTTCGAGCAATACCTGCCTCCGGATAATGGCAAAAGAGATCACTGTCTATGGATTCGTAAGCTTGTCATGCGCAATCGCAACCGCCAGCAATGGATAAAGGTGGAGTAAAATATTCGCAGGCTTGCTTTGAATTCAGCTCGGTTTTGAGATCAATGTCTTCTCCGGTTATTCACCGGTGCTCTGGGATCGATAAGCGGTTTGGGTGCTTGATCCCGACACACTTCCGATCATCGGTCATAGGCCAGGTCTTTGGGTTCTTATGCACAGCGGCAAGCTTTATAGCAAAAATTCGTATTCGCGTCGTAAATAGGCGCCCAGCGCGGCTTGCTGGACCATGATCTGTTTTCCCTTGCGGACAAAGAAGCCTCTTTCCTCGAGCTTTTTTAGCGCCAGCGATACTCTCGGGCGGGAGGCGCCTACAAGCCCTGAGAGTTCTTCATGAGTCAATGACAAAGGGAGAAGCCCACCCTTCTTGCTGGCCTCGGGATGGCTAGCGTATTCCCATAGCGTCGAGGCCAGTCGGTTCGGGAGATCTTCCACCAAGTACATGGCGCGGCGGAGCGAGACCAGAAGCAAGGGTTTGAGTGTATTCTCGGTTAAGGCGGAAAAGTTTTTCCAACTAAGACCACAGACTTTCTCTACAAGAATCCGCACCGGGATCTCGCCGATTCGTGACTCGCGCAGCGCGCTGGCGTGGCCGACATGGCGCCAGCTAGGAACGAGTGCCGATTGGCCAAAGAACTCTCCTGGAGAGAGGACCACTAAGCGGAGCGCGCGTCCCTTGCTTCCCAAAAGGGACAGACCGACCTCTCCTCCCAGTACCAAATAAAGATTCTCCGCCACTTCCCCCGGCCGGTAGATGACTTCTCCTTTTCTCACATTCAGCACTGTCATACTGCGGCTTAACTGATTCAGCTGGCCAGGGGAAAAGTCCTGCAGTACCTGCAAAGCGCGAAGATCTGAAGACTGAAGAATTTCTTTAGTCATGGTTTTCACCCTGGCCCACTTGGATAAAGTATTGAGTGCAAATATGTTGCCAGCGCTCTGCATGAGTTGTAAAAGAGCGCGATAGCGATGTAGGGTCATGCCGGAAAAACTCTGTAACCTAGGGAACAGACAAAGGCGACTTCTATAGGTTACATGGGGAGCAGATTTCAATCTTCCTGTTTGCGAGAAGAAACGGCGCGGCCGCGCGCAGGATTTGGGATTCTTAGCTTTGACGGGGTGTACGGTATATGAGCCTATTGAGCATCCTATTTGAATCAGGAGAAAAGATTGGACCAAGATAGGCCCTCCAAACAGCTCGATGACCTTACAAAGGCTAACCAGGCGCTGCGGGCGGAAATCGCAGGGCGCCTGGAGGCTGAGGAGGAACTCCGCTTACTTCTAGCCGTAACCCGGGCTCTTGCTGAAGCACAGGATTTTCACTCAGCGTCAAAGATGGCCCTACGGCAAATCTGCGAACAGACCGGTTGGGACTATGGCGAGATTTGGGTTCCGAACGCCAACGAGGATGTCCTCCAGTTTGAGGTTGCCTGGCATCGAGAAAACCAAGATTTGGATCGATTCCGTTGTTTCAGCGAAAGTCTTAGATTTGCCCCGGGACTAGGATTACCTGGAAAAGTTTGGCAAACCAAACAGTCAAAGTGGCTACAGGATATTACCATCGCGCCAGAAGAATTTGTCCGCTGCGAGGTAGCGAAGAAATGCAACCTCAAATCCGCGTTGGGAATACCCGTTATCGGAGCTGATAAAGCAACGGCGGTGCTGGCATTTCTCATGTTTGAATCTCGCCCTGAAGATAAGCGTCTGGTTGAGATGGTTTCGCACGTTGCGGCTCAATTGGGCGCATCAATTCAGCGCAAGCGGGCCGAGGAGGAGCTGCGTGAGGCGCACGCTGAACTAGAAGGGCGAGTTGAGGAGCGCACTGCGGCGCTGAAAAGAGAAATCGTCGAGCGAAGACGGATCGAGGAAGAGATGCAAGCGCGGGTACGCCAGCAAGCGGCGGTGGTTCAGATAGGTCAATGTGCTTTGGGCCTGGACGACCTTCTTGCTCTGATGGATGAGGCCTGCGTGGTTGTCGCCGAAACCCTTGGGATAGAGTATTGCAAAGTCTTGGAGCTCTTACCGGACGGAAACAACCTGCTTCTGTGCGCAGGTTTCGGCTGGAAAGAGGGAGTTGTGGGGCAGGAAAAGGTCAGCGCAGGCACCCAGTCACAGGCCGGTTATAGCTTGCTCTCCAATCAGGCAGTGATTGTGGACGATCTGCGAACAGAGACACGCTTCATCGGGCCACCCCTGCTCCACGAGCACGGGGTTGTGAGCGGCATGAGCGTAATCATTCCCGGTCGAGACCGGCCCTTTGGTGTTCTGGGCGCTCACACGGTGAAGCGGCGGGCTTTTAATGAGGATGATATTCGTTTCCTGGAATCTGTGGCGAATGTGCTTTCGGAAGCTATCGAGCGTAAGAGGGCCGAGCAGGCGTTGCGCGAGAGCGAGGAGCAGCTACGCCTCACGTTGCAGTTCGATCAGGCGGTCATGGCCAATATGGGCGAAGGGCTTTACGTCCTAGATACCCGAGGTCTGGTGACCTACATCAACCCAATTGCGGAGCGGCTCTTCGGTTGGCCGAGTGCCGAACTGCTGGGCCGCAAGATGCACGACATGACCCATTACGAACATGCCGACGGCACTCTCTTTCCCGCCGAGGAGTGCCCAGGGCTGCAAGTATTGGAGAAGGGAACGGCCCTAGCGAATCACGAAGACGTATTTATTCGCAAGGACGGGACTTTCTTCCATGTCGTCTATAGTTCTTCGCCCATTAGGTTGGAGGGCGCAGTTGTGGGCTTGGTGGTTGTGTTTCGCGACGTGACGGCACAGAAGCAGACCGAAGAAGCGGTCCGACGTAGCGCCTCCTGGCTACGCAGTCTCATCGCCACTACCCAGGACGCCGTGCTTTCCATCGATCGACGAGGTTGTGTAGTGTTGTTCAATCCTGCTGCCGAACGGATCTTTGGCTATGCCGCGGAAGAAATCGTCGGCCAAAAGGTTAATGAACTTATGGCCCAGCCTTATGCCTCCGAACACGATGGCTATATCGCTCGCTATGAACGAACCGGCGAAGCCCGCGCCATCGGCCGCATTCGCTCGGTAACGGCCAAGCGAAAAAACGGCGAGCTGTTTCCCATTGAATTGTCCGTTACCGAAATCGAAGTGGACCAGGAGGTTCATTACGCTGCCTTCATTCGTGACGTCTCTGAAAAAGCCCGGTTGCAGCAGCAATTGGTGGAACGCGAGCGGCTGGCTACTATTGGAACGACTGCTGCTAAGATTGGCCATGAGCTCGCCAATCCGCTTAACGGCATGTCCTTGACGATTCAACTTCTGGAGCAACGGCTCAGCAGGCACCCCGGTCCACCGGACAGCCAAGTGACGGCGACTGTTCGCAGACTAAGGAATGAGATCTCTCGCCTCAACCAGCTGGCTGGGCAATTCCGCACGATCTCAAGGAAGGAAAGATATCATTTTCAGCCTACTGAGCTTGCCGGTTTGATTGATGAGGTCATAAAGATTCAACGGGCGCACTTTGCCCAGCTGAACATCCAGATAGAGTATTTCACACCGGCGAATCTGCCTACAGTTACGGTTGATGGGGACAAGATCAAACAGGCTTTACTCAACCTTATTAAGAATGCCGCGGAGGCCATGCCTGGCGGTGGCAAAGTAATTATCGAGGCTCGTGCGAGTGAGGCGGGAGTGTCCATCGATATTACGGATATCGGGACTGGCATTCCCCTGGACATCGATGCTTTCGAGCCCTTTATGACGACCAAGAAAGAGGGAACTGGCATAGGCCTGGTCATCGTTCGACAAATCGTTACCGCCCACGGCGGAAATATTTCCTACCGCAGCCGGCCTGGAGAAGGTACTACTTTTCACCTTGAGCTGCCCCGAAACCAGAGTTGAAATCTGTCCATTCCTGCGCTGGCTTAGCTCTTGCTTTACAGTTTAACCAGAGCAGTTTCTGAAATATACTGTTATCCAATGTTCATTAATGAGAAGAGCTTCTCAATGTTGCGAAAAAAGGAAGGGCTATTGAATTGACTGGAACCGTTCTTGTCGTTGAAGATCAAGATTCGGCCAGGGAGAGTCTCGGTGAGCTCTTGAGAGGGGAAGGATATGAAGTTCACGAGGCTGCGGATGGAAACAGTGCGATCGCTATAGTCAATCAACACGATCTCGACGTGGTGCTTACGGATCTCATGATGCCGGGATCGGACGGAATGGCTGTGCTGCGCTATGTACGGGATGTTTCCCCTCAGACCTTGGTCATACTCATGACCGCTCATGCCTCCGTCGAAACCGCTATCGACGCGATCCATCTCGGTGCCCAAGATTATCTCTTGAAGCCGCTTATCTTCGAGGATGTGCTGCGTAAGGTGCAGCATCTAATGAGTCACAGGAAGCTGGCTTGGGAGAACCAGTTGCTCCGCCGGGAAGTGAACGGCCAATTTAGTCCGGATCGACCGCTGGGTCGCAGTCAGGCGATGCAGGAAATCACGGTCATGGTGAAAAAAGTCGCTCCGGCTCCGACAACCGTTCTGCTTACCGGTGAAAGCGGTGTCGGCAAGGAGGTCGTCGCACGCATGATTCACGCCCACAGTCCCGCCAAAGACAATGTCTTTCTGCCCGTGAACTGCAGCGCGATTCCGGAGAATCTTCTCGAAAGCCAGTTGTTTGGCCATATGAAGGGTTCGTTTACCGGTGCTGTGGGATCGCAAGAGGGGCTTTTTCAGAGGGCCCGAAGCGGTACGATCTTTTTGGACGAAATCGGCGAAATGCCATTGAGCCTTCAGCCGAAATTGTTGCGAGTGCTTGAAGAAAAGACGGTCCTGCCGGTGGGCTCCACGACTCCGGTCAAGGTTAATGTTCGAATTCTGGCCGCCACCAACCGGGACCTCAAGGCAGAGGTAGACGCCGGCCGTTTCCGCGACGATTTGTATTATCGCCTTAACGTGTTTGACATTCATATTCCGCCTTTGCGCAAACGGCTCGAGGACCTGCCCGGGCTTGTGGAGCATCTCATCCATCGCCATAACCTGGAGATGAAGACGAGCTACAAGGGAGTCGACAGCGCAACCATGCGGATTCTCATGTCGCTTCCTTGGAAGGGCAACATTCGCGAGTTGGACAACGTTTTGGAACGCGCAATGATCCTCGGCAACGGCGAGTGGATTTCCCCGGCGGACTTGCCGGGACAGCAAATAGACGATGGTGACTTTAGCTCTGAAGATAATCTTACCAAGGCCGTGGAGCTTTATGAAAAAAGTCACATCCAGCGCACCTTGGACAAGGCCGGCGGAGACAAAATGCGTGCCGCCGAGTTGATGGGCCTGAGTCTCTCGACGCTCTATCGGAAGCTCGAGAAACTGGACGTCGAAGGCTAATCTAAACGGCGCGCGCTCGCCTTGCGGCGCCGCCGACTGCCTAAGAGCCCAAGGACTGTACGCTTCCCTGACCACAAAATCTCGCTGCTCTTCTCTTCTCAATTCTTGCCGAAGGCCGAATGGCCATTTCGAGTTTAAGTCACTGAATTTCGATCGATGATGCGTTTTGACGTGGCACGCAGTATGCGTTAGCTAGTGCCGAAGGTGCGACTACCATGAAAAAGCCGATAAATGTCTTGAGAGTTCACGACCGGATGAGTCGTGATCCCTTCACGGTCGCCCCAGACGACTCCCTACAAACTGTCGTCGACTTGCTCCGGAGGCGTGATATCAGGGCTGTGCCGGTGGTGGAGAGGGGTAGGCTTATCGGCATCGTAACCGACCGGGATCTCCGCCAAGTGACGCCGTCGTATCCTCTGTTCCGAGACGAAACGGAAATTCGCCGTTATACGGAAAACCTCAGGGTCACAGCGGCAATGACCGCTGATCCTCTGCGTGTGTCGTCTGACACGACGCTGGTCGAAGCGGCCAAAATTTTGGAGACCTACCGCATCAGTTCTTTGCCGGTGGTTGATGGCGAGACTCTGGTCGGCATGATCTCGGTGACCGATTTACTGAGAGCGTTTGTCGAGCAGAATGAGCAAACGGTTGCATGAAGCTCGCCGAGGAAAAGAGATCTTTGGTGTCGCCGTAGGCGAACGTTTTTAAGCCGGCATCTATCACCTGCGGCGGTGAGCGATCTGTCTCAGCATTAGATTGGCGCAAACAAGCAAGGAGAAAAGCTATGCTATTTGAGAACCGAGAACACGCTGCACATCTACTGGCACGCAGGTTGAGCGCTTACTATCAGAACAAGAACCCTTTGGTTCTGGCAATCCCGCGGGGCGCGATCGGGATGGCGGAGATCATTGCGGATGCGCTGGGGGGAGAACTGGACGTTGTATTGGTGCACAAACTAGGCGCACCGGATCAGCCTGAGCTTGCGATCGGCGCCATCGATGAGGCCGGGAACGTTTTCTTGCCGGGATACGGTCTCGATATTGATAGTCCCTATCTTGAAGCTGAGAAACAGGCGCAACTGGGGATCCTGCGAGAACGGCGGGCACGATATACGCCCTCCCGGGGACCCATCGATCCTCATGACCGCATTGTTATCGTGGTGGACGACGGGGTCGCCACGGGCTCCACCATGACCGCTGCGTTGCGCGCGATACGCCGCAGCAAGCCGAAGAAGTTGGTTGCCGCCGTGGCCGTGGCGTCGCCCGCCGCGGCCCGTGCCATGCGCCGTGAGGCAGATGCCATCGTCTGTCTAGATGTGCCGGCTGAATTCTATGCGGTGGGACAGTTCTTTGAAAATTTTTCTCAGGTTTCTGATGAGGAGGTAGCGACGATCCTGCAAAAGAGGGAACCGGCAATGTCTGCCGTGAACTAGTGTAGTCATAAAAGCAGGGCCGAGCTAGCTTAGCCTCCCCAGGGTGGGTTTCTAAGATCCGCGGCCTAGCGTTATCCTGGCCAATCCAAACAGTCTGCTACCAACTGAATGCCAACAGAGCTAAAGTAAAGCCATACTGGCTTGCGTCAGAAATGGAGTAGTAGCAATACTTCGTTGAAGCGGCGCAACCGAAGGCTGAATAGAAAATATCGAGGAGGTTTTTATGAACGAGGTTACAAGAGAAAAATTGGCTTCCGATTTCAAGACACTCATCAACGACGTGCAGGAACTGCTCAAGACCACGTCCAGCCATACCGGTGAGAGCATCGCGGATTTGCGTCAGCGGCTGGGGCTAAAGCTTGAGGACGCGAAGACAGCGCTGGCCGAACAGGAGCGGGTCTTGCGTGAGAAGGCGGAAGTGGCCAAAGAATCTGCTGCCGCGTATTTACGCGAGCAACCCTGGGCCACCGTAGGGATCGCTGCCGGAATCGGTCTGATACTCGGGTTTCTCATGCGCCGCCGTGACTGAAGCCGTTCGGGGCAGCGCCATAGTCCGAAGCTGCTTCCCCCCGCGCTGTTGCAGCCTCCGTGAGCCGACTTACAAGATTCACGCGTCCAACCTGGCAGCGAGGGACGACGAGAGGCAGATCCTTGGGAGGTCTTGATGTACAACAGGATACTGGTTCCGTTGGACGGATCGACCCTGTCGGAGGGAGTCCTGCCTTACGTGCGCGCAATGGCTAGGGCCATCCAGCTCCCCGTGGAACTCCTGCGTGTCAATGAGCCGGTTCAGTCCGGAGGGTATGTGCCGGCGGCGCCGGTTGGCGCATACTTGGAGAAAATAGCAGTGTCTTTTTCCGGAATCACGGACGTCAAGTGTACCATAGCACTGGGGAACCCGGAGAATCTGATTGTCGATCATGGGACGGCGCAACCCGACACCCTGATTGCCATGGCTACGCATGGATACTCAGGGGCTCAGCGGTGGCTACTAGGAAGCGTTGCCGAGAAAGTGTTACATGGGACGAGAAACGATTTGTTGCTGGTGCGGCCCAAACAGAGTGAGAGCGGTGGAGAGGCGCCGTTAAGCACGGCCCTGGTGCCGTTGGACGGTTCCGCGTTGGCGGAAAAGGTGCTGCCAACAGTTACGGGCTTAGCTGCTCGGTTGAAGTTAAAAGTCGTGTTGGTGCGTGTCCTGGTGCGCTTTATCTTCGAGCTGCCGGAACCGGTGCTTCCTGTGTTTGGGACGCATGTCCAGAGCCAGGAAGAGCTTTGGGCGCAGGCCGGCTCAGCGGCAACCGATTACCTGAATGAGAAAGTGCAGCAGCTGCGCGCTGCGGGGTTAGCCGATGTTTCATCTGTATTGATTGAGGGTGGCGCTGAAGGAGCTGCTGCCGGGATCATAGACTTAGCTAAAAAGATGCCGGACAATCTCGTGGCCATGAGCACCCACGGTCGATCGGGGATTGGGCGCTGGCTGGTAGGCAGCGTGACCGAGCGAGTGGTCCGCCACTCGAGTACCCCGGTATTAGTGATTCGATCGTAGCCTGCAGCCTGCAAGTATGTCGCAAGCTCGCGGAGCGGATACCTCCGTGGCGATCTCAGACTCCACATTTTTGCCGGTTGAGACTTGGCAACTGATATTCCGAAGACAGGCAATCGCTCTTCGAAGCTCCCAAACGTTCCGCGTAACAACATGGACGAGCACAACTCAACGCCTTCAGCGCAGGCGCCGGAGCGTGACTATCAGCGTGTCATTAACGCCTGGGCGATGTATGATTGGGCGAATTCCGCCTTTGCCGTCGTCATCCTAACGGCGGTATTTCCAGTTTACTACCGTAGCTTGGTGTCAAACGCCGGTCATTCTCCCGAGAACGCGACGGCTTACTGGGCCTATACCACTTCCTTGTCGCTCTTGGTGGTTGCCTTGATCGGTCCTGTGCTCGGCGCGATAGCGGATATCGTCGGCGGCAAAAAGCGCTTCCTTGCCGTAGCCCTGGTACTCGGAGTAGTAGGATCGATGGGTCTCGCGTTTCTCGGCAAGGATACGTTTTTGCTCGGATCGCTAATCTTCGCGATGGGCAACATGGGGTTTGCCGGTGGTAACATTTTTTACGAGGCGTTGCTCCCGCAAGTGGCGCGGCCGCACGATATGGACCGTGTCTCCGCGCGGGGTTACGCACTGGGTTATCTCGGCGGCGGGTTGCTCCTGATCATCAATGTCCTCTGGCTCCTCCGGCCGGATTGGTTCTGGATGCCCGACCGGGAGTTTGCCTTGCGTGCGAGCTTTGTCAGTGTCGGTATATGGTGGCTTGTTTTTGCTTTGCCGTTGTTCTGCAACTTATCGGAGCCCCGCTGGGGTGAGCAGGAGCCACTGTCGATTCGTCTGGCAGTGATGAGCGGTTTTCAGCGGCTGGCTGGCACTTTTAGACAGATTCGCCGCTACCGGCAGGTGGCATTTTTTCTAGCCGCGTTTTGGCTGTACAACGACGGCATCGGCACCATCATCAAGATCGCGACGGCCTACGGCGATGAGGTCGGCATTAATCACAACCACATGCTGATCGCGCTGATCTTAACCCAATTGGTCGGCTTTCCCAGCACACTAGGCTTTGGCGTGCTCGCTCAGAGTCTGGGCGCCAAGGCCTCGATTCTTTTAGGGTTGGCGGTTTACATGTTCATCTCCGTCGCCGGGTTTTTTATGAAGAGCGCCTGGCATTTTTATCTCCTGGCGATTCTCGTAGGACTGGTGCAGGGCGGGACCCAGGCGCTGAGCCGGTCGCTATTCGCTAGCATGGTCCCAAGGGCGCGAACCACCGAATTTTTTGGTTTCTTCAGCACCGGTGAGAAACTGGCGGGCATTATCGGGCCGGCCCTATTCGGTTTCGTGGGGCAACTCACTGGCAGCAGCCGGTGGGGAATCGTCTCGGTGACCTTCCTGTTTATTATTGGCGCTCTGCTGCTGCAACGCGTGGACGAGCAGCAAGGACGGCGCGTGGCCGAAACAGCTGAAGACTGGGCTTAGCCTCCTCTGACCTTGAACTTGGATGTTTCCGTTCCCTACTTGACGCATCGCTGTCCGCAGGCTTTATGATCCGGCCACAAGAGACAACGCTTCACCGGCACCACTGCATCGTTACCGTTGGATGCCGCCGCGGTCTCGACAAAAGACAGGCTTCGCACTTCGGGGCACCAGACGAGTCTTAGTTTCTCGTAGGGCTTAAAGAGCGCACGGCCGATCAAGGTCATGGCATACCAGATCGATGTGAACACGAGGATCGCGACAAGTTTAGTCAGGTCGTTCATGGCTGTTCCTTTTCTATTCCACCGGCCAGTTTTCTTTGACACACCGTTGCGCACAGTGCTTCTTTCTTGGCCACAAGGTGCAGCTCTTTACGCGCAATAGAGGTTTGCCAAAAGCCGCTGTGAAGGCAGCCCAGGGCGCGTTGAGTCTGACCTCGGCGAGCCCGTGGGTATCCGGGCACGTTACGACTTTCTGGCAACGAAACCGCCTGTATACGTCCCGCGCGAACGGCAGGACGACATAGAAAAGTCCCAGAAGGATAACTGCCGCTATCAAAATCAGCAGAGGAGTATTCATACGACGACTCCTTTCAATAAATTACTGCGCAATAGTGATGCCAGAAAAGTTTTGTAGGTTTTCCTTGCGCTTCACAAATCACGGAGGCTGTCTATCACTAGGAATAAGAAAAAGCAGCGCCTAGATTCCCGACCTTGAGAGAGCAAAATTCGTCCAGGAGCTAGGCGAGTCTTCCCGGTGGATGATTCATTGATGATCGATTAATCCGGCGATTGACTCGCTGGCATGAAGCCGTTGCATCGTTTCCGCCAAAATCCCGGCCAGTGACGAGACCTCAATGGGCACGGGAAATCGATCAGGTATAGGGAGGCTGTTGGAAGTGTATATTTTCTCGATGGGGAGCTTTCCGAGTCGGTCCGCGGCGGGGCCCACAAGCAAACCATGGCTTGCGGTGACCTTGAGGCCCGAGGATAAGCAGCCCGCTGCGAGCAGAGCCTTGATCGCCTTCTCTATGGTTCCGCCGGTCGTGATCATATCGTCCACCACCAAGACTTGCTTATCGCGGACATCACCCACAATGCGCTGGACGCTCACTTCTCCTCCGCTTATTCGTGTCTTGTGAATAATAGCGACCGGCAAGTCCAAGTGCCTTGCGTAGTGCTCTGCCATTTTTACAGCCCCTAGATCCGGAGAGACGATCACTGTGTTGTTACGAACCGAGGGGCGGACCGCTTCCGCTAATATGGCAACGGCACTCAAATGTTCAACGGGAATCCTGAATGCGCTTTCGACGGCCTGGCTATGAAGATCAACGGCGACCACCCGCTGAATCCCACTCCTCTCCAGCAGATCAGCGAGCAATCGGAGGCTGAGCGGTTCACGTCCGCGCGCCCTACGATCCTGGCGGGCGTAGCCGAGATAGGGGACGACGGCTGTTAGATGCACCGCCCCGGCGCGACGGCAGGCATCGGCCAGAAGAAACAGTTCCATTAAATGCTCGTCTACGGATGGGCCGGTTGGCTGGACGAGATAGACCGTGTGCCCGCGGACGCTTTCCTGCACTTCAACGTGCAATTCGCCGTCTGGGAAGCGCTCTAGAATTCGTTGCACCAGCGGCGCGCCGATTTTTTCGGCGATCTCTTCGGCCAAGCGGCAGTTTGCGGAACCTGTCAAGATTTTGAGAGGCATGGTTTTTCTCAAGGGCGGGGGCGATCGACCCGGCACCGGACAACCCAAGCCAGCCGCTTCAGAGCGCGGCTAAATTTTTATCGCGTGCCATCCGACACGTTATTCAATCTCGTTTTTGGTTTAGCAAGCCCGCAATGAGATCCACGGCTACAGGCACAACCACGGTCGTGTTGTTTTCCGCCGCTACCTGGACCAGGCTTTGGAGAAACCTGAGATGCATCGCGGCGGGCTGTTTTTCGATGATTTCCGCGGCGTCGGCCAACTTTTGGGAGGCCTGGAATTCGCCCTCCGCGTGAATCACTTTTGCCCGCCTTTCTCTCTCCGCTTCCGCCTGTTTGGCCATGGCACGCTGCATCTCCTGCGGCAGATCGATGTGCTTTACCTCTACCAGGACGACTTTGATCCCCCACGGATCGGTTTGTGAGTCGAGGATCTCTTGAATTCGAGTATTGATCTTTTCGCGTTCGGCAAGCAGCTCATCCAGTTCTGCCTGGCCGCAGACACTGCGCAATGTCACCTGGGCGAGCTGGGAAGTGGCAAAAAGATAATTTGCCACTTCGCGGATCGCCCGATTGGGATCGATGACCCTGAAGTACAGAACAGCGCTGACCTTTACCGATACGTTGTCTCGGCTGATGACGTCCTGCGGGGGTACGTCCATGGTGACGGTACGGAGGTCTACGCGAACCATCTTCTCAACGAGGGGAATGAGATAGGTAATGCCCGGGCCACGAGGGGGAACCATGCGCCCCAGGCGAAAAATAACGCCGCGTTCGTATTCCTTAAGGATCTTGATGCCGCTGGCGATCAAGATCACGACGATGATGACGAATGTACCCGCGGGTCCAATTAGCTCCCACATAATCGCCTCCACTGGTCGGCTGCAATATCTAGCAGGTTGCTGAAAAGCTCTGTTTGCAGGCTGCTCAAAAAGACTCAGAGGCAAGGCGCGCGAAAAATCGACGAGCGGAGGCGTACTTAGGCAGTACGTTGGAGCGAGGCGATTGAGCGCAACGAAGCATATGAGGCTTTTTCAGCAGCCTGCTAGACTTTGAGACATATCACGGCCTTGCGGTAAGCGCACTGCTTTATTCCTGAATGTGCTGGAGATAAAAGACCAGGCTCAGTATCCGTCCTGAGACCTGGGACCGCGCGCCCGGATCGTTACCTCGGGCTTCGGCCTGGAAACGAGCGCCCCAGATGGGCATTTCCCGTGTCCCATGCCCGCGGACCTCTTCACGACCGTCAATGACTCGAAAGGCCTGCCAAAAGGGAAATTTTCCGGCATTTTTGTTTGCGAGCTGGGTCAGATTGGGGGGTGAGATGGTGAGAAACTTGGCCATGATGCCGCGGCCTCTCCCATCGACGCTATGACAGATCGCACAATGATTTTGATATTCGATTTCTCCGCCGGCGATCACCTCCGTTTCCTGGGGGCGTCCCCTGGTGGCTGTCGAAATCAAAGCGCCAAGCAAAATTCCAAAGTAAAGTATAAAGCGACCCACGGTCATGTTCGTTCTCCTCATTCTTTCAACAGGGGTTTTCAGAACTTATTCCTTCCTCGGTGTTCTGCTCCGCAATTCACATACCAGAGCAGTCTCGCTGAAGACCGTGGTTGAAATTCTCATTAATGAAAGAAACCGGGTTGGAAATTCTCACCGGTGAATAAAATGAAGGCCAACAAAATTAACCCGGCGTAAAAGTCGTCAGCGGTATCAGTTAGCTGAAGGAGAATTCTCTGATGAAAACCACTGTCCGGGCTGACACTGTGGACTCGGTCCTAAAAGTTTCCCAAAGGGAGAGAAAGCCATGAACCAGATGATCCCGCGCTGTCTGCGCGCTTTACTTAATGTGTATGCGTGACAAATCATTGAGGTGCTCCATGGCTGCAGCAATTTTTGCAATATTGCAACCGCAGACGATTCCGGCTCTCGTTAGTGCGAAAAGCTGAAGACTAAATTGGATAAAAACCAACAACGATTCGTGGCATGGCAGTTGCTCATCCAAACGCCTAAGAGGAGACATAGGATGGGAACCAAAGGAATCGAAATCGTCGGGATGGATGTTCAGCAATTGCTCAAAGTACTTAATATAGCGTTTGCCGATGAATGGCTCGCTTACTACCAATATTGGCTTGGCGCCAAGGTGGTGAAGGGACCGATGAAGGAGGCAGTGATTGCAGAGCTATTGCAACACGCCACAGATGAGCTGCGCCATGCGGATATGATCGCCGCCCGGATTATCCAGTTGGGAGGGACCCCGGTGACGGAGCCAAAGCAATGGTACGAGCTAACCAACTGCGGCTATGACGCGCCCAACGATCCATTTGTCGAAACCATTCTCAAGCAGAACATTCAGGGCGAGCGTTGCGCCATCGGCTTTTACAAGCGTTTGCTCGAATCGGTTCAAGGGAAAGACCCGGTTACGTATAACGTCGTATTGCAAATTCTCCAAGATGAAGTCGCGCACGAGGAAGATCTCCAATCGTTGCTCGAAGATCTCGAGTACATGTTGAAAAGATAGAACGTTTGCAGACAAGACCATCGAGACGCTATTTGCTCTGAGGTGTGCATGGAAAGCAGAAGGATCGACACGTTCGATGACTGGAAGGATACCTTTCAGGCCTGGCAAAAGGATATCAGCTACGACGCGAGACTCTTTTCATCGATACTCCAAGGATATGAGTTCAGTGAAAAGTTTGCCGAGCCAAAGCAAGCGGAGATTGGGTTTGGTGAATTCGGCGGCGCGCGGAAATGGCTGAATGCGACCGACATACCGCGGCCTGAAGTGAAGGATCTTCTACTAAGGCTGATTGCCATACAGGGAGATACGGAGTTTGCTTCGGTGGAACTGCAGCGCAAGCTGCTTGATTCGGCGCCGACGGAGAGGGATCTCCGCAGTATCGTGAGGATCAATGCCGAGGAGATGCGTCACGGCTGGCAGATGAGCTACCTCTTGGTGCGCTACTTCGGCGACGAGGGCAAAGCCGAGGCACGAAAGCTTCTGGAACGCCGCGCAGATAAAAAGGAAAGGCTTCTGGGAGCCTTTAACGAGCCCGTTGAGGACTGGATCGACTTCTTCACCTTTACCGCCTTCGTCGATCGGGACGGGATGTATCAGCTCAAGATGCTCAGCCATTCGGGATTTGCGCCGCTAAGCGGCAGCATGGGACCTATGTTGAACGAAGAATCCTTTCATCTTCTGACCGGTCTTAGCGGACTGCAAAGAATTCTCCGGGTCGGAAAGGTTCCAGTTGAGATCATACAGAAGGTCTTGAACCGCTGGTTGCCGGTCTGTTTCGATCTCTTCGGCCATGAGCGCTCCAGAGGCGCCGCCAAGGCTTATCAGTGGGGTTTGAAGGGGCGGTTCAATGAGGAAGAAGCAGGTCCGCTGAAAGACCCGGAAGCGGTCAATGAAGCTGCTCGCGAGCTTTACTATCAGGAAGTGGAGGGACTGGTCGGGCTTTTGAACAAGGAGGTTGGCGAGGGCAAGGCCGCACTTTACGTGCCGAACATTAAATTCAGGCGGAGCATCGGGGAATACAAGGATAAGCGCTTTAGCGTGAAAGGCGAGTCTTTGGACGAGAAGGCTTACGCAGATCATCTGCAGGAGATGCTTCCCACCGAAAAAGACAGAGCGGAACTGCGGCGGATTACGAAAGAAGCGGACTGGATCGCGGCATAACTC
>DAIRFP010000186.1:0-9782 GCA_036794995.1 Thermodesulfobacteriota bacterium | reverse complement strand
GCGCCTTGCCTCTGAGTCTTTTTGAGCAGCCTGCAAACAGAGTTTTTCAGCAGCCCGTTAGATATACTTCAGCGCGCTAAGACTGAAGTTAGTGTTGTTATCCGCGTCTAAATAGATGGATAGGAGCGGTGAGGCAAAACCGTTTGAAGTTCGACGCTTAGGGGCTACGCAGGAGGAAAGAATGCGACCAAAGCAGGGGTTGGTTTTACTGATGATGATATCCTTGCTCGGATATTCGACGGCCGGTTTTTCCGCCCAGGCCGCTGCGCCGGGGAAAGCCGGCTACGATGAAAAAGCGGTGGCTGACTTTTACCGCGGTAAGACTGTCCGCATAGTCGTCGGTTTTTCAGCGGGCGGGGGTTACGATCAGTATTCCCGAGTGCTCGCACGGCATCTTCCGAAGTACATTCCCGGCAATCCCGCCGTTATCGTCGACAATATGCCGGGCGCCGGCAGTATCATCGCGGCCAATCATACCTACAATGCTGCTCCCAAGGACGCCACCTTGATCGGCAATATTTCCGGGCCGATTGTTCTGGAGCAGCTCTTCGCCAATCCTGCGGTGCAGTTCGATATGGCCAAGTTCCGTTATCTGGCCGTGCCGGTGAGTGAAACCTATCTTATGATCACTACCCGCAAGCCCGGCGTAAGCAAGCTGGATGAAATCATCGGTGCCAAGGGAAAACAATTAAGCATCGGAGCGATTCCCGGGTCGACGGTGGAACATGCTCCGATATTGGTGCGCGATGTTCTCGGCGCCAATCTGAAGGTAGTCACCGGCTACAAGGGAACGGCGGACGTTCGGTTGGCGATCGATAGCGGCGAGGTGGACGGATTTTTCAACACCTGGACTTCATCGAAGGTGACTTCTTTTGACAAGTTCAAGAACGGAGAATGGGTGGTCCTGGCGCAAATGTCGGAGACCCCGATCAAGGATTTGATCGTGCCCAACGTGCCCACCATACCGTTAATCGCCAAAACCGAAGAGCAACGTTTGATCCTCAAGTACGGCACAAGTACGCCAAATGCCTTCGGTAAGGTCTATGTTTTACCTCCGGGCGCGCCCGCTGACCGGGCCCTGGCGCTGGAGACGGCGTTTGCGAAGACCTTCGCCGATAAGGAATTGCTGGCGGAAGCGGGAAAGGCAAAGCTTGAAATCGATCCCATGATCGGTGAAGAGATCCACAAGCTGGTTGGTGAATTCTTAGCCATGAGCCCGGACCTCAGAGGAAAACTCCAAAGCGCGATGAAGGGTGGAAAAAAGTAGTTTGGGTAAAAACCACAGGAGGAAACGCTATATGAGGTTTCAATTAAAAACATTCGCTCTATTGGCCGCCTTGTTCGGTTTGCCCCTCCCGGCGATTGTAGCCGCTCAGACCGAAACCATCGATGAGCTTTATAAGAAGGCCCTCAAAGAAGAGGGGGTTCTCAACTGCTATTGCTCCCTCGCGCAGGTTAATGCGGAAATAATCTACCCGCTGTTCGAGAAGCGGTTTCCGGGCATTAAGATCAACCATGTGGATGCTACCTCCGATAAGCTCGCGGCAAGAGCGATTACGGAAGCCCGCGGCGGCAGGACCATCGCGGACGTGGTTGAATTCGGCCTGGAAGATATCAATAAGATTCACGACCAGGGACTGATTTTGGAGAAAGCTCCACCGGAAGCTGCTCAGTATCCGGCTAATTTAAGAGGCCCGTACTGGGTGGCCAACAACCTTATTTTCTTTGTCGGTGCCTGGAATACGGAAAAGGTCAAAAAAGAGGAGGCGCCGAAGTTTTTGGACGATTTCGGCGATCCGCGCTGGAAAGGGCGCTTGATTGCGGAACCCCGAGACTATGAGATTCTCATCGGCCTAACGCACAAGCATAAGAACTTGGAGACCGCCCGAGGTGTGCTTGCCAAAATCGCGGCCAATAACGTTGAATTCCACAAGGGCCATTCCCAGCTCGCTGAGCTATTGGTGGCGGGCCAAGCGGCGGCCTGTTTCACTTGTTATTCGCATCATTACCCTTCGCGCAAGAGAAAAGGCGCGCCGGTAGATTACATGCTCTCTGAAGGTGCCGCCGGGATTATTGCAGTAGCCGTCATGAAGAACGCACCTCACCCCAACACCGCATGGCTGTTTACTCGGTGGGCGGCTTCGGAGGAAGGGCAAACCGTCTACGCGAAGGGCGGTCGGACTCCAGCTCATCCCAAGGTGGAACCCGCCGAACCCATTCGTCCGAAGGTCATTTACGCGGTTGGCGTGGACGACCTGAAAAATTATACCAAGTACGAGAAAGTGTGGAAGGAAGTATTCAAGCTTCGCTAATCCGAGCGCGCGAAGATAAACCGCGGAGATCCCTAGGTCGTCTTCCAAGGGAAGGGAGGTCTTATGCTTAGAGTTGAACCCAGGGTGTGTGTCGGTGTTACGGGTCTAGTCCTGAGTTGCCTGTTTTTTATCTTCTCATCGCCGGTTGCTGGCCAGAGTCTGGACGAAGTCCACAAGCTGGCCCTCAAGGAGGAGGGGACCCTCAACTTTTACGGCACCCTGGCCCAAATCAACGCAGCCAGGATTCTTCCCGTTTTCGAGAAGCGCTTTCCCGGAATCAAGGTCAATCATATCGACGCCACCGCGGATAAACTCGCCGCCAGGGCGATTACAGAAGCGCGCGGCGGGCGAACCATCGGCGATATTTTTCAGGGAGCTCTGGAAAACTTACTGCAAGTCCAACAACAAGGGCTCCTCTTGGACAAGCTTCCTCCCGAGGCGGCGGAGTATCCTGACAGTTTGAAAGGCAGCTCCTGGGTGGGAACTGACCTTATCTTTCTGATTACTGCATGGAATACGAGTCTGGTTAAGAAGGACGATACGCCCAAATCCTTCGACGAGCTTGCGGATCCCAAATGGAAAGGCAAACTGATTGCTGAGCCGAGGGATGTGGAAGTTTTTATCGGCTTGGCCCGGCGCAAGTTCAAGAGTGACGAGAAAGCCATAGCCTTTCTGAGAAAAATCGCCGCCAACGACGTCGAGTTTCACAAGGGCCATTCAGAGCTAGCGGAATTTTTGGTGTCCGGTCAGGGGGCGGTCTGCTTTACCTGCTATTCTCATCATTTTCCGCCGCGGATCAAGAAGGGCGCCCCGGTTGGCTACTTGCTCTCGGAAGGTATCGGGACGGTATCGGGAACGGCGGTTTTCAAGAACGCTCCTCATCCGAACACGGCCTGGCTGTTCGCCCGCTGGACCATGAGTCAAGAGGGACAAAAGGTTTACGCGCAGGGCGGCCGTACCCCGTCGCATCCGAAGATTGAGCCGGTTGAGAAAACACGGCCGGAGAACATCTATGCCATCGGGGCGGATGAAATAAAGGAATGGCCCAAATACGAGAAGGTTTGGAAAGAAATCTTTAAACTTAGATAGTCATCGACGTGTGACGGAGGGAGGTTCCATGAGTCGGGTTCATAAGCTGAATTTCGCACTGGCTGCGATGGTGGCTGCTGGTATATTCCTATGCCCCAGTCTCCAGGCCCAAAGCTTAGACGAGCTGCACAAAAGCGCATTGAAAGAGGGCGGCACATTGAACTTCTACGGCACACTCGCTCAAATCAATGCCGAAAGGATCCTCCCGGTGTTCGAGAAGCGCTTTCCAGGCATTAAAATCAATCATGTGGACGCCACGGCGGACAAGCTCGCGGCCCGGGCGATTACGGAAGCCCGCGGCGGCCGTGTGATCGGCGATGTTTTTCAAGGCTCGCTGGAAAACGGGCTGCAGCTCCAGCAGCAAGGGCTTCTGCTGGAGCAAACCCTGCCGGAGGCAGCGGCTTACCCGGACGCCTTAAAGGGCTCACATTGGATTGCGAGTAACATTATTTATTTTATCGGCGCCTGGAATACCGGGCTGGTGAAGAAAGGAGACGAACCCAAAGGGTTCGAGGACTTTGCCGATCCCAAATGGAAAGGCAAACTGATCGCCGAGCCCAGGGACGTGGAGGTTCTCATTGGGCTGTCCAAGAAATATAAAAGCGACGAGCAGGCGATCGCGTTGCTTAGAAAGATTGCTGCCAACAATCCGGAGTTTCACAAAGGTCACTCCGAGCTGGCCGAGTTCCTCGTGGCGGGCCAAGCTGCGGCCTGTGTCACCTGCTATTCACATCATTATCCGCCCAGGATCAAGAAGGGCGCTCCGGTGGATTATTTCCTTTCGGAGGGAGCCGCTTCCATAGACTCGACAGCGGTTTTCAAGGGCGCCCCCCATCCAAATACTGCCCTGCTCTTTGCCCGTTGGGCCGCCAGTGAGGAAGGGCAGAAGGCTTATGCTCAAGGGGGCAGAACTCCGGCGCACCCGAAGGTTGAACCCGTAGAAAAAACCCGCCCCGAGAGGAGCTATTTTGTCGGGGCCAACGAAATAAAGGACTGGCCCAAATACGAGAAGATTTGGAAAGAGATATTCAAGTTAAGGTAGCATAGCGCCAGCGATAACGGTTGACTGTTGAGTAAAAGTTGCTATTAAGTTAACGGACTTTTTTGAGTAGTATTTAGGCGGTAGATGATAGTGAGAAGGAGTTTCTAGCATGGTTTGTAGCCGACGTGTGGCAGTTAGAGGATGTGCGCTTGTCATTTTCCTTTTAGCCGTAGCTCTGCCGGCGGTGGTACCGGCCCAGAGCCTCGAGGAAGTTCATAAGGCCGCGGTCAAAGAGGGCGGCACATTAAATTTTTACGCCACCTTGGCCCAGATCAACGCGGAGAAGATTCTTCCTATCTTTGAGAAACGCTTTCCCGGCATTAAGGTCAATCACGTCGATGCCACCTCCGACAAGCTAGTCGCCCGCGCGGTGACCGAGGCTCGAGGCGGGAAGACGCTGGCGGATGTGATACAAGTCCCGCTGGAAAATGTCGGCCAGGTGCATGATCAGGGGCTTCTGCTTGAGACCAAACTGCCGGAGTCGGCGGAGTACCCGGAAGGCATGAAGGGCAGCTTTTGGATCTCCTCAGACCTGCAATTCTTCATCGCGGCCTGGAACACCACCTTGGTCAAGAAAGAGGAAGAGCCGAAGTCTTTCGATGACTTTGCCCATCCACGGTGGAAGAATCGGTTGATTGCCGAGCCGCGAGATCTCGAAATGCTATTAGCTTTTGCCAAATACAAGTTCAAAAGCGACGAGAAGGCGATCGATCTGCTAAAAAAAATCGCGGCTAACAACGTGGAGTTCCATAAGGGTCACTCGCAACTCGCCGAACTGCTGGTGGCGGGCCAGGCCGCGGCCTGTTGGACGTGCTATTCCCATCATTATCCCGGGCGCATCAAAAAAGGCGCGCCGCTGAACTATATGTTGAGCGAAGGTGTCGCCTCGATCAACGCTACGGGTATTTTCAAGAACGCGCCGCATCCAAATACCGCGTTGTTATTTGCCCGCTGGATAGCAAGCCAGGAAGGACAAAAGGCGATGGCGCAAGGGGGCCGCACTCCGGCACACCCCAAGGTCGAGCCGGTGGACAAGACCCGGACCGAAAAGATCTACGCCATCAGCGCCGCCGATCTCAAGGAATTTCCAAAGTACGAAAAGATCTGGAAGGAGATCTTCAAGCTGCGTTGACCTTCCAATTCTCGGGGGCATGGAAGCCCTAGGGGTGATTTATGGCCACAGTCGCTTTGCCAAGAACTGAAAGGGCGGGTTTCCCGCTCTTGCGCGATCCGGCACTCTTGATCCCCTTAGTGGGAACCGGGGTGCTGATCTACCTTGCGGTATTGCCCCTGTTCATGCTTGTGAAAGGCAGCTTTGAGATGGAGGTGGCCCCTAGGGAATTCGTTCTGACCTTGCAAAACTATCAAAAGGCTTTCGCCAGTGAGTATACCTATTCTACTTTTTTAAACTCTCTCATCTTTGCCTCAGGATCGGCCGGGTTGACGTTTTTGTTGGGGACGATGCTGGCTTGGTTGACCGAGAGGACGAATACGCCGCTGCGCAGTCTTTTCGTGCCGATGGCGGTGGTTCCGCTGATCCTGCCCGGCGTGCTGGAATCGATTGCCTGGATTTTCCTCCTGAGCCCGAAGTTCGGCTATGTCAACGTTGCGTTGATGTATCTCTTTGGTTTGCAGTCGCCGCCATTCAACGTTTTTTCGCTCCCGGGAATGATCTGGGTTCATTCGGTTGGGCAGGTGCCGCTCGCGTTCCTCATGATGGTTGCGGCGTTCAAGTCGATGGATCCTTCGCTGGAAGAGTCCGCGATGATGTCCGGGGCGAACACGGGGCAGACGTTGCGCCGCGTGACCTTGCGCTTGCTCATGCCGACGACGGCTTCCGTGCTTTTGATTCTGTTCGTGCGCACCTTGGAATCCTTCGAGACGCCGGCGCTCATCGGCATCCCGGCGAGAATCTACGTTTACACCAGCGAGATTTATCTGGCCTTTAACGAGTACCCGCCCGACTATGGACGCGGGGCTGCGCTTGCGGTGGGCTTACTTCTACTGAGCGCTGTGGGCGTTTGGCTGTACACGAGATCGACGCGGGAGAGCAAGAAGTTTCAAACCGTCACCGGCAAAGCCTTCAGGCCGCGCCAGTTCGATCTCGGGCCGTGGAAGTGGGTCGGCTTCAGCTTTCTAATGGCGTATTTTGTTTTCGTTGTCCTGCTGCCGTTCCTCGTCTTATTCTGGGCGTCCTTCCTGCCCTTCTTTGCCGCTCCCAGCTGGGATGCCGTCCAGAAATTGAGCTTGGACAATTATAACTACCTCCTAAGCTTTAGGCCCTTTTGGGATGCCATGAAGAATAGCATTATTCTCGCAACTTTGACCGCTACGGTTGCGATGATACTGACGTCCCTGATTGCTTGGATTGTCTACAAGAGCCGTCTTCCGGGGTCATGGCTGCTGGATTTCCTGGCCTTCATACCCATCACTATTCCGGGCATTGTCATGGGGATGGCGTTGATCCTCCTTTATGTCGCTTTCCCGTTACCGATCTATGGCACGATTTGGCTCTTGCTGATCGCCTATGTGACTCGATATATCCCCTATGGCATGCGCGCTGCCTCGGGCTCGATTCTCCAGATTCATAGCGAATTGGAAGAGGCGGCCTCAGCTTCGGGCGCGTCGTGGTGGGAGACCTTCAAACGTGTGACTTTGCCGCTGCTGAGGCCCGGAATTGCCGCCGGTTGGATTTACATCTGCATCGTTTCGTTTCGCGAGTTTTCGACTTCAGTATTGCTGGCAACCGGTGAAAGCCGCGTGCTGTCCATTCTGCTGTTTACCATGTTCGAGCAAGGGCAGGTGACAATTGTCGCCGCCATCGGGATTTTGATGATTGTGGTCTTGCTGGCCATCGTCGGGGTGTTCTACAAGATCTCTGGCAAGGTAGGAATTCAAGCCTAGCGGGCTGCTGAAAAAGACTCATATGCTTCGTTGCGCTCAATCGCCTCACTTCAACGTACCGGTAAAGTACGCCTCCGCTCGTCGATTTTTCGCGCGCCTCGCCTCTGAGATCTTTTTGAGCAGCCCGCAAGCACGGTTAGAAATTGGGAGAATCGGAACTTTAGAATATGGAAGTGCTATCGTATTGGGTTTTGGATGCATCACTCCATCACTCCAGTCTTTGCTGTTGTAGGAATCGTTTGTGATCGAGGTTAAATCACTAGTAAAGATTTACGCTGATGGCAACAACGCCGGCGTTAAAGCTGTCGACGACATTTCTTTTTCCGTTGAAGAAGGTCGTTTCTATACGCTTTTGGGACCTTCGGGTTGCGGTAAGACAACCACGCTTCGATGCATCGCCGGACTGGAGAAGGCCAATGAAGGGGAGATCATTGTCGCCGGCGCCAAGGTTTATTCAGCCTCAAACAACACGTTCGTTCCTGCTTATCGCCGACCCATCGGCATGGTCTTTCAGAGCTACGCGATTTGGCCGCACATGACGGTTTTTGAAAACGTGGCCTTTCCCCTAAGGGTAGGCAAACAGAAGTTCAGCAATAACGACATTCGCAAGAAGGTTAAGAGCGCCGTCGAACAGGTCGAGTTGGGCGGCTACGAAGACCGCATGGCAACCCAGCTTTCCGGCGGGCAGCAACAACGGCTCGCCCTGGCGCGGGCGTTGGTGCGGGAGCCGGCGGTGCTGCTCTTAGATGAGCCGCTGAGCAATCTGGATGCCAAGCTGAGAGAGCGCATGCGCGTCGAGCTTCGCGAATTGCAGCGGCGGTTGCGGATCACGACGTTGTACGTCACCCACGATCAGATCGAAGCGTTGTCTATGTCTAATATGATCGCGGTCATGGACGCCGGGGTGATCGTTCAGGAAGGGGCTCCTCGTGAGATCTATCTTCAGCCCAAGAGCAAGTTTGTCGCGCAATTTATCGGCTCGACAAACCAAATCAGCGGACAAGTTGCGAACCGGGGAAGCGATGGAACCGGTACCGTGAAAACCGCTGAGGGGGAGATCTGCTGCGGGATGTTGAGTGATTTGACAGCCGGCGCGAATGCGGTTGTGGTGGTGCGCCCCGAAAGCATCGTATTGCACCAGCAACAACCGCCCCAAGGCGCAAACATCCTCGAGGGAAAGATTGGCGCCGCCATGTTCCTCGGTGAATATGTCGAGTGCACAATCGAGGTCGGTAACAACGTCCTGCAAACCCATCAGCCGCGCTCGGTCCAAGTGCGCCGCGGCGACACCGTCTGGGTCGAGCTACCCGCGGGAGATTGCATGGCGCTGCCCGCTGAGAAGTAATTCCACTTCGTCCTTCCGATGCGGGTTGTCTCGAGAACGCTTTCTATTTCTCTCATGTCCCCAGACTCTGGCGCTTTGCCATTCATTCCCGGATGGCTTTCTTGCCTGCAGCTTGTGTGCTACAGAAAGCTCATCCGGCGACAGGAGATACAGTAATGGTCGTACAGAAAATCGGGTTGGCGGTCATTCTCTTTTTACTGCTTTCGACGGAGTCGTTTAGCCAGGAACGAATCAAGATCGCCTACAGCTCGGCCGACGCGTCCAACGTCGTATGGTTCACCGCCTTGGATGGCGGCCTATACCGGAAGCACGGTTTGGACGTCGAACTCATCTTCATCCAGAGCTCGACCATGAGCGTCTCCACGTTGGTCTCGGGCGATATTCAGGTTGCGAACAGCTCCGGTGGCGCGGTGGCGAGTGCAGTCGTGGCCGGAGCCAATTTGGTGATGACCGCATGCTACATCAATACGCTGCCTTACGAACTGGTGGTTCAGGAGTCGGTTAAATCGATCGAAGACTTGAGAGGCAAAAGCGTCGGCATCAGCCGGGTGGGGAGCGCTTCGGATGTCGCGGCGCGGGTACTGATCAAAGGGTTGGGTTTAGAGCCGGTGAAGGACGTGCCGATCATGCAGGTGGGCGGCCCGTCGGAGCGGGCGGCGGCGTTTAGGACGGGCAAGATCGTTGGCTTTCCATCCCCGCCCGGAACGATTCACCTCGCCAAGGGCATGCCCCATCGGATCATGATCAGCACGGCGGATTTTCAAAGGCGTTTCGATTTTCCGTATATTTGCTCTACGACCACGAAAAGCTATTTGGCGAGCAATCGGGAGACCATGAGGAAGCTCACCATGGCGCTAATTGAAGCGACCCATTTTCTCAAAACCCGCAAGGAAGAGACCAAAAAGTTCATTTCCAAGTACACCCGCCAGAACGATCCGCAGTATTTGGAGGCCTCCTATGTCGCCAACGTAAAGCTCCATGACCGCGTTCCTTTGGTTACGCGTGAAGGTACGGAGGTTCAGATCAAGGAAGCGCTGGCGCGTAAGCCGGGTGCAACGCTCAAAGTCGAGGATATGGTCGACGACAGCAT
>DAIRFP010000185.1:2254-9903 GCA_036794995.1 Thermodesulfobacteriota bacterium | reverse complement strand
TCGGCTTGAATAAGTGAATCAGCATCAGCGAAGCCGTTGTTGGCACAGATCTAACCTTGTAAGTTCTCCGAAGAGTTTGTGCATCACTGGTCCTTAGAGCATCTCATGTCGTCGGACCACGGCGTAGCGCTCTATCGTAAGTTACTTGTCGAAAATATGGAAAGCATACAGCGGCGAGAAGATCCCATGGCGAAACTTCGCAGCCGCGGCTTTTTTCAAATCGAGGTCACCGTTGGGATGGATTGACGGATCGATTGTTGCCGTACCGACAGTCCGGGCATTTATCGCCGTTGCCGCTCTGTTTCTCTTCGGCTGCGTTGCGAAATCTTTTTCGCCTGTAAAAGAAACCATGCCGCCAATCGTTCTCGCTACCCTCGGCGACGCCGGCATTAAGGATGTCCGCCACCTTTATCGAGCCGCCGTTTGCGGACAGCTCCCGGCGGACTCTCCTCCCTGCGAAGAGCTGATTTCGCGCTTCCCTGGTGAAGCAAGTCCTAGCGCGCCCTTGGGGCAGAGAGATATCGCAAACCGCTACCGGATCGCGTTTGTCCCGGGACTCTTCAGCGACTGCTTGAATGGAATTTTTTATCCCTTCACGGATGTCATCGAAAACCTCAAAGAGTCCGGCTTGGCCGTCTACGATTTTCGAACCGCCGGGCGAGCAAGCTCGGTGGAGAATGCTCAACGACTGGCAAAGCAGTTGGCCGAGCTAAGCCCCGACCCCAGACCGTTTATCATGGTAGTATATTCGAAGGGACTGCCCGACGTGCTCGAATTGCTGCTTCGCTATCCTCAGACTTCGCAGCACATCGCGGCCATCATAAGTATAGCTGGAGCCGCCAACGGGAGCCCGCTCGCCGACGAACTCTATGATATCTATCACGATTGGCTCGCGAGGCTCCCGATATCGGGATGCGACCGCGGCACAGGCGACGAGGTTCGAAACTTGCGCCGGGATGTCCGCTTGGAATGGTGGGCGCAGCATCGATCCGCCATCACGGTGCCTATATTTTCGATCGTAGCGGTGCCAAAAGCCGACCGTGTTTCGCCGATTCTGAAACAAACGTATGCGAAACTCGCTGGCATCGATCCCCGCAATGACGGCCTGCTTTTATGGTACGATACTATAGTAACGCGCGGCTACTTGCTGGGATATGTGAACGCTGACCACCTGGCCGTCGCCATCCCTGCAAGTCAACAGATCCCGGCGCTTTCCTTCCTGTTCAAAGACAATGTTCCACGCCTGACGCTCGTAAGGGCGGCCATCGAAGTCGCCGCTGAAACGCTCGAAACCAACCGGTAAATACTATGCAGCCGAAGGAATTACGGTTTCGCGTCGTGTTTATCCTTCTGAAAAAAGTGATATAGATTCAGCGATGTTCCCGACAAATTCTCCCAGAAAAATTCTTGGTGGCTTTGGATTGCTCATTCTAGCTTTCGTGAGCGGAGTATTTCTACCTCGTTTGAGCAGCGCTGCCCCGGCTCCGGCTCTCAAGGAACTCAAGAACGCTTCGTACTCCGGAATTGAAGGTTTGAAGAGTCCCGTCAAGCTCGTTGATGGGAGATGGAAAGGTAGACCTTCTAAAAAGGGCAGCGCCTCTCGCCCTGTTGTCAGTTTGGTTGGTGATCTACGGGTGGTCGGTGATTTGGATGGCAATGGCACGGACGACGCGGTGGTTTTGCTCAACCACGCGCCCGGCGGCACCGGTCAATTGCTTCACCTGGCCGTGGTGGCCCGCAAGAACGGCAAAATTCAAAACGTTGCGACCACTCTGATCGGCGACAGAGTGCAGATTCGCGATGTTCGGATCGAACCCAAGCGAATCTTGGTGGATGTCGTGCGCGCCGGACCGAAAGACGCCATGTGCTGTCCGGGAGAAGTAACCACCCGTGGGTGGACTCTTGAACCGGCCGGCAAGCTAAATCCTTTTATCGTTACCGCCAAGCCGGAACGATTCACCCTCGAGACGATCGGCAACACGAACTGGGTTCTGCGATCTTGGGATTTGAAGGAGCCCGTTCCAGCACAGCCGGTCGTTAATCTTGTTTTCAAGGACGGGCGTTTTACCGGCAGCAGCGGTTGCAATAATTATTTCGCTCCGGCGAAAGAGGGAACTATGCCCGGCGATGTGGAGGTAGGACTCGCGGGAACAACACGCAAATCCTGCCCGGACAAGGAGATGTTCGTCGAAAGACGCTTTCTCGACCAGCTCGCGCGGGTGAAAAAATTCGGCTTTCTCGTGACCCAACTCGCTTTGTCCTGGGAAAAGGATGGCGTCTGGAAGACCATGCTATTCGACAAGCGGCAACCGCACCCCGCCAACAAGTGATGAAGGCGCTCCATGATCCAGACATCGTCCGCGGCGTACGCGAGTACCAGAGCGCCCAAATGCCGAGGGACAAGCGTCGAGGGAGAAAATGTTCGTCCCTCGACACTCTTTCGGCCGTGACTGCTTGTCTATTACTTCATCGTAATGCTCAGTCCGCTGGTGCCTAATGTCAGGCTGGCGCCTCGTGATGTCGAGCGTAGATTTATAACCACGCCCTCAGAATTGCGCATCGTTATGCCGCCCATGCCACCGGCCAGGGTAAAGCCAGCTTCAGCGGCTACATAGGTTCCCGCGAACTTCGCCACGTCGGTCAAGTTATAAACGTCACCAACGGCACTCGCTTTACTGATCCCAAAATCTACCACCGACAGACCGTTGATGGTAAACGCGTGGTCTTTCCCTTTGAAGGTCAGCTTCCCATCGCCCCAGCTAACGCCGATGCCGGCGGCTATCGACCTGCTCTCCATCGTTACCCTGCCTGACGGCTTGCGGGCTTCCCCGGAAATGGCGGTGGTTGCAAGCGCTGTTACAAATAGAAACAAAACGAACCTCGAAACTGCTCGAACCTTGAACATATGACATTCTCCTTGTGGGAACAAATTTAATAAGACCATACACCGAACGTATCGCGCTTGTCTATTCAAATTTGGTCCAATGCGAAAGTTTAATCGGGGGACTTGATTCGAAACCAGTCGAGTCATCGTGCCAAGACACCGAGTGCGAGAACAATTTTTTTCTTGCTCTTCTCGGCCTTGGGTACGCGTGTTACTAGAAAAGATAGGGGAACTCTATCGGGGACTCCCTGATTGTCTGCTTCGAACTTTCTTAGATCTAGTGCGGTTGCGCTCGACTCCAGCGCGGGACCGGGTGCAAGGCATCTCACTCTTTCTCCGTCATTTGCTTTCCGGCTCCCGGACATTCGGGGTAAGAACCCGTATGGCCTCAACGGGCAAGCAAAGGATATCCTGCGTGGGAGAAACAGACTCAGTGTGCGTTAGATTGATTTTGCCTGTATCCCCCGAATCTGACCGGCGCAGTAACACATAGCGATGCCCTGAGAACAATCTCGACAGCCAAATCGATCGTACCACTTCGAAGCCGGCCGACTGGCTGACTTCCTTCACTTCCTGGGAGTCAAGAGTCCACTTCGATCGTTTGCCGTTGAATCGCCTGCGAAACTCGTGAGTGCGGTTCTTTATCGACTCCGTATCGAAATAGGTAAAGACCAGCCATTTGCGGCTGACCCGCATAACCTCCCGCAAATATTGTAGCCGTTCCTGATGCTCGCGAATGTGGTGACATAGACGTACGGATAAAACCAATCCAAAGGCTCGATCCCTAAACGGAAGGCTAAGGGCCGTCGCACGTACATAGCCGGCGGGTGGCGGTGCATTCCGCTCTTCAGCATGGAATAGCCGGGCTGCACCCAGCAAGTGAAAGCTCCAGTCGCCTTCTACAACCGACGCTCCCCTATCGCGCAAGATAGGATATAGACGCCCGTAGCCACACGGTAGATCCAGAGCCCACCCGTCAATTCTTCCAATGGATGCGGTTGCGGACCGTAGCAAGCGCTGCAGCAGCCGTTGTTCGTTCCAGTTGTTAACGCGTTCCGTCCAGTGCCGCTGGAACTTTTTTGTATAGTCCGTCGCGCCTTCCGGGCTGTTGTATCGCGAGAGAATATCCTTATCCACAACGCGACTTCTCCTCGGAGCGCCAGGCGGCTAGCTTTCTTCTCAGGTTCCTTTTGAGACTATGAAACAGAGCCGAGATGGGAGTGAGATTCTGTTTCGACCGCATGGCTCGCTCAGCATGACGGCGGAGAGTTGCGGCCGAGCCGCCCAAGGGGTCCGGTAGATATCCTTCATAGAACGCAGTGATCTCGCTCTCGGTCAAGGCAGGACCGAAATTGCCGAGAAATAATCCCAAGTCTCGCCCCTGCGCCCATCGCGCAGCCGGCCACCAGCGCAAGGTTCTCGCGTATGGAGTGTCGATAAAAAAAATCTCCGGGGACCGTGCCGATTCGCTTCGAATTAGAATATTCTTCGTCTTGGCAGTAAACAGGAAAAATCGTACATCATGAAGTCTGCGAAACATTGTTCCGAGTTGTCTTAAGAGAAAATGATTCTCGTCGGTGTTGGGGGGGTGCTGCCGACTGCTTTCAGATCTCCATCGAGAAAGATTAACCGCCCCTTCGATCAAGCCGGTGATGACAAAACAGGATCGTACGAAACCCAGCCGAGTGCGTTCCACGCCAAAAGCCACCGACTCGGCAGCCGGCACACCCTGTCGATTGAGGTAACGCAAGCTGTTGAACTCTTGCTCGGCCTTCGAGATGCGAAACCCGGTCCTGATTCTTGGCAGAAGAGGATAATGATAAATTTTGAGGACGAACGAACGGATGGCTTCTTCCCGCGGTCCGTTTGCCCGCCTCCGTAAGATGACGATACGGGTTCTAGGCTCCGATTTGGCAGGTTCGCCGTCGGCATTCAAGAACGCATCATAGCTGGCGTATTCGCTCGCGGGGAAACAGTCCTCATCGGACTGGCAGACCAAAAAGCGCCGCCTGCGATCGATAGTCGAGCGCAGAGATTCCGTCACCATGGGTCAAATCGTTATCATTGCCGGAGCGCTTTCCCGTTTGTTTCGCGGTGACCCCCACGGTTCCTTCTTCACACGGGCGCAATCACTGTCTTTTACCTCAACCACGGCTAAATCAATAAACCGCAGCGCTGGTCTACGCACTGGTACAGATCATCGCGATGCCCATCCCTGAGCCCATCAGCACATAAGCATACAGCCGGGAGCCAAACCGCTTTTGGCTCTGCTTAAGCAAATCCAAATAGCGCTCACTGTCCCGATCGTCTTTGAAGATCGGCTGACCCTGATTGCACCGACACATGACGTGATAGAGCATTCCGGCAAAATGTACCCTTCGGCTTTCTGGCCATGACGATGCACCCTAGTTCTTAAACCGCAAAATAGCAATAAGATCTGCCTGACCCCCGGCAACATCAAAGTCAGTTTCACCTTACTGAATTGGGTTCACAACTCACGTTTGTCCAAAAATCCCCCCTTCTCCCCTTTTGAAAAAGAGGGGGAACGGAGACTTGCCAGGTTTCGAGTGGTCGACCAGAAAACTTTTGTGTATCCAACCCGCCGTGTCCAGACGGAACTTATGGGTAAAGATCAGTTTGCAAAAGGGGGGAATAGAAAAATTTCCCTTGGTAAAGGGAGATTTAGAGAGATTTTGATCTGCTCACACAACTTTGACAAGACCCTGGTCTGACCCCCTCCGAGTTATAAGCGCGCTGGAAGATAGTCGGGGCGGCGCCGGCCGGTGTGATACAAGACCGCACGCTTATGAGGCGCGGGGTTCCGCAATTACCTGAGCTTGATGGTCACGCCGCGTGGCGCAAGTTGCAGCAGGGCTTCTTCAGAATCGCCGCGCAGGTGCAAGATAACGCCGTTTTTGTTGCGCATGGAGATACCGCCCATTCCACCCGCTGGGGTAAATCCCGCCTCGCTGGCTAAGTAGGTCCCTTCGAACTGAGTGATGTCGGTCAGATTGTAAACTTCGCCGACGGCCGTCGCCTTGGCAATCCCCACATCGACGAGCGTGAGACCGTCGACAGCGAACATTTGTTGGCGCTTACCTTTAAAAATCAAACGCCCATCGCCCCAGTTAACGCCCACCGCCAGGGCAATGGAACTGCTTTCGATAGATATTTTTCCAGACGGTGCTGGGCTTTGACCATAGACGTCGCCAGCCGCGAATACCACCCATAAGACGAATAGCTGGAACGATAAGAACACTGGAGCTTTGACCATAGGATCTTCCTCGAAAATTATCTTTCGTCCGCAAGCCTCTATGCCCTGCTGTAAGCTACTCAGTGAGTCTCAGCTACACAGTACACTTACGCAGCAGAAACTTACTCCGATCCGTTGACGATGCGCTATCGGGGGTTCCCTGATTTCGCTTACGAAATTCCCTTAGGGCCTAAGGATCCACCGGGGCGGCAGGTGACCGCGTTTGCCGTGCCTATGGAAATTGTAAAATCAAGATCAATCAGTTGATCGTTTCTCCTTCCCTTGTTAGCCGACTCCCCGAAGGCACCAAAATGGCTCCCCTATGGGCTGGAATTATGGGCAGGACTTGACTAAGATCAGCCACCAAAGACCCTTTGTGCAACATCGAGGCGATACTTGATTTCTAAGCATCATGAAGCGTGCTAACTCCGAATCACGACTATCTCCGTATTTGATCGCTGCCTTAGTCACTGGTGCAATTCTCCTGGCGGTGGTAGTGACCGACCAATTAGAGCAACAGCGTTTCGCCAAAGTGCGTGAGGCTCGGATCCTCCGGAGCATGAGCAACGTTCGCGCGCGATTGGAAGGCGAACTCAACGCGCAATTGTTTCTAACCCGAGGCCTCGTGGCCTACGTGTCGATGCACCCGGACATATCTCTGACAGAATTCCGCGGCCTCGCCGGCGTCCTTTTTTCACAGCCGGGCAGTTCGGGTATCCGGAGTATCCAGTTGGCCAAGAACAGCGTCGTGACTCACATTTATCCTCTCAAAGGCAATGAGGCCGCGTTAGGGTTGCGGCTGCTTGAGCATCCGGAGCAAAGGGCTGCGGTGCAACGAGTGCTCGACACCAAGGAAACGGTTCTTGCCGGCCCCCTCAAGCTGGTGCAAGGAGGAACGGCATTTGTCAGCCGTACGCCGATTTATCTGACACCTCGCGACGGTCCTGCCAACAGCGGCGAGTACTGGGGACACGCCGGAATTCTCATCGACGAGAACACCCTATTTTCTCGAACCGGGATTTCGCAGGACACCGACGGTTTGGAGTACGCGCTGCGCGGCAGAGATGGAATGGGCGCACAGGGCGAAGTCTTTTTTGGCGATCCACGGGTCTTCGACTCGACTCCCCTGGTTCTCGACATCCAAATTCCCGGTGGATCATGGCAGCTGGCGGCGGCCTTTTTGCCCGGCGTTTTGTCGGCTTCGTCCAACCTCTGGCTGCTGCGGCTCGGCGGCGGGTTGCTGGCCCTTGCTGCCGGAGGGTTAGGCTTCTTCGCCACACTCCATAATCGCCGGCGAAGCGAAGAGCGGCTAAGAAAAACCGCCATGCTGGCCGAGGCGAAATTTGAGGCTTTGGCAGAGAATGCTCAGGATGCCATCGTATTGGCAGACAGTCGCGGCAACATCACCTACTACAACCGAGCGGCCCAACGTACCTTTGGATATGAAGCGAGTGAAGTAGTGGGCCAACCGTTAACCCTGCTGATCCCTGACAGATTTCGCGATCACCCCAT
>DAIRFP010000185.1:0-2244 GCA_036794995.1 Thermodesulfobacteriota bacterium | reverse complement strand
CGACCGCACGCAGGTCGAGGACCTCTTCACGCTGCGCTTCATCGCCGAGGGGGAATCGTACGTTGTCGGAAAAGTAATCGACGCGATCGGCCGGAAAAAGGGCGGCGCTGAATTCCCGGTGGAGCTTTCTCTTGGCAGCTGGACAACTCAGGACGGAAAATTTGTCACGGGGATTTTTCGCGACGTTACGGAGCGCAAGCAAATAGCCGAAGCGATCAACGAACAACGTACGTTCCTGCGGCAAGTGATTGACATCGACCCGAATTTCATTTTCGCCAAAGACCGGCAAGGCCGCTTTACTCTGGTCAACCAAGCGGTGGCCGACGCCTTCGGCGCCACCGTCCAGGACGTCATTGGCAAGAGCGATACGGATTTCAACGCCGATGACCAAGAGGTCGAATCCTTTCGCGCGATGGATTTGGAAGTAATGGAGACTTTGCAGGAACGATTTATCGCCGAAGAGCGCATTACGGATGCCCAAGGAAAAATTCGCTGGCTGCAAACGGTCAAGCGTCCCATCGTCGGCGCAGATGGCAAGGCGACGCAATTGCTCGGGTCATCCACCGACATTACCCAACGCAAGCTCACCGAGGAAAAATTACTCGAGAGCCAGAGACAGTATGCGATGGCAACTGCGGCAGGCGGCGTAAGCGTCTTTGCGCTCGACGCGCAAACTGGCGATCTCCGCACCGACCCTGTCCTCCCTGGCCAGCTGGGCGTTGAAGTCGCGGATAGTTACCCGCGGGCCTTCTGGATGAAACACATCCATCCGGAGGATCTGGAACGGTTGCTGGAAAACGAGCGGCGCATGCTCGATCCGGTTGCGCCGAGGAACGAAGAGGGTAACACCTTAATGCCCGAAATCGAGTTCCGCGGTCTGCGCAGCGATGGCAGCGTGATATGGTTTTTCGGACGCGGCGCGGTGATTTGGGGCAAGGACGGAAAACCCCTGCGGACGATCGGCACATGCACCGATATTACGGCGCGCAAGCTAGCCGAAGCGGCCTTGCGTGAAAGCGAAGAACGTCTGGCCCGCACTGAAACTTTTTCCTTGGTGATGGTGACGCATGTCGATCTGGAAGGACGCTGGCTGAAAGTCCCGCCGACGTTGTGTGAGCTCCTTGGCTATGCCGAAGCAGAGCTTCTTGGGCGCCGCTTTCACGAGATAACACATCCTGAGGATATTGACGCCGATTGGAGCGAGTGCCAGCGGCTGGCACGCGGAGAAATGAAGTCTTTTGATCTGGAGAAGCGCTACATCCGAAAGGATAGAGGCATCGTCTGGGCTTACATCAACTGCTCGGTGGTCACGGACACGCGGGACAGGCCGGTCCATTTTCTCACCTATATCCGTGACATAACCAACCGAAAGCTAAATGAAAAGAAGCTGCGCGAATACCATGAATCGCTACGCCAGCTGGCCAACGAGCTCAACACAACGGAAGAAAGGGAGCGGAAAAGGTTTGCCGGCGATCTCCACGATCACATCGGCCAATCCCTGGTGCTGGCTAAGTTCGAGTTGGGACGACTCGGGGAATCGGTCAATGGGCGCGACGAGACCGTGCACTCGATCGTCGCGCGGTTAGACAAGATCATCGACCAAGCCCTGGAAGAAACTCGATCTTTGATTCAGGACTTGAGTCCCCAGATTCTTTACACATTGGGCTTTGACGCCGCGTTGGACTGGCTTGCCGAAAACATGCAGGAGCGTTATGACCTCCTGTGTCATATAGAAAGTCAAAACATCCCCACGCCATTGAATGATGACTGTGCAGTCGTCGCTTTTCAGGCGGTACGGGAGCTCCTGATCAATGTGGTCAAGCACGCGGGAGTCAAGGAAGCTCATCTATCCGTAACGCGAAGGGGAAACGCGGTTGCACTCCGGGTGGAAGATCAAGGCAAAGGGTTCATTCCAGATGAGCTGGATTTGCCACGGTCGCACGGAGGCGGGTTTGGCCTATTCAGCATCCGGGAGCGTCTCTCGTTGTTGGGAGGGCAGCTGGAGATCCATGCCAAGCTCGGTGGCGGGACAATCGCACAAATTGTGATTCCTTTGTCTTTCACTGACTCCGCCAAAGCTTTGCATGAACTAAATTCGTAGCCACACAGATTCTTAGGAACGCCTCAATCTTACCAAACATATTTGAAATTTGGGATCACAAAATTCGAAGCACGAAACCTGAAATTCGAAGCAAGTTCAAATGACCAAAAGAGAAAGCACGAAATCCGAAGCACGAAGCTCGA
>DAIRFP010000184.1:0-10009 GCA_036794995.1 Thermodesulfobacteriota bacterium | reverse complement strand
TTTTCATCCTTTATCTCGTTCCTATCCCGCTCTGGATTGCCGCTTGGGCTTCAGGGGCATACGTGGGGCTCTTCACCCTGATCGGCATGCGCCTGCGCCGGGTACCGCCCGGCACCGTCATCACGGCGCGCATCAGCTCGGTCAAAGCCGGGCTGGACATCCCTCTCAACGACCTCGAAGCCCACTACCTGGCGGGGGGTAACGTTGTCAGGGTGGTGAACGCCATGATCTCGGCGGACAAGGCAAATATCCCCTTGCTGTTCAAGCGGGCCGCCGCCATCGATCTCGCCGGTCGCAACGTATTGGAAGCGGTGAAGATGTCGGTCATTCCCAAGGTGATCGAGACGCCGAAGATCGCCGCCGTGGCCAAAGACGGTATCCAGCTTATCGCCGTCTCTCGGGTGACTGTTCGCACCAACATTGAACGGCTGGTGGGAGGGGCCGGAGAGGAGACCATTATCGCGCGGGTCGGCGAAGGCATGGTCAGCACCATCGGCTCCGCGGCCACACACAAGGACGTGCTCGAGAACCCGGATCATATTTCCAAGAATGTCCTGAGCAAGGGGTTGGATGCGGGGACGGCTTACGAGATTTTGTCTATCGACATCGCGGATGTGGATGTGGGTCAGAACATCGGCGCCAAGCTCCAGATCGACCAGGCCGATGCCGACAAGCAGATCGCCCAGGCAAAGGCCGAGGAACGGCGCGCCATGGCGGTTGCTTTGGAGCAGGAAATGCGCGCCCGCGTCGTCGAGGCGGAGGCGGAAGTGCCGCGCGCCATGGCCGAGGCGTTTCGCGCGGGCAACCTGGGGATTATGGACTACTACAAGATGAAAAATGTGCAGGCCGATACGGCCATGCGCGATGCGATCGCCGATAGCGGAAACCAGCCGGCCGCGACGCCGAGAAAATAAGCGAGGCCGCTATGAGAAAACCTGGGCATTGGGCAGGTCCTTCTGCTGCTGGTTTTCATCGTGCTGCCCCTGATTGACTTCTTGCTGCAGCGCGTCAGGAAACGTCGTGATCACCGAATTCCACAGGATAAGCCCGTGGAACGGGCGCGCCGTTAGCCCGCTTGCTAGCCCGGATTCTTCACTGGCAAACAACGATCAAGGGACGAGCCCTCCGGATCGAAGGCAATGAGCCTGGTCCTTGAGGCAATGGGCAAACCTAAGATCTGGAGCAGTTACCTGTGAACAATTCGAGCCAACGACCAAGCACCATAAACGTCATTGAAGCTGTTCGTTTCTGTGCCTTCGCTCCTCCAAGCTCGTCCCTTGATCGACATAGTGTCGTGATTTTTCCTCGGAGCCATGAATAATCCAGGCTAGCAATCGTTTTACTAAGAGATCGCTTTGCAGAATTACATAGCCCCGAAGCGGCCAACTAAGTCCGGCGGCCTGCACCATAATTTCTTTCGAGTTGTCCAATATTAGACAGAAACAGCACCCTGATCAGCTTATCGTGATTCCAATATCGAACCCGCGTGTGCATCCGTTAGTTCTGTAGGTTAGCAGCGCACTTGCTGTGGTTGAATAACATTCGCGCTGAAACACCGCGATGCATGCCGGGGTTGCATCGGCTCTGAGGATTCAGAAAACCTAATCCAGGAGAGGAGGATCTATGGAACCAGACTACAAGAGAATTAAAGCCTTCGACCTGTGGCAGAAAAGCTCTTCTGAGGGAGCCCAGAATCCAAGCCATGGGGCCCGGCTACGACCAGAAGCGTGTAGCAGCCCCCGGGAAAGGTCGGAGCACGATCCGCAAGAGAGTGAACGGCTGGCTTTATTGGGAACCATGGCTGTTGTCTTTGCTCATGAGGTTGGCAACCCCCTCGCTGGAATCCGCTTATCTCTAAAGTTGGTAGAGAGTCAGCTCAAAGAAAAAGAACTTAATGATCCCGGCCTGATATCGATGATCCGAGGCGCGACAGGAGAAATCGATCGGTTGGCCTTATTGCTTAAAGAGTTTCGTTCTCTTGCGCCTGCCCAAACTCTCGACTTCAAGTGTACCGATCTTGTAAAGATCGCCGAAGAGGTCTTGGCTTTGGAGATGATAGCTTATCGGGCCGCCGGCATAACCGTTAAATTCGACTTCGAAGATGCTTTGCCCCTGGTCAGGTTGGACGCAGCGAAAATAAAACAGGTGATCCTAAATCTTTGCAAAAATGCGATTGAGGCCATGCCGGACGGCGGATGCCTGACGCTCAAAGCCTACCGCTCGCGAGGAATGGCAGTCTTGGAGATCTGTGATACCGGTGCCGGAATCCCTGAGGGTGTAAACATCTTCGAGTTATTCCAGACCACCAAGACGGGTGGCACGGGTTTAGGGCTCCCTCTCGTGCGGCAGATTGTTTCAACGCATAACGGCACGATCGCCTGCCGGAGTGAGCTGGGCCGTGGGGCGAGGTTCAAAGTTTCTCTGCCGATATCTGAGAGCAAAGCGATGGTTAGGATCGGTAACGCCCAAACCGAGACTCAAGCATTGGGGAACCAAGCACGTCTGGACATGTCGCCGGGAAAGACATAGAGTACTTTGGGCATGCGGCAGCGCAAAGTAAGTCGCCTGAAGAAAAGCTCCTGACTCGGCCCCCCGAGGAAATCGACTATTGTTGTTGTCATCATCGTGGGCTTCGAAGGAGGCGCGATCATGATTCAGCAAACTCCCCAAGCAGACCTGTTCAAACAACAATTGCGTGATTCGTTGCAGCGCGAGACGTTAAACTCTCGCGCCGTCAAGATTGCCAGCCACGCCAACGTCTACACCTGTGGCGATCAAGACGATATGGTCTACTTCATCGAGAGCGGCCAGATCAAACTGCTTATGCTCTCCTCCGAAGGTAAAGAATGCCTACTGGCCATCCACGCCGCAGGAGATATTTTCGGGGAATTATGCCTAGCCGGCTTAGGTGCCCGTCTGGAAACCGCCACCGCGATGAAACAGACCTTGCTAAAACAAATTCCCTATTCTCAGTTCTTCGCACGTCTAGGTCGCGACTCGCTGTTTGAGGGGTTCGTACGATACTTGGCCGTGCGCGTTGCCGACCAACAGCAGGTCATCGCCAACCTGGTAACGGTGGATAGCGAACAGCGGCTCGGCAAGACGCTGTTACAGTTGGCCCGCACCATGGGCAAGAAAGACCCGCGCAGCATTCGCATCGAACTGAGGATTTCCCATGAGGAGTTGTCCGAGATGGTGGGCACGACGCGGCCACGGATCAGCATGTTCATGCAGCGATTCCGCAACCTCGGGCTGATTGAGATGAGTACAGAACACTTTCTCATCATCAAAGAAAATAAGCTCACCGCATACCTTGCACAGATCGCCTAAGCTAGCAGGCTGCTGAAAAAACCTCATAGGCTTCGTTGCGCTCAATCGTCTCGCTCCAACGTACTGCCCAAGTACGCCTCCGCTCATCGATTTTTCGCGCGCCTCGCCTCTGAGTCTTTTTGAGCAGCCTGTAATCAGAGTTTTTCAGCAACCGGCTAGACTAGGCTAGAGCGTCTCCCTCACGCCATTTCTTTTTAGAATGTTCAATATTGGACAGACACCTCAAGGTGGACCCTGTATAAACTCAAGCCCATCCCCAGGCAACGTTTAACGGTGGGGACCAGGGAACTTAGGCCGCGGCCCGACTTTCCATGTCTATCTGCCGGTTCGGAAAGACCAGATTAGCCGCAACAACAGTTCGGAGAGAAAAGAACGTGGAACAAGGCAGGATCCCCAACTGTTTCATCGCGGACTTTAGAATAAGAAAGTGAAATCATGAAAACGAATGGTGAGTTCAAATTTCCTTACTTTTTAGTCGGCATAGCGCTAGGGGCTATCGCCGGGCTGTTGTTGGCGCCCAGCCCGGGCGAGGAAACGTGGAAATATCTTCGTGCGCGAAGCCAAAAGGGTTTGGATTATTTGCATCAGCAAGCGGGCAAACTTGGCGCGCGGGCCGAAGGGGTAATCAAAAAAGGAAGTGAGTTCATGGGCTCTCATCGCGACTCGGTGGATGTCACGACAGAAGCCGAAAAGCAGGCCTACCAGGAAGACAAGCGGGAAACATTGGGCGGATAAATAAATGAATCGTCTAATATTGGACCGCAACGGCGGGCCCGGTCAGCGTAGGTTAATCCAAAGCGCAGGGAGGTAAACCAAGACCCTATGCATACTAAACGTATCCCCGCTCAGGAAAGGTCGCCCCGAAAGCGTGTATCGGCCTACAGGGATCCCTGGTACGAGCGGCCGTCCAATGCCGCCCTGATTACGGAACAATTCTTCGACTCTCGAGTCAGCCTGATACGAGTATGCCCGGAGACCGCATTGATGTACGCCGTGCTGGAAGATGCCTTCCTCGGTTTCCAAAAGAAGTTTGAGACGGAGCGGCGGTTCATTCGGCGCGCGCGGGAGGCTGAAAGATGGTTTTCCAGCGACGACTCTCGCTGGCTCTTCTCCTTCGTCGCGGTCTGTGATGCCCTCGGGCTGGAACCGGAGTACATACGGAAGAAACTTAAGCACTGGGCCCCATCCCGCCTGTCCAGAGCACAAGGAACGAGGTAGCACGCTATTAGAGGGCGGCAGCCACTGAGGTTTGTCGCCTGAACGAAAGGACACCCGCCCAATCCCTCAAGCATTCGACTGCGGTGTAATTAACGAAAGGGCACACTCATGACGATTCAACAAACGCTTCAAGCCGACGAGTTCAAACAACAACTGCGTGATTCCTTGCAGCGCGAGACCCAAAATTCGCATGCTGTCAAGGTTGCGCGACACGCTAACGTCTACGCTTGTGGTGATCAGGATGAGATGGTCTATTTCATCGAGAGCGGCCAGATCAAATTGTTGATGCTCTCATCCGAAGCTAAAGAGTGTATCCTTGCCATCCATACCGCGGGAGATATTTTCGGCGAGCTGTGCCTGTCCGGGTTAGGCGCACGTCTGGAAACAGCCACCGCGATGAAGCAAACGAGCTTAAAACAAATACCGTGTGGCCAGTTTTTTGCGCGCTTGAGTCGCGATTCGCTGTTCGAAGGTTTCGTGCGCTACTTGGCCGTACGCGTCGCCGACCAACAGCAGGTCATCGCCAATCTGGTGACGGTGGACAGCGAACAGCGGCTCGGCAAGACGCTGTTGCAGCTCGCTCGCACCATGGGCAAGAAAGACCCGCGCAGCATTCGCATCGAACTCAGAATTTCCCATGAGGAGTTGTCCGAGATGGTAGGCACCACGCGACCTCGGGTCAGCTTGTTCATGCAGAGATTTCATAACCTCGGGTTGATTGAGACGAACAGCGATCGGTTTCTCATCATCAAAGAAAAAAAGCTTAATGCCTATCTGTCCCAGATCGCCTAGCGTGGCTGCTCACTCCGCTACTCTAGTGCTGCTATCGTTGATCAATCTTAGTGCTGCTCGTACCGCAACGTCTGGCCCCGTGGGCCTTGCATTCGCGCTGACTTATTGATGAGCTGTCTTGCGGGCAGCTGGTCGTGGAGCTCGAGCCGTGAATTACCTAGTCGTGAGCTGCTGTTGCTGCTGATTGAATAACAATGGCAGATAACTGATTCTTCCAAGCGTGCTTTATAAAGAGGACACGAAAATGCGTCCATACAAAAACCATCGGATTTACGGCATCGCAGTTCCGAATCCGGGAAAGCTTTGGCACCCCAGGGGGTTGGTATTCGCCCCAGACGAAAACTCGACGATAGAGATCAAGCGCCTGGAATCCACCGACTTGACTTTTAAAACCAAGAAAGAAGCCGAAGAGCACGCGCTCAATCTATGCAGGGAATGGATTGACGGGCATGGATCGGAGGCCGAGAGCAAGGTCTAACCTTGGATCAATCGCCTTGTGTGGCATCCGTTGGCTAACGCCTCAGTGAATCATCCTACGGTCTCGTTGTTTACAGTCATTTTCGCAGGTATCGGATATTGTTGCGGTTTGAGGCGTCGTAAATAGCCCGATCGGCAACTATCCGTAGTTGTGCCTTCCTGCGGCGTCCGCCAAGAATTCTTTTCAGACTTGTTCAATATTGAACAGCAATTCTGGCGAGTCGGCGTAGTACTTAACGGTGCGACATACGAGCGTAAAGCTCCCCTAGGGAAGCAAGACGCGACGGCGCTTTGTGCGGTTGCTATCAGAGACTGTATATGAGCCAACGGGCGACTCAGTAATAAAACGACGTGGACAAAAAACCTTTTTCTCTGGTCGAAGCCGGGTCTGCGAAACCGGCATTGGCAAGGCCTAGCCGCGCATCGAGAGCAATGGGCAGCGACGATTGTGGTTGCTGCCGCCACAATCATTGCGGCCTGTGTGAAGAATGCTCCGTCGCCAAACGATACTCGGACTTCTGGATTTGTCATTGTTGCGGAGAGTTGAATCGGCGTGTTCCAAACTTGCATTGAAGGGAGTACTTATGGACTGGGAGAAAATTAAATTCGGCTTGTTGAGCGCGGCCGGAGGCGCAGTCGTGCTAGCCGTGATCGGATTCAACTGGGGTGGCTGGTTAACCACCGGTAGCGCCGAAGCCATGGCTAAGGAGAGCGCCGCAAACGCCGTCGCCCAGCGTTTGGGATCCATTTGTCTCGCGCAGTTTAACAAGGACTCGGAGAAAGCCCAGAGGATCAAAGAAATGAAGGGACAAGACACCTGGGACCTCGGGCGCTATATAGAAAAGCAAAGTTGGGCGATCATGCCGGGTGATGAGAAACCCGATAGCGGCGTTGCCGAGGCCTGCGCCAAGCATTTTGCGAAACAGGTCACATAGAACGCCGGTCAGCGATTTCCTGCAAACCGCTCGTTAACGGCAACTCAATCGAGTAAGGGGTTCGGTCAAATGCAAGCGCCGGCTCTTTACCGTTGATGCGAGGATTCTCGGCAGTGGTTTCCAGGCCGGCGTTGATCATCTTATTGGCAAAGGGACCGATCTTTTGTACCAAAGGCAACCCTTGCTGCTACAGGTCGTGGCACAGGAGAGTTATGCGGCGTCATCTCCGGTGCTAGGCGAAAATTCAGACTCGAATATCTCGGCTAAGATACGACAGATATCCGTTGCCGAGAGTATGCCGGCGAGTTTTTCGTGATGCAGCACGATCGCGGACCCGATATGGCGCTTGGCCATCTCGAGGGCAACTTCGTTTAAAGGGGTGTCGAAGGCCACGACGTAAGGGTCATCAGCCATAATGTCGCGGGCTCGGATACGAGCCTTATCCGTATTCGGCAAGAACCGGTCGTTTAAGTGATACAGGTCGCGCTCGGTTACAATGCCAACAACTCGACCATCCTGCTGCACGGGAATATGACGGATATCGTGCTCACCCATCAAGCGCTTCACTTCTCCAACCTCATGATCCGTGTCGACAAAATAGGGGAAAGGGGTCATGACGGATCCAACGTAAGGAATCTTTTTGTACTTATTCATAGGAATGGCTCCTGGTATCAAGTCCTCGGACGAGACGCTTATTTATCATGGCCGGTTCGAAATCGTAAATTGGGAGGCGTGGCCTTGCTCTGAGCGCCACCGTACTGGCTTTGGATTTTTTGCGTGACCGGATCCCTTAGCTCGGCAAAAAGCATCATGGCTATCGGATCTTTGAAATTCAACTTAATTCTAAAGTTTCCAACATTTTTTATTTCCAATACTGCAACATGGGGCGTCTCGAATGTACCGTCAATCACTGAAGCGGTGATATGAGTCGTAAGACCGAGACGAGCAACCGTGCTTCGCCCATCTAAAATGGCCAATACGTTGGGCGGAGTTTGGATCGCTTCATAGCTTGCTCCAAGGACGAATTGCCCCGGTTCCAATAAAAAAGGCTTTTGAGTCAGATCTATTTGCTGATATTTGAGATCCTGCGCGACAGTTAAACTGACAATCTGGTCAGGCTCGGGCAGAAGCAGCTCTTTGGCTAAATGGATCCGAATACCGACGGGGCGTATGTTTTTCTTATCAAAGTCGGGCCTAATAATGATCTTGCCTTCATTGACATACTTTTCAATTGTTTGATGGGATAAAAACATGAGATCGAGTATTGCATGAAATCGCCTGAACCGCGAAGACACCCGGCACCGTCGTTTCTTAATTACCTACCGGTCCCGTTGGCCTTTGGCACCAGCGGACTCCGCGGCCTGGTCAAAGACATCACCGACCTCGAGACCTATATCAACGTCAAAGCTGCGCTCCGGTACTTATTGAGCATTAGCGATATCAGTGCGCGCAGCACAGTGGTCATCGCCGGCGACCTCCGGCCCAGCACCGACCGGATCATGCGTGCCTGCGCCCAAGCGATTGTCGACGCGGGATTTCGGGTGGAAAACGCGGGTAAAATCCCCACCCCCGCCTTGATCTCTCGCGCCATCTCCGCCGGACGCGCGGGCGTGATGGTGAGCGGCAGCCATATTCCGTTTGATCGCAACGGTATCAAGATCAACAAGAGCGTCGGCGAGGTCCTGAAACAGGACGAAGCAGGCATCACGCGGGAGGTCGAGCGCATGCGCGTCGAGGAGTACAGCCGGACCGCGGCCACATCCGCCTTTGACGCCTCCGGCATGCTCAAGCGGACGCCAGACCTGCCGCCCCTCGATCCTGCCGCCCAGGAAACCTACGTCCGGCGTTATCTGACCAGTTTCGCCCGGGGCGGCCTCTCCGGCCTGCGCGTACTTGTGTATCAGCATTCGGCGGTGGGCCGCGATATCTTGCCGCGCATTCTGCGCGACCTCGGCGCCGAGGTGGTCACGGCCGGACGTAGCGAGACGTTCGTTCCCATCGACACCGAGAACATCACCGACGAGCAGCTCGATCGGCTGGAGGAGCTTGCCGTCGCTGCGGAAGCGAACGGTGGGCCGCTACACGCAATCCTGTCCACCGATGGTGACTCCGACCGGCCCCTCGTGACCACCGTGCTGCCCACCGACGAGGTCCGTCCCGGCGGCCGGCGGGTGCGCTTCTTGCCCGGTGACCTTCTTGGCATCGTGGTCGCCGAGTATCTTCGCGCGGACGGTGCTGCGGTGCCTATCAGCGCCAACGACGCAGTGGAGCGACGCATGGGCGAGCACGGAATTCTCCTCGCGAAGACCAAGATCGGATCGCCCTACGTCGTCTCCGCCCTCGACGATTTGCGCCGCCCCGGAACACTCTCACGGATCGTCGGCTGGGAGGCCAACGGCGGATTCTTGACCGGTAGCGATATTGCGTTGACCGCGGGCACACTGGTCGCGCTGCCCACTCGCGATGCGACCTTACCTATCCTGGCAAACTTATTCGCAGCAGCTGAACAACGGGTCGGACTGGCCGCGCTGTGGAGCCGGCTACCCGCGCGTTTTGGCCGTGCCGGCTTGCTCGATAACGTACCGGTCGCCGTTAGCCAGGCCATCCTGGCTCATCTGATTCCACCCGGTGACGTGATCGAGGTGGAGTTCGATAACACGGGACGCGTATTTGACCGCAGCCGTCCGGGCGCGACGTCTGCCGCGCTCGCCGAACCTGCAACCCGAGACTGGCAGCCATGCAGGTTGACGTTAATGCGTTTTTTCACGCCTGCACTCGGATTCGACGACATCATGCGGATCAATGTGCTCGATGGCGTGCGGATCTATTTCCGCAATGGGGACGTCGCCCACATCAGGCCGTCAGGCAATGCCCCTCAGCTGCGCATCTATGCCAACAGCGATTCGCAAGCGCGCGCCGATCAAATCGTCGAGCTAGCGCTGCGCGAACCCGACGGGATCCTGCGTCAGCTAGAGCGAGCGTTCACGTAAAGTACTTGACGTAACTTCGCCAGGGAAAAACCATCATCGGCCCGCTTACCACTTCGTGGGCAATTTTCGCCTCATCCTTCGATTCAGGCCCGCCCACGGCACCCTTCACGAAGCACAAGCAGGTCTTTGGGTCGCGATAATTCTTTTCAAAACTGTCCACTATTAGACAGCAATGCTTCCCGAGTGAGGTTACGCTAATCCTTAGAAGGAAGACGAATTCAGGGTATTGCATTTTCGAGAGCTGTAATGGCGCGCAAGAGGTAGAAG
>DAIRFP010000183.1:0-10085 GCA_036794995.1 Thermodesulfobacteriota bacterium | reverse complement strand
AACCCTAAGCCTAACCAAACATATTTGAAATTTATGCACCAATCCGGAACAGTGCAATCGGAAACAGCTGTGACTCCCGCAAAGACGTGGTTCGGTAAACTCACAACCCTGAGCACCGGGAATGCTTCCTTATGCAGCCTTTGCGATGCAGACGCGGACGCCGCGTCTCGATATGCCGCCCTACCGGCAACAATTTTTGAGCGACCAAGAGCTCGCCGACATCTACGCTTACCTCTCGTCGATCAAACCGTCGCCCGCAGCGAAAGAAATTCCGCTGCTCAACTTCTAAACCACCGAACCAGTTCTTTTCTCCATAAGAGCACAGGCGAAGCAACGCTGTGCTCTCGCTTTATCCGCTATCCATTTATTTTATTTGCCGCCCAATTGACTTTCGAGAAACCCACGCCAGTCGGTGGCGACCTTTTCTTTCAACTCGCGGCTCGCGCCGCTGACCTTGGGAAATTTTTCGCGCCACTCGTAGGGACGGGTGGCGTCGATCACCGCGCGGGAGCTGTGGCCGACTTCATCGCGAGGGATGCGCGGGTCGAGGGGTCCGCTCCAGGCGCGCCGCTGGATTTCGATGGACTGCGCCGGATCGGAGCGGCTGCTGAGGACCCAGAGGAACTCTTCGGAGTTGGTAATATCGACATCGTCGTCGACGACCACTACGTAGCGCCCAAGATACGCGCCCGAGCGGCACTGGCTGGCGATCAGTCCCGCCTGGCGCGCGTGACCGGGGTAGCGTTGCTTGATCGACACCACGGTAAGAAATCTTCCACCTGCCGGGTGCGCCCACACTCCTTTGACATCCGGCACGCCGGATTCGTCCAATGCGTTCCAGATCAACGCAGACCGCATCAAGGAGAAATGGAGATTGTCGCCGCTCGAAGGTTTCAATAGCGGGAAGCCGCAGAGGATAGGATCATTGCGAAAATAAAGCGCTTTAATTTGGATCACCGGCACCGCAGGCTGATTGCTGGCGTAGTAGCCGGTCCACTCGCCGAAGGGTCCTTCAGGCATGACGTCGTCGACAGCCACTTCGCCTTCAATCGCAATTTCCGCATCGGCGGGGATCGGCAAGCCGGTGAGCGGACCTTTGACTACCTGCAACGGCCGGCCGAGAATCCCGCCGGCATAGTCGTATTCGTTGACCCGGTTCGGCACGTCCGTCGACGCGACTACGAAATTGATCGGATGATGACCGAAGCAAACAGCGATCGGCAAGGGTTTCCCTTGCTGATGATATTTATCTTTGTGCACGCGACCATGTTTCCCCGGCGACATGTGCAAGGCCAGACGGTCCGCCCCATGCACCATGACCCGGTAAGTGCCAACGTTTACCCAGCCCTCTTCCGGGTCCCGTGTGATCACTAGATCGTCGGTGCCGATGTAGCGCCCGCCGTCCAGCTCGTGCCAGCGCGGCACCGGAAACTTGAGCACATCGATATCCTTCCCTTTCCGTACGTTCTCGAACAGCGGGCCGCTGGCAACGGTTTCGGCAGTCATAGGAGTAATTTTCTTTACCTGCCGGCGCCAAGCTTGGATGAAATCCATATCACTCAACCCGGCTTTCATGCCGAGCGTAAGCGCCAAACGCTCCACCGAAGAGACCAGGTTTGCCGCGACCCGATAACCCTGCGGATAATCTTTGACGCGATCGAAAAGGATCGCCGGCCGAATCTTTGACCGCTCGTTGATGATTTCCGTAAGGGTCGAGAGCTCGAGATCCCAATTGACGTTCTCGACGGTCATCAACTGGCCGATTCTTTCAACTTCAGCGAGCCATGTGCGTAGATCTGCCATAGGATTTTTCTTTCAGATTAAGAGTTCAAATCGTTCAAAAAGCCCTGAGTCTATCGAAGGGTTCAACCGCTACGCTCCCTCCATCCAATCGGCTAATTCCGTTTCCCGTAAACCCGGTCAATGAAGCCTTCTTTCTCGATCTCGCGCACGACGCTGTCGTCGATCAAGCTGTCCAGAGTCGTCTTGCTGCCGGGGTTCAGCTTGAGCGCGTCGTCGAGCTGGATCTTCATCCCCTCTCGTGTCGTGTAGGGAACCCGCTCGAGGAACTTAGCCGTGGATTGGTATGAGCTCTCCAAATATTCTTTGTTCGCCCCGCGCAGATATTTGGCGACGATTTTCTGAGTTGCCTCTTTGTTGTTCTTGAAGAAATGCGCCGTTTCAATCAGAGCCATGACGGCTCTTTTTACCACGGGACGATTCTTGGCCAAATAGCTTTTCGTCGTTACGGCACAGATAAACGGCAAGGGATAGGGTTTTGCCTGATCCGCCATATTGGCCAGGACCCGGTGCGGCAAGCCGCCGGGAATGAGATAAACGTTGCCCGGCGGCGAGGGAAATCCCGCGATGATTTTACGGCTGAAGCCAGCGGCACGCTCGGACGCTCCGCCGACTTGGAGGATCTTGACGTCTTCCATCGGCCTCAACCCCAATCCCTTCAACAGCTCTCTTGCCGCCACGTCCGAGACGCTGCCGAAGCGGCTGATGCCGATGGATTTGCCCTTCAAATCTTCCGCAGACTTGATGCTGTCGAGCACGACGAGTTCGTAAGGCAAAGAGTTGATGAAGCAGGCCACGCTCACGGTGTCCGCGCCCCGGACGGCGGCATTAGCAACCCCGCTCCCCGCCGCATTCCCAACTTGCACGTCCTGGGCGACGATGGCAGAGACACCGATCGTAGTACTACCGATATAGACGACCTCAGCGTCGAGTCCATGCTTTTTGTAAAAGCCCGCGTCGTCGGCAATGGTCCACACCGAGTTGAGCGTATCCGTCGAGCTGTAGGCGATTCTTATTTTTTCCTGGGATTGCGCTTGCGCCCAAGAAGGGAGCGCGCCAAGCAACGCAATCGCGAGAATAAACTTTTGGCAAAGGTACTTCCGCTGGTTCATAAATCCTCCTACACGACTTATTGGACGTCGCGTTTGCAACCCACGCGCTCGCGTCTCCTAAAATCCCTTGCGGCTAACTCCCAACCCTTCACCTTCCGGTACACGGATTGAACCTCTATCGACCTTTAAGCCGGCAAATGGGTCCCCTGAGATAACCTCAAATTCGCCCAACTCGCACAGCGGCGCGATACCGGGAGTGCTGGCTGCGAGATGCACCGCCGCAGCGTCGCCGACCATGCTGCCGGCGGTATTTGAGAGAGCGCAGCGGATGCCGTTCAGCTCGCACAGCTCGGCGATTTTTTTCACTTCGCCGATGCTGCCGACTTTCGGGATGCCGGTGTTGATCGAGTCCACCATGCGATTTTTGATCATCATCTGCACGTCTGCGAACGAGCGCGCCGACTGGTCGGCTTCGATCTTGACGGGCGAATGTTTTTTTACTTCCCATAGAGCATCGAGTTGATCGCGTGGCACCGGCTGTTCGAAAATCTCCACGCCGTTGTCGGCCAATCCCTTCGCCAGACGGATGGCGGTCTTGGCGTCATAGGCTTCGTTGGCGTCTACCTTGATGAACACGCCACTGCCCACCGCGTCTCGAACCGCTGCCACGCGAGGTAGATCCTGGTCGATCTTTCCGCTCATCTTGAGCTTCAGAGCAAGCCCGTCGCGCACGAGCACCCTCGCTTCGTCGGCCATCGCCTCGGGATCATCGACACTGACCATCTTGATGACTTTGATCTCGTTTCGAAAACGTCCGCCCAACAAGAGATAAAGCGGCGCATGCACGCTCCTTGCGAGAGTATCATAGAGCGCCGTCTCCAGGGCTGCTTTAGCCCTGGAATTGCCCGTCAGCACGTGATCGATATCAGCGCGAATTCGCGCTAACTCCTCAACTTCCCGGCCAACCACCTTGGTCTTTAGCACGCTCTCGATGACATGTCGCGCGGTCTCCGGCGTCTCACCGGTACGCGGGAAAAGGTCCGAGTAGCCGTATCCCTCCACACCGCCGTCCGTGACAACTTTAACCAGCAGTCCCCGGGCAACCGTGAAGTTATTGGTCGCCGTAACCAGCGGCTTCGTGTAAGGCATTTCGAGAATATGGGTTTCAATCTGTACAATTTTCATGGGTGTTCCCTCTACCGAATCGTGCCCATAGTGTTCAGAACTATCGTCTCAATGACCGATAGCACAACCGGGCCGGAAGCTGCCAGCCGTGAAGATGATCATCTGAATCCGGCTTTTATGTCGGTGACTCCACCACCAAGAGACTAATAGAATGCCCAAGGCAGACAGCACCTACTGACTATCAACCATTGCTTGTTACAAGGTCCCTTGGTCAAGCAGCTTTGTGAAATTCCGCTTGGGCTTATGCGCCGCGCGGACTTTTTCGAGATAGCCTGAAGCTGCCCGAGTATGTCGCCCCATATATCCGTCCGAGTCGTCTACGGAACCTATAGCTTCCTCGACGGCTCTGAGAGCGTATTCCGCAAGCTCAATGACCTCCGCAAAATGTCCTCCTTTCAACAGTTCTTCCACGGAGTCAATCGCCTCTTCGATCCCATGCGTATAGTCGTAGGCGTTTCGATAATTGACGAATCCATCCGGTTCCACGGCTTCATCGATGGCGCGCCGATAAGTATCAAGGTCGAGCCCCTTAGAGACTTTTTTCGCCGCCTTCATGAACAGCCGCCGGCGCAGACCGTCGTCCTCCATCGCGCGTTCCACGAGCATCTCCACCAACGCGTTCTTGTCCTGTCCTGAGAGATAGGCGCGAACGTCGTCCATGGTCACAGCCGCGGGCGCCTTGCGTTTTCCCTGAACCTTCGGCTGTCTGGCTTGGAACCATTTAAGTCCCACGGCCACGCAATGTTTGCAAAACTCACCATCCACACCCACCGGGCAAGTACACGAGTAATCCAGCTCTTCGTTTTCAATCCACAGCCTGACGCGATACGGCCGAGTTCCCTGCACCTTCGCCGTGATCGTTCCCTCTTCTTCGGCTATCGCTTCGACCTGTCCACTGGCGAAGTAGTCATCGCCGCGTTCAAAGGATCTCGCGCCTGCCATGCGGCGGAGAGTACCGCGTTCGAGTAAGGCCGTGAAGGGTGACGATGATTTCGAGATCAAGAAAGGACCTCCCGACCGGTTTTCGGCGCTAGATTAAGACCTCGAAGTAATCGGCAAGGGTCGGACACGGACGCGGGTTTCCTCAAAGACAATGATGCTCTTTGGTCTAAGAAGAAATTCACAACAGGCAAATCTAAAAGAGAAATCACTCACGCGCGCCGCTTAGAATCACAAATCTGGGCCGCTACCCATCTCGGGGGAATCCGCCCCACATTTCGCGGCGCGCTTCCGCAATGTCATCCGGCGAGATGCTCACTTCCAAATCGGCCCAAAGGCCTTTCAGACTGCGGCGGGAGCGGCGCTCTCCGGCTTTCTTTTCCAGAGACTCCACGAAATCCAGCACCTCTTTTTGCTTATCCACGGGTAGTTTGAGCAGTTTTTCCAGAACCGATTTCTCTATGCTCATCGTCTCCTCCCGGTGGTCAGTCGCTCTTCTTAAACGTAGGCAATCATGCCCTATTGATCATGGCCATCGACACACTATAGCTCGTTGGACGCCGCGATTCTATTGAAGCGCTTACCTGGTAAAACCGCACCGGCGAAAACCTCGCACCGTGGACTAGCCTTTTAAGAAAACTTACCTTCACCGTCGCCGATGTTTGGCCATAACGGACTCGACAGACGCCGCGTGAATCCGACCGGCCTGGAGTTACAGGTCAGACGTTTTCAAATTTCGCGCTCATCCGCAGGGCCTCATAGCTTCAGATTCGCCGCGCCGCACCAGCGCCACGTCCCTCAATGACGTTCTTAACGACAGTTCTTAGAACTTTCGTGTACGCCTAGAATCGGATATAGCTCAAGCCAATGAAAGTCTTGCTAATCCAACCTCCCGTCCAGGACTTCTATGACACCGACGTCCGCCTCCAGCCCATCGGTCTCTGCTACTTGAAAGCCGCGGTCAAAAAGCATCTGCCCGAGGTTGATGTCATCATCAAAGACTACCACGGCGGCTGCGGCCGCAGAACAATCTCTATTCCCCGAGAGCTCCGATATCTCGGCGACTACTACCCCGTGGCGGACAAGTCGCCATTTTCAACGTTTCACCAATACTATCACTTCGGCCAATCCTTCGATGAGATCGAAGCCCAGATAGCCGATATCCGGCCCGACGTCGTCGGCATCTCGTCGCTTTTCACACCTTACTATCGTGAAGTTCTCGAAGTCGCGGCGCGCGTGAAGAAAGACGTTCCGGTGGTCGTCGGCGGCTCCCACGCCTCCGCGGTGCCGGAATCCCTGCTCTCGTCGGTCAATATCGATTACGTCATCCGCGGCGAAGGCGAGAAAGCGCTCGTCGAGTTTCTACGGTTTCTGCAAGGCCATCGACAGCTCGAAGACGTGGCCAACCTGGCTTATAAAAAAAATGGCGAATTCCACTTCAACCCGATCGGTGATAACTATCCGCCTGAAGAACTCCCCTTCCCTGATTTCAGCGATTCCTCCAGCGCAACCTACACGTTGGCCGGCAAGCCGATGACCTTCATGATCACGTCGCGAAGTTGCCCTCACAAATGTTCCTTCTGCTCGGTTCACACCACCTTCGGTCACAACTACCGCCGGCGTTCTTTGGAGAATGTTTTAGAGGAAATCGAACTGCGCTACCAGTCTGGCTATCGCGTCATCGATTTCGAAGACGACAATCTCACCTATTACAAGAGCACATTTAAAGATCTCTGCCGCCGCTTAATCGACCGCTTTCCGAACCGCGAAATGGAATTCGTCGCGATGAACGGGATCAGCTATCTGAGTGTCGACGACGAGCTGTTGGAGTTGATGTTCCAAGCCGGCTTTTCCCATCTGAATCTGGCGCTCGTAAGTTCCGACACAACCGTCCGGGAGACCACTAAACGCCCCCATACCCTGGAGTTTTATTTGCGGGTGGTTCGCAAGGCCCACGAACTGGGCTTCAAGATCGTCTCCTACCAGATCCTCGGCCTCCCCAATGAAAGCCTGGATAGCATGATTCAGACTCTCGCATTCAACGCGCGACTGCCGGTTTTGCTTGGCGCTTCGCCTTTCTATCGCACGCCGGCATCGCCCATTGCACGCGGACTCGATCTCACGGAAGCAGATTATGTCAAGGCGCGGCTCACAGCGATGGCCGTCGAGACGGATGAGTTTCGCCGTGAGGATATTTACACCCTGTTCATCACGACGCGGATTATCAACTTTCTGAAAGGCCTGCCGCTTCGTTCTTCGGCGGATTTGCGGGAGCTGCTGAATCAAGCGACGAACGACCACAGGACATCCATTGGCTTCCAACTGCTGAGGCTGCTGCGAGAGACGAATCGTCTTTACTTCTGGACGAACAAAGGCCCACTAAAGAACCAAAAGTTTCAACCGGAGATTCTTTATCGTGTCCTTTACGAAGCCGGCGAGATCGGCTGCCAAAATGGCCAACGGATCGTCGTCGGGGAGTTCCTTAGTTCAATCCACTCCCGTCAGGCGCCGATGCATAACGTAGCCCCCTTTCGCGGACATCAAGCGAATCTCTCCTGAGATCCTGATCTTGCAGGCTGCTCAAAAGGACTCAGGGGTGAGGCGCGCGAAAATCGATGAGCGAAGGCGTACTCGTCTGTACGTTGAAGCGAAGCGATTGAGCGCAACGAAGCCTATGAGGCTTTTTCAGCAGCCTGCTAAGGATGCTCCATGCCGATGGAAAACATCCGCTCCAAGTCATGCTTTGAGTAGACGCGAAAGGAAATCAAGGTCTCAGAAGAAGCAATCCCTCCCACTTGACGCACGCGTTCGGTCACAACCTTGGCGAGGTCTTCGTTGGTCTTGACCCGGATGATCGCCGCAAGATCGTAGCGCCCGGCCACGGAATAGACTTCACTGACGCCGTCGATATCCGCTATCGCATCCGCGACGCTATTGATTTTGTCTCTTTCGACGGTTAACAGAACGATGGCTGATACCATGGGATTACCTCCTCGCTTGCCGCGGTTTACATTCCACCTATCTAAAACAGTATTAGATGTGGGGCTAGGACGTCAACTTGGAATGGACAAATCACCCGGGCTGGCTAGGCTTAATTCCAACCAGCTCGGCCGCATTGCTTTAGCCGCGATAGAGTGTTTAATTTATCAATGAAAAGCGTCATGGGTATACCAAAGCTATAAAACAGAAGGAATTCCCAAGGCTTAAGCCAAACATCCAAGCAATTTTGATCATCACCACATAGCACCGACTGTGTGAACCAAATGGCCCTCTATCTCGTCGTTAAAGTTGAGGTTGTCGACTGTGCCCGATAAGCAGACAACTTCATTTGAGGGGCTTTACAACGCCCACCGTCCCAAAGTGCAGCGGCTTTGTCGTATGCTCCTTAAAGACTCAGCCGAAGCGGAGGAGACCGGCCAGGAAGTATTCCTGAAGCTGTTCAAGCAATACCAAACGGATAGTTGGCCTGATGATTGGAACGCCTGGCTTACCCGAGTTACGGTCAACGCCTGCCATGACCGGCGCAAGTCGGCATGGTGGAAATGGTGGCGCTCATCTAATGGCGAAGTTCAGTTGGCCGAGTGTGCGAGCGCGACGCGCACGCCCGAAGAGGAAGCCTTGGGGCGCGAGCAGCGCGGTCATATTTGGAGCGCCTTCCGGGAGCTATCAGGACGCCAACAAGAGGTGTTCGTTTTGAGATATTTGGAAGGTTGGTCCACAGAGGAAGTGGCGAGGACATTGGGGATCAGCGAGGGCAGCGTGAAAAACCATCTTTTCCGGGCGGTGCATCGCCTTCGCGAGGTCCTGAAGCACAACGGAGATGGTTCATGACCGGATGTTTGGAAGATAAAGCGCTCTTTCTCTTGAGCGAGGGAGAGGCCAGCGAAGCGCAACGATCCCATCTGCAAAATTGCCGGACGTGCTCCAAAAGATACGACGAAATCCAGCGAGACCTTCGGCTGATCACCCACACACTCGGGCAGGAGCCGACGCCGGTTCGATTAGCTAAGCCTGGAGCACCGATCCTTTACAGATCATTGCCCATCGCCGCCGGGATTCTTTTGGCGGTTGCGCTTATGTGGGGTGAGAGTCGACTCTGGCGACCGGCCGCGCCATCAGAGCAAGCTCTCAACGGCGAGGTCTCTCAGTTTATGCAACAGGTCGCAGAAGCTATCGATGGCGGCACTATAAAGAACGCCGGAACCGCTTCATCCGACACAGATCTCACTTCTCTCCAGGTCGCGCTGGGGGAAAACTGTTCCGACGAGTGCCGGGACCTTCTCGACAACGCCTTTGCCACCAATACACAATCAAACACAAAACCCTCGGATCGATCCTTCGTAACGGTCAAAAGACGCGCTATCGAGCCCGCGATGAAACGCCTCGTATCGGATATGGACGAATGAGGGAATTGAAACAGGAGATGCTATGACTTTCAGCGCAAGAAACATTGCGGCGATCGGTGTTCTGGTTGCGGTTTGCCTCTGGACGCTCCCGGGTTATACGCAAACCCGGCGTGGAGGTAGTGAACCGCGAGACGTTATCCCCGCAGACGGAACCGGGGTGGCGCTTCCCTTACTGCTTCGCGGTGCGAACCTGACGCCGGATCAGAAAACCCAAGTCAAGCAGATCATGGCCAATCGTCGCGCGACCTTACAGGACCTCCTCAACCAACTACGCGCGGCTCAAGATCACATAGCGAACAAGCTTTTTTCCACCGCGAGATTACAAGAAACCGACCTGGCGCCGGAGATCCAACAGATTTCGCAGCTTCGCAACCAGCTGGCGGAGGAAGGCTTCAGGGTCGTATTGGAGATCCGCAGCGTTTTGACACCGGAACAATTAGCCAAAGCTTCGCAGCTCAAGGCGCAGATGCAATCTCTCCACAGCCAGATGCGGAGCCTTTGGAGCCCGGACCGACCCGAGCGCTAATAGCTTCAGCACGCTCACTCGATTGCAAATGCATCAACAGCTCTTGGAGAAAAGATCAGCTCTCATCTCGAACTTTTGCCATCACCCCGCTCACAGACAGCGGTGAACTCTCTTGTCTCCCCTTTAGCCTACCCCGCAAGGTCAAAACAAAAGAGCCGGCGGCCAGAAGGAGTAGAA
>DAIRFP010000410.1:0-2633 GCA_036794995.1 Thermodesulfobacteriota bacterium | reverse complement strand
GAGCGCAGCGTAGGCCGGCGGTCAAGCGAGCGCGGGAAATGTTTATGTATCTCGGTCGGCATCATACTGGAGCGAGTCTGCGTGAGATAGCCGACCGGCTAGGGGTGCGTGACATATCGACGGTGAGTCACGGTGAGAAGAGGGTAGCCAAGGGCTTAGAGGAAAGCGGTCCTGGGGCGAGAGAGCTGAAGCGGTCTTTGGAGAAAATTCATTCACTTATTCAAGCCTGACTCTAAGAGACTCGCTCCGCGTCTCAGCCTTGAAAACTGTGGCTGATCCGTCCTTTGGCGGATCCGCGGTGCTATCTCCGAGTCCTGCTCACAGGAAAACCTGAAGACGCTATTTTTCTAAGCTCGATCTCTCCCTAAGAAAGGCCTGTCTATGAGACAGTTCATTGAATTCGTTGTGAGGACGTTAGTTACCGGCTTGCTGATCCTCGTTCCGGTTTACCTTTCCGTTTTGCTGCTGCTCAAGGCCATGCATTCGGTTGCGGGTCTTGCCCGGCCCTTCGCCAATTTGCTCCCGGACTGGCTGCCCGCGGAACAGGTTCTCTCTCTATTCCTCGTATTGATCGTTTGTTTCCTCATCGGTGTTGCCGTCCGTACCCCGGCGGGGCACGCGCTCCAAGAGCGCATCGAGAGATCTTTCTTTGAAAGAATGCCCGGCTACGCGCTGTTCCGGAGTTTGACTCAGAGACTGGCGGGAAAGGACGATCAGGAAAACGTCTGGAAGCCGGCGCTGGCCGAGATCGAGGAAGCCCTGGTTCCCGCGTTCATTATCGAAGAACTGGCGGACGGGCGCTTCACCGTTTTCGTGCCCTCGGTGCCTACGCCCTTCGCCGGTGCCGTTTATATTCTCACCCCGGAACGAGTGCATCCGTTGGACGTCCCGTTTACACAAGCAATCAAGTCTATTTCCCGGTGGGGATCAGGTTCAAAAGACCTTGTTGCGGCAATGAAACCGAGAGCAGTCTGAAATAGGAACAGATTGTTTTTGTGCGTCTGTTTCAAAGCGCTCGTTTTATGGGTGCGCCGGCCGGTTAATCCATCACTGGTGGCCGGCGGAACTCTGCCACGGCGGCTCCATCCAAATGATCTTCAGATCCACATTGGCATAATCCTGCGCCACGATATTACGCATGCCGCCCTCGCGTCGTTGTTCTTTTACGATTGAAAGGTGTCGTCGGAAATATGGATCCTATTTCTAGGATGACGAAACTCGTTCTCGAAATTGGTTTTGTGGGGATCGGCTTGGCGCTAATGGTCAGTTGTTCGCGAGCCAACATAGAAACAGAACAAAAATGGCTGAGCTTTCGCTGCCCGGATGGGCAAGTCGTGATGGCTCAATTCCAGCTGCCAGAAGATCAGTTCGTCAATGTCCGTTTCGCCGGACGCGAGTTGCGCCTGCCGCACGTGATCTCCGGTTCCGGCGCGCGCTACAGCGATGGCAAGACGACTTTTTGGAATAGAGGCAGAAGCGTGCTAATGGAAGTGGACGATAAAATCGTGGTGCAAGACTGCATGCTGCAAGGAGAAGGATAATGGTTTTGGCGCCAATGGTTTCGGAGCGATTGGGTCTCGATGGTGATCAAATATCAATTGCTAAGGCTGCCTATCTCTACGCCTTCGCGATGATGGAGAATTACAACACGTGGTATTCCCAGGCGGTGGTAAAGAATTCGGCGACTTATGTTGGCGGGTTCAACACCTTCCGGCACTATGCGCAGCTCTTTACCCCAGCGAACCACGATGTGGTTACGCCGAACAACGATACGCCATACTCCTGGGCGTGGCTCGACCTGCGCGCCGAACCGATCGTCATCAGCGTGGCCGCCGTGCCGAAGGAACGCTACTACGTGCTTCAATTCATCGATCTCTTCACTTATAACTGCGCCTACATCGGCTCACGCTCAACGGGCAACGCCGCCGGCGATTTTCTCATGGTCGGGCCGCAGTGGAACGGCGGCGTGCCTGCGGCTTTCAAGAAAGTCTTCAAAAGCGAAACCCAGATCGTCGGAATCCTCGGGCGCACTCAGTTAAACGGGCCAGAGGATGTGGAAAACGTCAAGAGAGTGCAATCCGGGTTCAAGCTGACGCCGCTCAGCCAGCTTGAGAAGAAGCCCGCGCCGCCCGCCGATCCGGCGCTCCATTTTCCTGTTTACGACAAGGCCAAGGCGGCCACGTACGATTTCATCACCTACCTGAATTTCTTCATCACCCTGGCCGATCCGCCGCATCCGCGCGAAGTCGCCTTGAGGAAGCGATTCGAAAAAATCGGTATCGTCCCCGGCGCGCCTTGGGATGCGAGCAAGGTTGATCCGGCCACCCTCGCCGCGGTGGATGCGGGCGTGAAGGAGGCGCAGGCGGAGCTCAAGGCGAAGATTGAAGCGACCCACAGTTCCAACGGTCTCTTCGGCTCGAGGGAGGCGCAGGGCGAGAACTATCTGATGCGCGCCGTCGCCGCGGCCATGGGCCTGTATGGCAACGACTTGGAGGAAGCCTGGTATGGCGGCTTTGTCGGTGACGGTAACAAACCCGGCCAGGTGCATTTCGCCAAGGATCAGCTTCCGCCGGCGAAGTTTTTCTGGTCGATCACGCTCTACACGCTGCCCGACCGTTTCCTTTACGACAATC
>DAIRFP010000409.1:0-2637 GCA_036794995.1 Thermodesulfobacteriota bacterium | reverse complement strand
CACCCCCAACGCAGCCTCAGCCAATCGCCCCTGGTTCAGGTGCTGTTCAATCTCCTTGAAACACAAGACGACCAGCTGTCGCTTCCCGGGTTAGAGGCATCGCCTTTCGGAGCCATTGCCATACCCTCCAAATTCGACTTGACGCTCTATGCCATACCCAAGCCGCAACGGCTGACTCTGACCATCAATTACAACTCCGATCTGTTCGACGACCCAACCATCAACCGCATGCTCGGGCACCTATGCAACTTTTTGGCGGCGATCACATCCGACTGCGGTCTTAGACTGTTAGAATTGCCCCTTTTCGCCGAGGCCGAAAGGCGCCAATTAATCGGAGCGTGGAGCGGCTCGGAAACACACCCGGCCGAACATCGCTGTATCCACCAACTCTTCGAAGCCCAGGTCCAGCGAACCCCAGATGCCATCGCGCTCACCGACGCGCACCGGAGCTTGACCTACCGTGAGCTCAATCGACGGGTTAATCAGTTTGCCCGTTACCTCAGAACGCGCGAGGTGGCAACCGGAGACTTGATCCCGATCTTTATGGAGCGCGGCTGCGATATGGTGATCGCGGCGCTGGGGATTCTCAAAGCCGGCGCCGCCTACGTGCCGCTGGATTTTGACTATCCTAGGATGCGGCTTGCCTACATGCTGGGAGACACGCGGGCGACCCTGCTGGTAACCAGTGCGCCGTGTCTCAACCGACTACCGGAGTACAAGGGAGAAATCATTTGCATTGATCGGGATCGGCATCTTTTTGACAAAGAAACTGATGGCAATCCTACTTGGGCGACCAGTGCCGCCGATCTTTGCTATGTGTATTACACGTCGGGCTCCACGGGAACGCCTAAAGGAGTCCTCACGTCGCATTGGGGACTCGCGCGCTACTGTGATTTTCTCGCCAACACTTACAATCTCAATAGTGCAGATAGCGTCCTGCAGCTGGCGTCCTTTTCATTCGACGCTTCGGTCCGCGACATGATCGCTCCGCTAACGGTCGGGGCGCGGGTCGTACTGGTGGACCAACAGGGAGCCAAAGACCCGACGGTGCTGATCTCCAAGATCAAGCAACAGCGGATAACTTGTCTACTCAGCACGGTGCCGCCGATGCTCAACGAGCTGGCTGAAACCATGCTAGATGAGGACAGCCCGAGCCACGACAAACTCCGTCTCATCCTGGTGGGAGGCGAGGCTCTGCGCGGGTCTTTATGCCGCAAGGTTCATGAGGCTTTTGGAGAAAATACTTTGCTGGTTAATCAGTACGGTCCGACCGAATGCACAATGACCTCGAGCTACCATCCGATTTCGTTGGCCGACCACCAGTACCCAACCGCGCCGATCGGTCGACCGATTCCGCACACTCAGCTTTATGTTTTGGATGACGACCTCAACCCAACGCCCTTAGGTATCGAAGGCGAGCTTTGTATAGGCGGCGAAGGATTAACCCTAGGGTACCTCAATCGTTCCGACCTAACCGCTGAAAGATTTATTCCCCATCCCTATAGCAACAAGCCGGGGGAGCGCTTGTACAGAACCGGAGACGTTGTTCGGTATCGCTCCGACGGCATTTTCGCTTTCGTCGGTCGCCGTGATGGGCAGGTCAAAATCCGCAGCATCCGCATCGAACTGGGAGAGATCGAGTCGGTGCTCGGCCAACATCCGAAAGTGCGTGAAGCCGTCGTTCTAGCACCAGAGGATAGCACCGGAGAGAAGCAGCTGGTCGCTTACGTTGTAGCGCAACAGGAAGTCGCACCCACCGCCTCGAAGTTACGCGACTTTCTCAAACAGCGGTTGCCCGAACACATGGTACCTGCGTTTTTTGTGTTCCTTCCTGCTCTACCCCGTAGCCCCAACGGCAAGGTGGACCGTAAGACACTTCCTGCCCCCGACTTTAAACGCCGCGAGATCGATGAAATCTTCGCGGCGCCGCGCAGTGTCTTCGAAATGAAACTCGTAGAACTCGCCGCTGAGATTTTGAAAATCGATAAGGTCGGCATTCACGACAACTTGTTCGACCTGGGCCTACACTCCTTGTCCGCCACACAGTTAGTATCCCGCGTGCGCACCAAGCTGCGCAGAAAGCTGCCCCTGCGGCACATTTTTGAGGCGCCGACGATCGCCGGGCTCGCTCGGCTCATCGAAACACTCGCTGATGAGAACAGCACTGAGCCAAGCCCGAGCAGCCCGAAAGCCGCGGCGGAATTGATTACTAAGCGTGTCCGGAACGAGGCCCCGAATTCGTACCCGGTCAATGGCAGCGCGAGAGCGCTATTGATCGAACGTCGATCGCTGCTGTCTCTTCTGGCAGCGGGAAAGATCCCTCCCGTCGATGCCGCCGCGTTGAGTTATTTGTCAGAGGACTTTCTCCAGCACATGGGGCTGTCGCACGATGCCGCTCTTTATGACTGGTTCGACGAACTACCCTGCGTGTTCGGTATCAATGAAACCCACCTTGGCCGGATCGCGAATATAGGGTTGCCTCGGTTGCGCTCCCGCCTATACGACGATCAATCGGATCTCGTCAGCTTGATTCTCGAAGCCTTGGAAATATCCCACAGCATCGGAGCGCGCGTTGTTTCCTTGACCGGTTTGCTCCCCTCGGCAACCAACTACGGGCAGGCCATCGCAGACGTCATT
>DAIRFP010000182.1:0-10188 GCA_036794995.1 Thermodesulfobacteriota bacterium | reverse complement strand
TTTTTCCTGACGGCGTGGTCCAAAGAATGCGCGTGGCCTCCAGCAGCGCGATAGCAGCCCGCTTTCTGGCGCGGGAAGACGCGAGTACCTTGGCCCTCTTCGGTTCTGGCTGGCAGGCGGGCAGCCATCTTCCGGCCATGTGCGCGGTGCGAAATATAAAAACAGTAAACGTATACAGCCCCACGAAAAGCAATCGCGAAGCCTTTGTCAAGGAAATGCAGCAGAAGGTTACGGCCGACGTGCGCGCGGTGGAAAGTCCCGAAGAAGCCGTGCGCGACGCGGATATTATTGCCACCACGACAAATTCTTTAACGAGAGTCGTCAACCCTGATTGGGTGCGGCCGGGTATGCATCTGACTTGTGTCCGGGTTCCGGAGCTCGGGGATGAGACGATTCGAAGAGTGGACCGGTTGGTTATCCACTCGCACAAGCATGCTCCGGAAAACTATGTCGCTGGTTTCGGAGACGATGGCATACCAGCTCACGACGCCATCGACATCATTAAAAGGGGTCCGGGGCAAGCCGCCGGCTCGCTCGTGGAGCATCCCTTTTGGCTCGCCGCTCCCGAGCTAAGAGAGCTGGTGTCCGGAAAAGTCCCAGGTCGAGCCACGGCGGAAGAGACCACGTGCTTTCTGAATAATTTAGGCATCGGCCTCCAGTTCGCCGCGGTAGGCGCCGCCGTGTACGCTGAAGCGAAGAGCAGGGGAGTGGGCCACGAGATTCCCACGGACTGGTTTCTGGAAAGCGTGCATCCATAACTGCCCGAGAGCTTTGCGCGAGTCACAGGTGTGTTTCCGTTTGAATCGTTCCGAATGGGTTCACAAATTTCAAATTGGTTAGTTTTTAGCGGTCTCAGCTTCGCGGGCCTGCACGGGCGGTGAGCTTGGGGCTTCATGGCGTTTCCCGTAAAGCTCCAGAAACAGACTGTAGAAGGAACGAATCGTACGCTCTTCGGTTTGTAGCTGGCCATCGGTGTCTCTATAGAAGAGACTGATGGAGAAAGGTCTTACCTTCAGCTCTACGAGCTGCGCTTCCTTGGTTTGGAGATAGGCTCCCACTATGCGTAGGGTATTCGAGAGCCTACTAAATTCCGGCATTCGTCCCGATCTAAAGCGTTGGGCCCGCCCTTTTCTTGCGAGGTCTTCTATTTCGGGACGACCTAAAATCAACGATTCGTCCTCCGATCGGCTGCGAAAACCCAATCTAAATTTGTGCAGCTTTGACCGGGGTGGGCCCTCCCCAAAGGGGTCGCCCTGCACGACATACCGTTCGCCGAGCCGTTTTAGCTCAAAGACATGAATGTCCGTGTCTTCTAGTGCCTGACCGATACAGCGGAAATCTTTATCGTAAGAGGTTTGGGTTGTCATCGTCATTCTCTCTCCTTGTGAAAAATGGATTCCCTTCGGTTTCAGCGGGTTCGCTTCGAAAAACGCATGTGCGGAGGTTTGCAGGGAACAAGTATCCAGGCGCAAGGCTCGCTCTGAAGTGATTATAATGTAACGGCCAAAATATGACAAAATAAAAAAACTTTTAGTCGATGGATGCTAAAAAACCGACTCAAGGGCTTACCCGGTGGACACTCGGAGATCTATGGTTCTAAGCGAATGGGAAATACCAAGGATTCGATTCGTGCAGGCACGACGAGCTGCTTTGACTATTCGGTTAGCTCGAGCGTTCCATCCAGCCGTCTTTGACTAGTTTCTCGATGGGTCCATGATCTCTAAAAACTTCCGGCTTGCCGACAAATTCCTTGGGTAGGGGACGGCGCTGAGAAATCTCCTTCATGAGCGCTTCGAGACCCGGGTCGGAGACATAGGGAATGGGTTTGAAAATCTGGGCATAGACTTCAACGGTTTTCTTGATGAAGAGGGGATCCGTTTCTCTGTGCCACCGCTTGATCACCTGTTCGACGAACGCGTTGTCTTTCTTTATTAACCGAATGCTTTCTATGTAGGCCTTGAGGAAACGTTCGACCACGGAACCATTGGTTTTTAGGAACGCGCGGCTGGTGGCGACGCATGAAGAAGGGTAGGCAAAATCCGGGGTGGATAGATCCACCAACACCGGCCAGCCCATTTGGATTAAGGGGTGGGTGTTGCGAAAGGGTAACGCGGAGGCCGCCACTCTGCCGCTGTGCATGGCTGCGGTGATCTCTGCCCCTGCTCCCAATTGGAGCACGGTCATGTCCTTTTCCGGGTCCAATCCCAAATAGCGCAACGCGGTCCGTAAATAGAAATGAGTCGTCGAACCGAGACGTGTGACGGCACTGGCTTTTCCTTTGAGACTTGCGGCATTTTTGATCTCGGGCCGGGCGATGAAATGCACCACATCGGTATCCGACGGACAACCGATGAGGACGGCGTCGCCCCCCTCGATACGGGCAGCGACAACCGACTCGGCTCCAGCTCCGGAGAAATTGACGGTCCCGCTCATGATCATCATCGTGATCAGCGCGCCGCCACGAATGTGAATCGGCTCGAGGTTGAAGCCATGCTTGGCGAATAAGCCGCTATCCTTGCCCACCCATATGGGTAGATGCAGCAGCGAGGTGGTCACGCCGTAGCGTATTCGCATGGGCTCCTGGGAGTGTGACAAAGGGGGCAGGAGGCCGATCATCGCCCAGGCGACCGCCGCACAAATCCAATGAGTGAGTTTGGGCTGCACTGGGCTAAGATTTCCCTGAGTATTTCATTTCGACGGCGGCGGAGTCATAGGGAACGAACGTGTTGATCCCGGGATTGCGAAGTTGCAGGGGTTCATTCTCGTCAAACAGCGGGACGGCTCCGTTGGCCGCTTTCTCGCCTACCAGGCCGGGGGCGTGGGCTTCCACAACGACTGCGTCTTTATCGGATCGGTTCCACGCCCAGTGAACTTTGTTGGCTGGTATTCTTTGAAAATCGCCTTGCTTGCAATGAAAACCTTGATCCTCGACGAAGAACCAAATTTCGCCTTCCTGAACGTAGTTGAGTTGCTCGGACTCGTGCACATGGGGCGTCGTATGATAGCCCGGCGCTCTCGATGCGATCATCAGACTGCATTCATTGCCGTAGGCCTTGCGAGAAATCATCGAACCCTGGCCCTCCGCGCCGGTTCGAACGCCTTTGCGTTCGGGTACGTCGCTGTTCTTTACATGAAGCGGCATTCTGTATCTCCTTCTTTACTATTTCTTTATCATCGGGTTGATTCTCTCTCCCGCCGTTATGACACGAAAACCCCCGCTGCAATCCTGCCTGCCGGTCTGACGACGTAATTATATCGCGGCGCTCCACCTGTCAATGTCGAAGGATCGCGATATCAGCGGCCGGAGTTTCCCCGGGCCAAATGGCCACAGACCGGCGCATCAGATGCCGAGATACTGGCGGAGCAGCTCCGGCTGCTCGCTGAATTCGCCGGCAGTCCCCTGGAACACGATGCGGCCCTTGACCAGGATCACGTTGCGGTCCGTGACCGCCGCTACCGCAGCGTAGTTTTTGTCGACGATAATGGCGGCGATGCCGGTTGAGCGCACGGCGCGAACGATACGCCAGATTTCCCGGGCGATGAGCGGCGCGAGCCCTTCGGTGGCTTCGTCGAGGATCAACAGAGTCGGGTTGGTCATCAGGGCACGGCCGATGGTGAGCATCTGCTGCTCTCCGCCGGAGAGCTGCTGCCCGCCAAGAAGCAAGCGTTCGCGCAACCGCGGAAAGATTTCCAGCACCCGTTCGTAGGTCCAGTCCCGTCGCCCCGTGGGCCCGGCGCGCGCCGCCATCTGGAGATTTTCCCGCACCGAGAGGTTCGGAAAAATGCCCCGACCTTCCGGAACATAGGCGATGCCCTGGCGCGCGATGAGATGCGGCGCGGCCGCGGTCATGACGCGGCCATGGATCCTGACTTCGCCGTGGCGCGGTTCGACGTGACCGATCAAGGTGCGGATGAGCGTGGTCTTGCCCATGCCGTTGCGCCCCATCAAGCCGACGGCTTCGCCGGCCCGCACAGAAAAATCGACGCCATGCAAAATGTGACTTGCGCCGTAGAAGCTATGCAGGCCGCGGGCCTCGATGATCGGTGTGTCTGTCATGGAGTTTCGTCGTCTGTTGAAAGTGATCCTACAGGGCTCGCGCCGGTTTCGATGATCGAAGGGTGCGCCGCGGAATATCGCTCATGGGGTTTCTTCGCCTGCTGAAAGTGATCGTGCAGGGCTCGCGCCGGTTTCGATGATCGAAGGGTGCGCCGCGGAATATCGCTCATGGGGTTTCTTCGCTGCCGAGATAGGCGATCTGCACTGCTCGATTTGCCCGGACAGCCTCCGGCGGGCCGGAAGCGAGAATTTTTCCGTTCACCATCACGGTGAGCACTCGGGCCAGACGGAAGACTGCGTCCATGTCGTGCTCGACCAACAGAATGGCGTGGTTTGGGGCGAGCTCACCGATCAACTCCACCATGTTCAAAGATTCCTCGAGTCCCATTCCCGCCAGGGGTTCATCGAGTAGCAGTAGTTGCGGATCGGTGGCGAGGGACATGGCGATCTCCAGTTGTCGCTGCTGGCCATGGCTCAAGGTACCCGCTATGGCATCGGACTGGTTCGCCAAACCCACGGCGGAGAGCGCCTGCCGCGCTTGTTTCAAGATCCCATGGTAGGACATGACATCCCGTATCCAATTGAGCGGCCGCGGGTCCCGTGATTGCGCGGCGAGACGGCAGTTTTCCAGCAGGCTGAAGCCGGGGAAGATATTGATTTTTTGATAGCTTCGGCCGACCCCCAGGCGCGACCGCCGCTCCGGCGCGAGGCGCGCCATTTCTGTGTCGCGGAATTGAATGCTGCCGGCAGTGGGTGACAAATCGCCGGAGAGCATATTGATCAAGGTCGTTTTCCCCGCGCCGTTGGGACCGATCACCGCGTGGAGCTCGCCAACCTTTACTTCGAGGGACACGTCGTCCACCGCCACTAGTCCGCCGAAGTGCTTGGACAACCCCCGCACTTGCAGAATCGGCTCAGCCATTGGATATCTCCGCTGCCGAACTCGAGCGGCGCCTTCTATACCAGCTTCCGGTGCGTTCCAACCAACCGGCCAAGCCGTGGGGCAGCGCGAGCACGATGAGCACGATCAGGCTTCCCACCCCCAACTGCCAATGCTTGGCATAGGAACCTAATAGAGCCGGCGCCGAGAGCAATTCTTGCAATAGGACATAGCCCAAGGCACCCAGCACCGCTCCATGGAGCTTGCCCATGCCGCCGAGAATTACCATCATCAGTACGACACCGGACTGGTGCCAGGCCAGAATCTCAGGATTGACGAAGCCGAACTGGCACGCGGCGAGATAACCGGCCAGTCCCGCCAGCGCGCCCGCCAAGACGAAGGCGCCGAGCTTGTAGGCGAAGACCGGGTAACCGATGGAGCGCATGCGGCTTTCATTGGCTTTGATCCCCGCCAGGGCGCGTCCCAAAGGTGCGTGGAGAACCCGGCTCAGCAACGCGTAGACGCCGATCATCATCATCAGCGCGAGATAGTAAAACTGCACCGGATTTTCGAGATCCAGGAGGTTCAAGCCGGCGACGCTGAGATCGGGTCGCACGGTGATGTAAACTCCATCGGAGCCGCCGCTGATTTTGGTGTCGTGAAATACTGCATAGATCATCTGCGCGAAGGCGAGAGTGACCATAATGAAATAAATACCAGCGGTGCGCAGGACGAGAAAGCCGATGACCAGCGCCGCGGCGCCGGCGGCGGCGATGGCAACCGGCAAGGTTAACCAGAAGCTCGCAGCCTCATACTTCGGCGAGAGCAACGCCAGCACGTAGGCGGCGAGTCCGAAGTAGGCGGCATGCCCGAGGCTCACCAGACCGGTATGGCCGACGAGGAGGTCGAGACTCAGGGCGAAGATCGCCAGGATCAGAATCTTGGCGCCGAGCTGGACGTAGAACGTTGAGGCAATCAAAGGGAAGAGCGCGAGCAGTAACGTGCTCACCAGCAATGCGGCGCGAGGAAGGGTAATGGTTTCCACGTCCAGGTCAGGTTTTGTTGGCGAGCCCTTGGGGCCGCCATAAAAGAATGACAGCCATCAAGAGATAAACGGCGATGCCGGAGTATTCCGGAGCGATCACTTTGCCGAGGGTGTCGGCGAGGCCGATCGCCAGTGACGCGATCAGCGCGCCGTTGATGGAACCGATGCCGCCGATGACGACCACCACGAAGCAGAGAATGAGAATCTGATTGCCCATGCCGGGGAACACCGACGATATGGGCGCGGCGATCATGCCGGCAAAAGCGGCCAGCGCGGTGCCAAACGCAAATACCAGCGCGAAGAGCAGGGGAATATTGACGCCCAGGGACGCAGCCATTTCCCGATTGCTGCTGCCCGCGCGTATCATCATGCCGAGACGGGTCTTGTGAATTACCAGAACCATCGCTGCCGCGACCAGCAAGCAAACCAAGGTGATGAACAGCCGGTACACCGGATAGGACAATGTGTCGGTGAGGCGCACCGAATAGTCGAGCAGGGCGGGCACCGCCACCCCGTGGACATCGTCGCCGAAGAGGATGCTCCGCAGTTCTTCGAAGATCAGGATCAGACCGAAGGTGAGCAGCACTTGATACAGGTGATCGCGTTTGTAGATGCGGCTGAAGAGAGTTGTTTCCAGAACTATGCCCAGGGCAAGGGCGATAACGAGGCCGAGGGGGATGGCCAGCCAGAAGTTGCCGGTAAGCTTGGCGAGTCCAAAGGCAAGATAGGCGCCGATCATGTAAAAACTGCCATGGGCCAGATTGATGACGCCCATGATGCCGAAAATGAGGGTCAACCCGCTCGCCAGCAAGAACAGCAACAGACCGTACTGAATGCCGTTCAATAGTTGGATCAGGTAGAACATCGGCATCTCGGAGGATTATAGAACTTGTTTCGGCGACCTTGAACATGGAACCTTGAACTTTGAACGATCAAGTTGGTTTAATGTTCAAAGTTCAAGGTTCAACGTAGAGGGCACCTATCACAAACTTCGTCTGGTTACATCTTGCAGCCCCGGGCGGGATCGGCCAAAGCTTTGTGCGCCACTCCCATGACCTTGTTCTCACGGCCGATCACCTTGCGCAGGTAAATATCCTGGATCGGGTTGTGCGCCTTGGACAGGGTCCATGGGCCGCGTGGGCTGTCGATCTTGGCCTTTTCCATGGCCGCGGTTATTTCCTTCTTCTTGCTGATATCGCCTTTCACGGCGTCAAGGCCGGCGGCGAGGAGTAACGCCGCGTCATAGCCCTGCACGGCGTAAACGTCAGGTTCTGTTTTGTAAGCTTTGGCGTAGGCGCCGCGGAACTCGCGGTCGCGTTTGGTGTTGAGGCCGTCGGCGTAGTGCAGGGTGGTCTCGAGTCCTTCCGCCGCATTGTCCACCGCGTCCAATACTCCGTCGGTGAGGAAGCCGGAGCCAAACAGAGGGATCTTTGTTCTGAGCCCGGCAGCCGCGTAGTCTTTGATCAACTTGGCTGCGCCGCCACCGGCAAAAAACACGAATACGGCGTCGGGTTTGATGGCGGCGATCTCGGTGAGCAGCGCTTGAAACTCGACGTTGGGGAAGGGGATCCATAAACCTTTAACCGATTTGCCGCCGGCCTTGATGAACCCTTCGGTGAAGCCGGCGACGGCCTCTTCGCCGGCGCCGTATTTCCAGGCGAAGGTGACGACGTTCTTGATGCCGCGGTCCGCCAGCACTTTGCCCATGGGATAGGATGGCTGCCAGTTGGAGAACGAGGTGCGAAAAATATTCGGCGCACACAGGGCGCCGGTGGCGGCATCGAGCCCGGCATTGGGAATGATGAGCAAGGTGCCGGTCTCCTTGGCAACCTTCACCATGCCCATCTGCACGCCGCTATGCACCGTGCCCACCAGCACGTCAACTCTGTCGCGCTGCACCAGCTTGTTGGTATTCTCCGGCGCTTTTGCCGGTTCAGCTTCGTCGTCGACAGTGAAATATTCGAGATCGCGCCCGCCGAGCTTGCCGCCGCGCTCCATCACCGCGAGCTTGAAGCCGTTGGTAATCGCGGTGCCGAGCTGCGCATAGGTTCCCGTGTAAGGGAGCATCAGACCCACTCGTATCTTCGCTGTTTGCGCCGGGGCCGAGCTGATCGGCAGCAGTGCGCCCGCAGTGACGACACCGGCTCTCGTGAGGAACTGGCGGCGGGTTAACCCTCTTAGTAATTCCATTTTCGTATGCTCCTCGAGTTATTTAGTTAGCCACAAGCCCGCCGGGCTTTGGAGTTTAGGGTTCAGGACAGGTAGGACTGCATTGGCCGTGGTCTCACCCGGAATGTTTGCCACGCAGCTTGAAGCGCTGGATTTTGCCGGTGGCGGTCTTCGGCAGCTCCGGCACGAACTCGATCCAGCGCGGATACTTGTACGGCGCGAGCCGGCTCTTAACGTGTTGCTGTAGCACGGCGACGAATTCGGAGGATTGCGGCGCGTCAGGGCGCAGCACGACGAAGGCCTTGGGCTTGATCAGGCCGTTATCGTCGCCGTGGCCCACGACCGCGGCCTCGAGCACCGCTTCGTGGGAAGCGAGGGCGGCCTCGACTTCGAAGGGAGACACCCAGATACCGCTCACCTTGAGCATGTCATCGGCACGCCCGCAGTAGGTGAAATAACCATCCTCGCTCTCGGTATACTTATCGCCGCTCCTGGTCCACGGGCCAAGGAAAGTGTTGCGGCTTTTCTCGCGGTTGTTCCAGTAATAGGCTGCACTGGTGAGGCCGGCGACTTGCAGCTCGCCGATGTCGCCTTTGGGCACGGGTTTGCTCTCGTCATCGACCAGCCGGATGTCATACCCGGGAACCGGTTTTCCTGATGTGCCGTAGCGTACTTCACCGGGGCGGTTCGACAGGAAGATGTGCAGCATCTCGGTGGAGCCCAGACCGTCCAGGATATCGACCCCGGTGCGTTCCAGCCAGCGGCGGCCGACATCGGGAGGCAGTGCCTCTCCCGCGGATGTGCAGCGGCGCAGATCGAGCTCTTCACGCTGCGGCAATTCTGAGCTTGCCAGAAGCGCGCTGTAGAGCGTCGGCACGCCGTAAAAGATCGTCGGCCGGTATTGTCGCAGGATGCGGCAAACCGACGCCGGAGTGGGGCGCTCGCCAAGCAGGACGGTGGTAGCCCCCACGGAAAGTGGAAAGCTCAGCGCGTTGCCGAGCCCGTAGGCGAAAAAAAGCTTGGCCGCTGAAAAGACGATGTCGCTCTCCTCGATGCCGAGTATGGGTTGGCCGTAAAGCTCGGCGGTGCGGATCGGACTCGTTTGCACATGCACGGTACCCTTGGGTGTGCCGGTGGAACCCGAGGAATAGAGCCAGAAGCAGGGGTCGTCGGGGCGGGTAGGCGCGGCGGCGAAGTGGGAATCTCTGGCCGCCATCAGATCGGCAAGCCGCGGATAGCCTGAAAGACTGCCGCCCGATACCACAACATGCTTGAGAAATGTCTGGTCTGCCAAGATCGGCTCGAAGGTCGAAAGCAACGGTTCGGAAACAATCAATGCCAGGGCGCGGCTGTCCCGCAGCATGAAAGCGTAGTCGCTTGTGGTGAGCAAGGTGTTCACCGCAACCGGCACCAGGCCGGCTTTGATGCTGCCAAGAAATGCGACAGGAAAATCGATGGTGTCAGAAAGACAGAGCAAGACGCGGGCTTCCAGCGGTAGACCAAGAGCGGTGAGAGCGTTGGCGCAGCGGTTGACTCGCTCCGCAAGCTCGGCGTAAGTATAGCGGCCGGATTCGTCGATGTAGGCGATCTTGCCGGCCCGCGTGGGAAGGTTGCGCTCCAGCAGATCGACCGCCGCGTTGTAGTTTTGCAACGTGCTCGCTTGCGCGCTCAACCGATTTTCGCTGGTGACCATATTCTCGTTTTCTTTGATCCGGTCCGCAGCAATGCCTGACGAACAACCCAGCCCACGGTGGTCTTGATGCGGTGATCATGCACTTTCTACTATAGAAGGAGAGTTTGCATCAAGCGCGCGCTATATACACCCCCGTTCGCCCTTCTATGAGCTCAGTCGAAGCATTAAACTGTTTTTCAATCACTGCGTGTTTGATTCTCCGCAGCTTGGCGCGCAATCGCTATTCCCAGACCTCTTAGAGTCCGTCATTCCCGAATGCATCTATGCCTCGATTTCCCTCGGCACGGTGAGGTTCTCGAACCGTCGGGAATCCAGGCGAGACCGGAACTGGACCCCGGCTTTCG
>DAIRFP010000408.1:0-2662 GCA_036794995.1 Thermodesulfobacteriota bacterium | reverse complement strand
AAGCGAGGGATCATCATGATGGCAAGAAGAAAATGGCCGAAGAGCCCTGATGGAGGTTGAGATTCAGCCGACTGCTATCGCGCGGTTTTTCGCGCGGCGATGACTTCCAGCATTTTTTCATCGCTGGGAAATTTGAAATCCCAGGTTTGTCGCTTGCGGGCCTCTTCTTGTTCGGCTCCCTCGAGCAATTCCACATCCTCTTTGGTGACAACCGAAGCGCCCTTTTTCTGCAGCATGTCGATAATCGCCTCGATCTTGGCTTCCATCTCACCGGCAGTGAAACCCTCTTTGGAAGCCAGATATTGGTTGACCACCTTCATGCCCCGCTCGGCGTCCTGCTTGGCGACGCCGACCAGCCCGACGCTGGCGTTGCGTGACCAGCCGGCGACATAGATCCCGCCCAGAACCTGTTTGGTTTCGGGATCGTAGGGCTGATAGGCAGCCGGATTGGGATCTCCAGAAAGCTTTTCCGGATTGGTGACGAAGGCGCCGCGGGAGAACGGCAGACCGAGGGACGGATCCACCTGATCGCCGATGGCGTAGATCACGCAGTCGACTTCGATTGCGCTCAATTTTCCGGTTCCCTTGGCTACCGTTTTGCCGTCCTGAAGAACCATCAGGTTTTCTTCGACCTCGAGGGCCGCGACTCTGCCTTGGTCGTTGGCAATGACGCGGATCGGGGAACAGAGGTAACGGAACTGCAGCCGGCGGCCTTCGGCGGGTTCGCCTGGTTTGACAAACTTCTGGATAATCTCTTCGACGTTTTGTCCCACCGCCGTGAGCTGGGGGCTAATGCGCTCGATCTCCCGCCGCATATCTGCGTTATCGAGGTAGGGCTCAATAACGTCAAATTCGCCGTCGTCGTAGGCTTTTTCAATGGGACCTCGGCGCGCTACCACGACAACCTGATCGATCTTCCTATGATTGAGCAGCCAATTGGCGACGTCCACCATAACGTTGCCCATGCCGATGATGGCTACCCTGCGGCCGATCTCGTATTGCTGCAAACTAAATGGCGGCAACGTGTTGAAGTGATACACGACGTCCTTCGCATGATAGACCCCGATACTGTCCTCGCCGTTTAGCCCCAGCTTCTTGGTTCCCTGCGCTCCTGCGGTCACTACGATGGCGCTCAACCCGATCGCCTGAAGGTCCCGCAAGCTCAGCGCTTTGTCCTGCCCGACACTCACATGGCCCAGGTAAAAGACTTTTGGGTCGGCCAGAATCCGCTTGAACTGTTTGCGCAGCCCGGTCTTCATTTTCTCTTTGTCCGGGAAGATGCCGTACTCCGCCAGGCCACCGGGCTTGATGTCTCGATTGAGCAGGACAACCCGATGTCCCGCCTCCGCTAACTTGCGGGCACCATAGAGTCCGGCCGGCCCGGCGCCGATGACCGCCACTAGATGTTGCTTGGACATTTCTCCTGAACTCCTATCCAAGAGCATTATTGAAAATTAACGGGAAAACAACGGAGTAGAATGAACCGGCAGGCGTGGAAGGAATTACTGCAGCTCCCTTTTGCCTTCGTACTCTAACTCTGTTCCGCGCGAATCTTTGTGTGTGAAAGAGACTAGCTCCCACGAACCATCCTCAAGCGGTCCCTTGAGGATATAAGAGTTCTCGTCGTCACCCAGTACGCGGTAATAGCATGCCTGCTCACCGTACCAGCGATCGACTACGGCCCCGACATTAATGGTTCGAGTCCCCAACAAAAATCGGGATGGAGTTTCTTGTCCTTTGGCGTCAGGAAGTGATTCCACCTTGATTTTCATAATTGATCTCTTTCTAAATCTCGGTTTTCTAATATAACGTAAATCTGACAAAATTCAAAGGAGTTCCTATAGGTTCTATGAAACCAGCCAGCCAGCTCAAAAAAGACATTATCAGCGCTTGTCGAGTCCTCTCTCATAAGAAACTAATCGAAGGATTTGGTCACGTCAGTGCCCGCATTCCTGATTCCGATCTCTTTCTGATGACGCCGAGGATTGGCCTCGCTCTGGTGAGAGAAAGCCAACTCCTCACCGTGAATCTCAAGGGCGAGGTCATTCAAGGGAAGCATCCGGCCCCTTCCGAAACTTGGCTCCATACGGCCATCATGAAAGCCAAACCCGGAGTCAACGCAATTACCCGAATCCATGCGCGATTCGCCAATATGTTTTCGGTCACTGATAGGAAACTCGAGCCGGTGCACAACCATGGGAGTTTTTTCGCCAGCGGTGTCCCGGTGTTCCATAAGCCGGATCTTATCACGACCCAGAAACTAGGCGAGGACGTCGCGCACGCTCTCGGCGCGGGACCCGCAGTGTTGCTCAGAGGGAATGGCCAGATAACCGTGGGAAGAACCATTCCTGAGGCGGTAATGATGGCGATCTATCTGGAGGAAGCCGCCGAGGTTCTTTACGGCGCGCTCCAGATCGGAACACCCATTCCGCTGACGTCCGCGGAATCGGCGAGGCGACAGGTGGAGGCGCTTCCACCGGTAGACATGGAACGGGCCTGGAACTTTTTTAAGAAACGCGCGGGATCGCGCTAGTGTGGTGTCCCAGAAGTTCGTTTAAAATTCCGATGTGTGACAGAACCGAAGTTCACACTCAAATCCCCCTTCATCCCCCTTTGCAAAGGGGGAAATCTTCTCCGGAGTGGCGAACCCCTCTTTGGAAAA
>DAIRFP010000181.1:0-10224 GCA_036794995.1 Thermodesulfobacteriota bacterium | reverse complement strand
TTTCTTTCAGCCAGCGAGTGACGATTCCTTGTACTTCGTCGTTCGACTGTCCCGGCTTGCGTCCCATGTGGCCGGCGCCGGCGATAATGCGAATATCCTTCGGGCTGCCATGTTCAGCGAGCAAGTAGAGATCGCTGATCGGATGCTGGTCGTCCTCCTTGCCGTTGATGCACAAGAGTGGCGCGGAGGGCTGGTCGATGATCCCCTGGGTCACCAGAGAAAGACTCGGGGCGATTTTGAGAACCTCCTCCAAAGATTTCGCGCCAAAAATATAGGACCGCGCATCCAGCAAACTGGCCGGTCCCATGAGATATTGAGACGCTGTCAGAGTCAGCGCGGGTCGCAGCCATTCTTCTTGGAACGTGCGGTGGACGCCTGCGCCCCAGTTCACAGCGCCACGCAATCGCTTTGGTTCCGTATGTGCAAGCTTCGCCGCCCAGTAACCACCGAAGCTCCCGCCCATGACTGCGATCCGCTTGCCGTCGATATCGGTGCGCGTTTCGAGATGATCGATGGCCGCGGAAAAAGTCCGCTCCGCCCGCGGCTCCTGTCCGAGACAGGGATTCTCCCCCGCCCCCGGCATGTCGATGGTGAAGGTCGCCAAGCCCTCTTTATGAAGCAGCTCGCTATTGGACCGCCGGTCTTCCTTCCATCCGTCGACGCCGCCCCAGTGCATGACCACCGGCGGGCGATTGACGCCCCGGGGAATCTGCAGATAGCCCACGACTGTCTTCCCCTCGAATGGAATCTCGATCCGCTCCAACGGCGGATCCAGATAGGGCGCGGCTTTCAGAAAACTTCTGAGGGCCCCTTTATAACAATTCATCTTTTCTGGACTGCTGGGCACCGGATAGCGACCGATCCGATAGTACTCATAGGCCTGGTAATAAGACTCCCACGCCTCCTTCTTGCCGAGTTTTTCCTGTTCTTCGGCATTGGCTTCGTGGCGCGCGCCGAGCTTACCCCATTCACGGCCCCACAAATCCGCATCGAGACTGGTCAAATGCGCGAGCAGTTCTTCAACTTCCTGCCGATCCACGCGCTCGAAGGGATTAACCCGCCCTGCGCGGCGCGCGATGTCACTCTTGATCTCCTCGAGACCACGGCTTTTGGTTTCCATGATTTCTCCCTCTTTCTCTACTTTGCGCCCGGTTCGCCAGCCAGCGCCTTCAACGCGGTCTTGTAAAAGCGGTCGTCGATGAATTGCTCGGGCTTGAAGTTGGGTCGCTCTTTCAGGAGAACAATCTCAATTTCGGCCCGCTTCATCACGCCTTCAGGATCCAAAGCCGGCACGAAAGCGTCGCGCATGAGGTCGTAGAGCGAAACCGCGATCTCCCTCTGATCCAGCCGCCCGTGGCGCATGATGATCTCGACGCTGCCCTCGCGGTTGGCGCGGATCCAGTAAAGCGACTTGACGATCGCTTTGACCATCCGCTCCGTCAAGTCCGGTTCTTCCTTGATCGTCTTCGCCGTGGCCAGCAATGCGCTGAAGGGAACATCTTTGAACTCGTCGCCGCCGTAAACCAGGCGCTTGAATCCCGCTTTCAAAAGCGGCTGATCCGTGGGCGGCGCCATGAACGCGGCCACCACCCGTCCCTGTTGCAGGGCGAGGACCTTGCCCGCATTGTCCGGGATGTTGATATAGTCCGCGAAGTTCGCCGGAAAGCCATGCTTCGCAAAGAGCGCTTGCAGCAGACTGTACGTCGAGCCGCCGAAGGTGACCGCTATCTTGGTTCCTTTTAGATCTTCGAGACGCTTGATTTCCGGCCGCGTGATCAGCCCGAACGGCACCTGGTTGAAGATCTGGACGAGAATGCGCAATTGCTCGCCGCGAAACATCGTCTGCATCGCCGGCCCGAACGCCGAGGAAAAATGCACGGTGCCCGACACCAGCGCCTGGACGTTGATCGCGTTGCCGCGCAAAACGACAATTTGCGCGTTGGTAATACCCATCTCGTCGTAGAACTTCTTCTCCTTACCGACGGCGTAGGCCAGATGCTGGATATTCCCCGGACCCGGCAGCGAAATGTAGACTGGCTTGGTGTACTGGGCCTGGAGAGAAACGGGAACAGAGAGCGCCAGCAGCAAAATGCCGACACTGAATTTGTTCTTCATGATTAGGTCTCCCAAGAAGGCCTTCGACCTAGACGCGTCCTGAACTCGCTTAACAGATTCCGCTTTACTTGCGCAAGCCCTGAAGATGCTGCGGCAGCATTCAAGGAATAAAGGAGTTGGACTAAAGCGAGAGCCCCACTGACGCGGTCGGAGGATTGATTGAAAGATTGTTTAGATATCGGGCCAAACAAAGGTCCGTCATTGTCGCCACCCCTTAGCGGGATCTATTTGAACGGGCGAAAGGTTCGCGGTATTTTCAGACGCTGATCGCTTTGCCTATTCACGGGCAAGTGACATCCAAATGAATCAGCATCGTGAAGTAAATCAGGAGGAGGATTCATGGCCAGGATCAAGGGTGTAACGGAAAATGAGGCCAATGATGAGGTGCGACAAATTTTTGAAGAGCAGAAGAAACGTCATGGCTTTGTGTCAAACGCCGCACAGGTGTCTGCCGTTAGGCCGACAATCCAAAAAGGAGTCCAGGCACTCGCCCAAGGAATTCAGGAATCAGGACTAATATCTCCGGAGCTACGAAACCTGGTCTGCGTAAGGACTGCCCATATCAATGGTTGCCCGTATTGAATTGACAGTAACGCATCCGGGGCGATGCAAAACGGGGCTGCGGCAGAGAAGGTCGAAGCGGCGCTGGGAGATTACAAGAAAAACCCTGCGTTTTCGTTGCGGGAGCGGCTCGCACTGGAGCTGGCGGAGCGGATGACCTACACCGGCAAACGGGTCACGGATAAGTTTTTCCATCGTCTCAAGAAACATTTTACCGACGAGGAGTTAGTAGAATTGGCTGCGGTGATTGCGCTCGAGAACTTTCGCAGCAAGTTCAATCCGGTCTTCGGAATCGAGGCCAACAATTTCTGCCCTCTGCCCGCAGTAAAAGACGCTGCGGCCGCCGCGACGCGTCGTTTTCATGAATGAGAAGATTCGGCGCGTCCGGATGCAATCTTCTTGATTGCACTCGGCCAAGATATTGAGATCACCGTCAAAGGACACGGTCAAGTATCGATTGTCCTTGCTTGATCACGAATCCTTACTCCACCTTCTAATCATTAAAGACGCTCACTTGGTTTTAAGAGATGCTGCTGCCTTGTTAACGAAAGGCCAGTTGGCGAGTTTCTCGAGCGGGAAAGTTGGTGGTACTTGAGCCAAGTTCGCCGCGGTTCTCAAACCCTTGTCAGATGCAACTCCGTTGTCTGGCCAAATATCTCTCAGTCGATCGTAGGCGTTCTTGGCCGCCTCAAAGCCATCCACCCGACTCTGGCGACTCAAAGTCAGACGGTTTCGCGGTGTTTACGAACCGGATCGCCGAGCTCGAATGATCAGGATCTTCGCCATCGGCCACCGGCGGAAAGTTTACGAGGATATTGACGACCGTCTGCGCCAGGGAATAGTACGTAAGTAGTCTTCCTTTTTTGCCGCTAGGAAACCGGTCGCTGCGGGAGCTTGTTTGGCGAATCAAGCGGACCTCACACTTCACACGCTTGCACCTTGAGCCTGGCTGGGATATTTCCATTTAGTAGGGTTGTCAGCCATTTCTTCAGAAATCAGCACGACAGCGCGACCGATTTTCACAATACAAAGGAGTAGAAACGATGGCCATTATTGAACGAACCTATGGGAAAGAGAGCAACGCCGTCATCAACGAAGTTTTGATCTCGTCGGACTCGCACGTCATCGAACCGGAAGGCCTTTGGAAAAAGCAGATGCCGAAAGCCTATAAGGACCGCGCGCCCGATTTTGGCGGGCAAAGACCCAATGACACGCCCGGCGGCGCCCAGGACAAGAACAAGCGCGTTTCCGAGATGGCCGCCGACGGCGTCAGCGCCGAAGTCCTGTATCCGACCCATGGCTTGAAGTGCTTGAGCCTCGACGATCACGAGTTAGAGGCCGCCTGCTGCCAGGTTTATAACGACTGGCTGATCGACTACTGTAGCGCCGCGCCTGAACGGCTTATCGGTATCGCCATGCTGTCGATGTACGACATCGACAGCGCCGTGAAAGAACTGGAGCGCTGCCGCAAAGCCGGCATGCGCGGCTCGGTGATCTGGCAGGTACCGCCACCCGAGCTACCATTTTCCTCATCGCATTACGACAAGTTCTGGGCCACCTCTCAGGATCTCGACATGCCGGTCAACTTGCACATCTTGAGCGGGCACGGCTACAGCCGAAGCCGTTCCTTCGGCCTCGGAGATACCGCAACCGGCATGACCGCGGAGGCCAATAGCGTTAACATGAAACTGTTCCAGTCGGTCAACAGCCTCTACGAACTGATCTATTCCGGCGTGCTCGAGCGTTTCCCCAAGCTAAAGGTTGTTCTCGTCGAGAACGAGCTTGGCTGGATTCCGTTTGTTCTGGAGCAGTGGGACTACTACTTCAAACGTCATGGCGCGAAGCGCGAGGGCCTGGCCATCAAAAAACTCCCCAGCGAATACTTCCACAACCAGATCTACACCACTTTCTTCAACGACGCCGTGGGCGGTCATATCCTGTCGTGGTGGGGCGCCGACAACTGCATGTGGTCCAATGATTTCCCGCACGGCAACTCGACCTGGCCCAATTCTCGTCAGGTTGTCGCCCGGGACCTGGGCGACCTCCCCGCCCCATTGCGCGCCAAACTGGTGCGGGGAAACGTCGCGCGACTTTACAACATTCCGGTTCCAAGTCCGGTCTAAGAGCCGGCGGCCCAGCTAAACCGGAAGTGGAGTTGATTGTGGACATCCGGAGTTTACGCTTCTCGATCGAAGGTTTGTCCGGCTAGTCACAACAGCGTTGAGCCGATTTTCAAAAGCCAAGACTGCATCCGCGTCGGCGTTCCTAGCGCCCACCGAAGGTCTCGTGGAACAATTTGGCGTAGCGCTCGAAATTTTCCAGGACCTCCGTCGGAGCGAAGGCGGGCTTGATGTTCTCGATGAGACGGGCATGGTCCGGCGGCGTGTCGATCCGGTCCGGAATGCGATTCATGCTCCGGATCACTTCCTGGCCGCGCTTGGAAAGCACAAAGTCGATGAACAAGCGCGCCGCGTTGGGATGCGGCGCCTTGGCGGCGATGCCGGTGGGATGAATATTGGCAAAGACCGGATTTAGATACACCCAATCCACCGGCGCGCCCATGGGCTTCAAAACTTCGAAGGTTTGCGAGTAGCCACTGAGGGCGCCTTTGAACTCTCCCGCGGCGACGAGCTGAGCGATCAAATTGCGACCCGTGCGCAGCTCCGTCTGCTTGGCCAGCTCACGCATATACGCCATGCCTTTTTCCTCGCCCATGGCTTTGAGCGTCGTGCCAAACCACTCATAGGCGCGGCCTTCCATGGTGATCTGCCCCTTCCACTCGGGTTTCAGCAAATCATCGAAAGACTTCGGCACGCTGGTTTTTGCCACTGACCGCGTGTTGTAGCCGAACGCGCCATAATTCGTGTATGTCGATGTCCAGTGTGCCTGCGGGTCTTTGTAGCCTTCGCGGAAAAATTTGCGCTCCGGGGAATCATAGGGCGCGAACAGTCCGCGTTTTTTGATGTTCTGACCGTAGAAACTCGTCGTTACGATCACATCGCAGATATTTTGCCCGGCGCGGCTTTCGTTGACGAATCGCTCCATCAGGGTCGCGTCATTGCTGCGATAGTAGATTGCATCGATTTTCGGATAGACCTGCTTGAACGCGTCGAGCAAAGTTTTCGAGTCGGCCGCGGTGAAAGTCGCGTACATCATCAGCTTGCCTTCGGCCTCCGCCTTCGCTCTCAAGTCCTGCGCCTTTACCGGATGGGCGATCCCGGCGCAAAGCCAAAGCACGAGCAACGGCGCAAGCAGCCCGGTTGAAATCTTTGCACCCAACTTTGAACATTGAACGTGGAACCTTGAACTGAACATCATGGCATCACCTTGAGCAGCCGGCCGTAGCCCAAGACCGGCTCATTGACCCCGCTCTCTTTCATGGCAAAAAGCTGAGGTCGACGATTTGCGCGACTGTCAAACCTTTGGCTTTCGGCTCCTCCCGGGCAAAGTCCGCCAGTACAGCCTCAAGCCCCTTCATCGTCGGACGGCCATCGTCCGGGAGGGAACGACTATAGACGTCAAACGCCTTCTCCGCGATCTCCCGGTCGTTCAGTCTGCTGAGCACCATCATTTTACGGACCGCTTCCTCCTTCCGCGTTTTGAAAAAACGGATCCCCTCGACGTAGGCGGCCATGAAACGCCTGACGAGCGGCGCCTGTGCCTGCAGATATTCTTCCCGGGCCACGATGGTTACGTGAGGGAATTCGACGCCCTTGGCGACGAAGTCAAGGAGCGTGTTCAAACCGACCTTCTGCGCCGCCAGCGCTTCTTCCGGGCTCAGGACCGTCGCGTCGATGGTTCCGGCCTTGAGCGCCACCAACCGGGACTGCGAGCCCCCGACCTGGAGTACCGTCACGTCCGCTGGGGTCAGACCCATTTGCCCAAGCGCAAGCCGCACAACGAAGTCCGTGTTACTGCCAAACCGGCTGATGCCGATCTTTTTGCCACGCAACTGCTCTGAGCTGGTAATGCGGCCGCCGGCTATCAAGACGTATGGCAGGATGTTCGTGACGCCGCCAATGATTTTGAGCCGTGCGCCCCTCAGGTAGGCGTTGAGGAAAGGCGGGCCGCCGGTCTGGAGGAGGTCGAGACTCTTCCCGATCAGCGCCTGCGTCGAAAGCGAACCGCCGGCGATGAAAACCATTTCGAGCGTAAGCCCGTGTTTGCGGAAGATGCCGGCGTCCTGAGCGACATAAAGAGGGGTGGCGCCGTAAAAGCCGTTGAAGCCAACATGCAGAGTCGTGGACTGAGCCGCCGCGGGTTGCGCGCTAATCCACCAGAGAGCGAGGACCAAGATTGCATAGAGGGTGACCCGTTTCATATCGACCTCCATCATTTATCGATAAACTGCTCCTCATTGTGGGTGTTGGTCAAGCCCATAAATGAAGGTGCCAGACATAGCCCGGTCAGAAAGTGGCGGTTGGTGCGCGGAAATCGACTTTCTCCTAGAGTGTGATTTTCATCATTAAAAAGCCCTCGCTGCGGACGCCAATTAATGCATCGCGAATTTACTTGGCCTTCAGCTCCCGATACACCTCGCGCGCCAGGGTGAAATCCGCCACCTGGGAGATCGGCACGGCTTGCTTGGCTTTGGTCACCCGCAGACTTTCCTCGATGCCCTCCCGCAGCGCCTGATCGGACGCGACACCCGTGTCCGCCCAGGTTTTGACCATCATATCGAAGGCTTTCTCAGCAACGTCGCGCTCCATTTTCCACTTCGATGCGATCAACGAGATGGAGTCGTGGCGCTGCGCGCGCGCATAGGCCATGCCTCTGTAAGCCACGGCGATCATTTTTTTGATCTGGTCCGGCCGCTGCAGCAGCCAGCGGTCCGAAACGCCGTAACCGCCGTTGATGCTTTCCAACATCTCACCCATAAATGCCAGCCGGCGGAGTCCCATGCGCTCCGCGAGAATATCCACCGGCAAGGTCAGCGTAGTCGCGTCCACCGCCCCTGCTCTGAGGGACTGCAGCCGGTCCGGTGTGTTGCCGATGACGCGCAAGGTCATTTCTTTGTCCGCGTCGATGCCGGCGTCCTTGAGCAGACGCCGCGACAAAAAGGACTCTCCGGACGTGAGCGTGGCCACGCCCAGGACCCGGCCTTTCAGCTCCTTGATCGAGCGAATCTCGGGACGCGACATCAGCGAAAACAGCGGCCGATCGTTGTAAACCATCACCAGCTTTACCGGCAGGCCGCGCACGGCCGCGTTGAGGGTCGTGCCGGCGAAAACCACGTATTGAATATCGCCCGAGATCAGCGCAGTTACGGCGATCGTCGGCGGGATATTGATCAGCTCGACGTCGAAGCCGGCCTGTTCGAAGAAGCGATTTTCTTTGGCGACAATCAGCGGAAAAGGAATGAGCCCGCCGACCGAGTAGCCGATGCGGACTTTTTCCAGTTCGCGGCTGGCAGCAAAAGTCTCACGGCTCGCCAACGAAGCGAACATGATCGCGGTAAGAGCCAAAACAATTGCCAATTTAGCAGTGTATCCCATCGATCTATTTCCCTTTGCGTTACCGGTAATAACTTACGGCCAGCGATTTCTATGCTGCGGCCGTTTGGACCAGTAATCTTCGAATGCCTTGGCACCGGCGCGCTCGTAGACCCGCCGATGGGTCGCCTGGTCGGCCACGTGCGGCAGGACGCGTTCGGAATATTGCAAGTGCGTGACCTGTCCTTCCGCCGCGGCTTTTTCCGCCGCCAGCAAATCCTCGAGAAACTGGCGCAGCTCGCGATCGCTGGCCATGTTGCTGCGAAAAATCAGCCGGCCGTCTTTGTGGATGACGAAGAGCGCGTTGGGCCAGACGCCGTAGGTGCGATGTATCCGGCCGTCGAGAGGATCGACAATGACGGGAAATTTCACGTCTTCGAGCCGCTGCAAATCGCGAGCGTAGGCGATTTTCTGGTCGAAGTCCTTGTGCGCCCCGTAATTCTCCGCCGGGTGGGATTCGCGAGTATAGAGCAGGAAGAAAGATATCCCTTTCGCGTCGAAATCCTGCTGCAGCTCGTTAAACGCCGGCACTTCGAAGGCGCACATCGGGCTCGTCACCGCCCCGGTCATGATGACGACATGCCGCTTGCCGCGAAAATCGCTCAAACGAAAGGCTTTGCGCTCCAGAGTCGTGACTTCGAATTCCGGCGCCGGCGCTCCGACTTTCGCCGGCATGGCCTCGCCCGGATTCGTCGGCGCTGGAGCGGCAACCGTGAAGTCCGGCGAATTATAGACGCGTTCTTCGTCAGTCATGGATTAATTACCGTGTCGTTGGTTTACCGCCGACAATAAGAAGAGAAACCTCCTCTCCCGTGACGGGATTGAGGTGAGGGTACGCTTACTTGTCCTCTCACCATTCCCTCTCCCAAAAGGGAAGAGGGAAACATTCGCGATTTTATCCTATTGCCTACCGAGCTTCCTCCCGATAGACACCGATGGCTTCTTGCAGCGGCCGGTCAGTGGTCGAAAACAGCATCGCCGGAACGGTCGGAGACACATTCTTGTGCCGGTGCCAGCTCCAGTTGGGCACGACGAAGAAATCGCCGGCGTCCCATTGGAGCTTCTCTCCATTCACCTCGGTGACGCCGCTGCCTTCGACGGCGTAGTAAAGCTGACTCGACGTATGACGGTGCTCCGCGGTTTGTTTGCCGCCGTCGAGCATTTGGATCCAGCAGGAAAACGTCGGGAACGTGGCACCGCCGGTGACCGGATTCCGATACTCCAGACATTTGCCGTCGTACGGACTTTCGCTCTTGGCCAGCACCTCGCTCACGGCGCGGCGCGTTGCGCTCCACTTGTAAACAAGCGACTTGAGCGGTTGGCCGGGGGGTGCGAGCAAGCCGGGATTGCGCGCGGCGGTGTCCACCGGACTGTTGTACAAGCGCACGTCTTCGGCTGGATGGGGCTCCTGGAACATCGTGCGCAGCATGCGCATCAAGCCCGAGTCGAGACAGTCGATCCAGATCGCGTCGCGCTCGGTCTCGTTGATATGGTTGTGATAGCCCCAACTTGGCTGGATCACCAGGTCGCCTTTTTCCATCACGCATTTCTCACCGTCGGTGATCGTATACACGCCTTCGCCGCCTTCGATGACGAAACGCATGGCAGCGTTGGTGTGGCGATGGGAGTAGACCGACTCGCCGGCTTTGACCAGTTGCACCGCCATATTCAACGTGTGGCTGGTGCTCTCGCCAATGTTGGGATGGACCAGACTGATGGCGCGGCGCGCGCCTTTATAATTCGTCGTAATCAGCTCGCCCGCGGCTTCGAGCCCGGCGCGGATCTTGGGCCATTTCCACAGCAAGGGTTCGCCGAACGGCGCCGGTTCGCGGCGCATGGTCTCCTCGCGCATCCACAGCCCGCGCATGGAGTCCTTTGCCAATTCGTCATCGAGGGATTTGAGGTCGGTTATTCGGTCCATGCTCATGATGGTCCTCTACGTCTGCATTGGGCGAACCCCACAAGGTCGCCCCGACAAAATTCTACGGATTTAAGCCAATACATTGCTATCCAAAAACTAACACCAACATGTTTTTCATAGCGCGCCGTTTAAATA
>DAIRFP010000180.1:1222-10282 GCA_036794995.1 Thermodesulfobacteriota bacterium | reverse complement strand
CGCGAAAAATCGACGAGCGGAGGCGTACTTAGGCAGTACGTTGGAGCGAGGCGATTGAGCGCAACGAAGCATATGAGGCTTTTTGAGCAGCCTGCTAGGTCTCTAAAGCGCGGATGGCTGGAACCCGCCAGGCGACAATTAGGGTGAGCACGATGACGATGGCTCCCATGATCGCCACGGTCAACGGCGCGCCGATGAAGTGGGCGACGACACCGGCGAACAAGGCGCCCGCCGGCATGAGGCCGCGGTCCAGCATGTAAAGGCTCATCACGCGACCGCGCAGCTCATCGGGAACGATCAGCATGAGCATGGTGTTGGTGCTGGCCAGGAACAGCATCTGAAAAGCACCGACTAGAATCAAAACCACGAGGGCCAGCGGAAAATAGGTAATCTGAGAAAAGAGCATCAGAAAAGCACCCAGCACGACGATACTCCCTACCAATAGTAATCCCTGGCGTTTAACTCTGGTGACGGAGGCCAAAACCAGCACGGAAAGCACGGCGCCCACTCCGGGCGCGGCCATCAACAGGCCCAGACCTTCCGGGCCCACTTTCAGTACATCCTTCTGAAACACCGGCATCAACGTCTGGTAGGGCACGGCGAAAATGCGCGGCACATAGGCCAACGTCATCAGCGCTAAAACAGCCGGCGTGGACCACACGTAGGCGAAGCCCTGTTTAAGATTCGCCAATGCCGAAGAGCTGCGCGCCTTTTCCGGTGTCGGCGGGACATGCATCAGATAAATCATGACTAGCACGCCGACGTAGGCCAGCGCCTGGACAAAAAAGTTTCCCCCCGCGCCAAACACGGCGATCATGACGCCACCGAGGGCGGGCCCCATGACTTTCATAAGGTTGAAGCCGCCCGAATTGAGCGCAATCGCGTTGGCGATATCCGCTTTGGGAACGATGCTGGGAATCAGACTTTGCCTTACCGGCTCGCTGAACGTCCAAGCGATGCCCGAAATCAAAGTGAAGACAAAAATGTGCCATACCCGTAACCAGCCTGAGGCGACAAGGGCGCCCATGAGCACGGCGGTTACGATCAGCACGTACTGCGTGCGCAGCATCAATTTTTGCCGGTCCATGCGGTCGGCGGCCACCCCCGCCATCGGACCGGTGACTAGAAATGGCAAAGCACGCAGGCCATTGAGCGCTCCCAGCAAAACCGAATTGCCGGTGATCTCATACACGAGCCATCCCAGGGTTACCTGCTGGATCCACTGGCCCGCGCTCATCATGAACGTGCCGGCACAAAGGTAGCGGAAATCCAGGTGGCGGAGAGAGGAAAAAGTTTGAAATCGAAAACGCGGGGAAACCGCCTCAGCTGGCGCTGCGGCGTGGTCAGTCAGTCGCTCTTCCAAAGAACTCATTTTGCAATCATAGCTTGATTCCCTCGAGCTTGCTACGGTTCTGACGACTGCCAATGCGTTTTACCCGCGCATACCGGAAAAACTATTCACCGTGGCGTGCAGGTTGCGGGCAAAATCAGTGGCTTCCTGAGTGCTCATGCGGAAAGCCGAGCGCGCATATTCTTTGACCGCCAACAACGCGGCCGGCGGGGTCTTTTTCAATTGCTCTACCAGCGCGGCGACGGCGGCATCGAGCTCGCCGGCCGGAACCACGTTGCTCACCAGACCGAAGGTAAGCGCTTTGTGGGCGTCGATCTCCTGGGTCGAGTAGACCAGGTAAGTCGCCGCCTTGCGCGGCACCCGATCCACCAGCGCAGACATGGCGATGGTCGGCATGATGCGATGCGACATTTCCGGGAGCTGAAAGCGCGCTCGATCGCCGGCGATGGTGATATCGCAGAGCGCCGCCAGCGCGCAGCCCAGGCCCACGGCGCGGCCCTGTACGACACCGATGATGGGAATTTTGGAGTTGCGAAATGCGCCGTAGAGATTGAAAATCGTATCGGCGCGCTCGCGGACAGCGTAGGCCTCGAGCACCGGCCCGGGCTGGCCCATGGCCTCGCGACCCAGGCAAAAATCGTCCCCCGCCCCTTTGAATAAAATCAGCCGCGAACTCTGAGCTGCGGCATCGATCATCTTCGTCACCTCAGCCCAGGTCACATCGGTTTGCCGGTTGCCGGCCTCCGGCCGGTTTAAAGTGATGGTCGTTATGTCTCCTTCGGTTTCTTTGAGTACGGCCTCTGCCATGAAATTACCTCCGGTTAAATTTTTTCCACTGTAGAAGCGCCCCGCGCAACTTGTCAACGGCAGTTTCCACTCCGACCCTTCTTTTGGCGCTATTGTTTAGCTTTTAGCAACTGGTCGTTGTCTTTGAGGAAGGACTTGATTTCGTCGGTATGATCGAGAAGCCTGCTCCACTGTTCTTTGTAAAGCGTCACAGGAAATCGACCGAGGCCGTATACCGAGAGGCCCCCTTTCTCACTCACCTTCAGACGCAATTGACCCGGTTTTCGTTGCTCGACCTGTTCCCGCAGCGCGCTATTCTCCGCCTCGAGACGGGCCAGTTTCTGCTCTGCTGTTTCCTCTGCCATAATACCCTCCTCAGTCATTTCTAAGTTTCCAGAGACTCCTCGCGGTCGCTCAGTGGGACACGTTCGACACCATCTCACCGACCGTAAGCGAGGGCCTGTTTTTTTTGCTGTTCCGCTCTGATAGCCGGGCCGAATAGCCGCTCGAAAAAACCTTCCTTGACGAGCTGATCGACCAGGCTGTTGTCCACCGACTTGGTGAAATCGAAATCCTTCAAATAGGACTGTTCCTGGCGCTGTCGCTCGACCACGCCCTCCACCGAGCCTTTGAGCACGTAGGGTATCGCCTCGAACATCCGGCTCTTGGCAAATAAATTATAAACCCGGCCGGCATCCTCGATGTCCTTGGCGCCGCCGTATTTCATCATGACCTGCATCGAAAAAGGCTTGTCGTCGTAGAAACGTTTGATCGCTTCCGCATGGGCCTTGATGAAACCTTCGGCGACAGTCCGGTTAGTCTGGAGAACGTCCCGGCGGAAAAGATAATAAGTCGAAACATAAATGTCGTCATAGTCGGCGAGCAGGCCCAGCACGGGAAAGCCCGCGGCCTCGAGCCGAAAATAGGAAGGCGCCGTGACCAAGGTGGCGTCGATCTGACCCGTATAAAGACTCGCCGCGCGGGCGGCGGCATCCACTCCCACCGACAACCACTGAATCTCTTTGGGATTGACCCCGTGCTTTCGTAGCAGGCTCAAGGTGAAATGGTAGGGCGGATCGCCGACGCGTCCCACGCCGATGCGCTTGCCGGCAAGCTGGCTTATCTGATTCACATTCTTGCCCGCCACCAGAGCAAAGCTCCCTTTGTTCAGATAGCTTCCCAGGAGCACCAAGGACGGATCTTTCGATGCCGAGAGCAGCGCCGGGTCCGCGCCCGCCGGCGTCATGGCTGCCTGCCCGCTGATGACCGCGGCGATGGGCGCCGGATGGACGCCAAATACGATCTCAACATCCAGCCCGTGATTGCGATAATAACCGCCGTCTTTCGCGATCCACATGGGCCAAGAGGCTCCGCTCCGCGCGCCATAAAGAGCCGTGACTTTTTGTACTTTGGTTGCGACTGAAGTCTGAGCGGATACGGGAAGCGGTCGCATTGGCAATAGTGCCGCTATAAGAGCGATGATCTCGATGGCGCCAAATCGAAAAGACTTCGTTGTCTTCGGTCTGGCCGGGTTATGCGGAGATAAGCAAAATCCGTCGCTCATGTCGCCCCCTTTGCCGAATCCAGCAGCTCGCGCCAAGAGCTATTCGCCGGCACAACACCCTTGACCGCCCTCAGCCGAGAGAAGTCGTTAAGCGCTGGCTCTCTGACTATGTGCGGCGGCTCCCGCCCTTCCTGCACTGCCTTCGCCGCTTGTAGCAGGGTTTTGCGCAAGGCAATGATCGTTTTGTCACTGTAGCCAAGGTGCTCTTTGGTTCGATCATAAATCGCTCCCATGCTTTCCGTAGCGCAGCCGTCCTGTTCAGCCGGTATAACCGCCTTGATGCCCGAATAACTGCGGGTCTTTTGATGTTCACGATCCTGGAGATAATCATTGCTCGCGTTACGAATTCTCCGGTAGCGCGAATCCAGCCAGCTTCGCGCGTTGGCTCGTTCAGCTTCAGAGAAAGGCGCGTCGCGCATGGTCAGGATATAAAGCCATGTGCTCGTATCATCAATGGGAATCCAAAAGCGAAACGCCCGGCTGTCATTCTCTTCGAACCGGGCGGTGGCGGGACCCGGAACGATACTGAAGGCAGGCATGATAAAAGGGCTGATTCGAACGTAACTTTTGTCTGTCGCCAAACGCCTGATGGAAATCGCCCGCATGCCGTAGTCGCTCTCCTCGGCCTCCAATGTGGGCGCCCCGTCGCGATTGAGCCGCGCCAGATCCGCCAGGTTATTGCAATGCAAAAAACTGGTGTGCGAGGAATCAAAATCGCCTTCTATGCCTTGGAGATAATTGCATTCCAGATAAGACTTGACCACATGCATGCGATCATCCGGCAGGCTCACCCATTCGTATGCCGGGAACAACGGCATTTTTTCCCGCGGCCCGATATAGGCAAACACCATGCCCGCCACTTCCTTGCACGGATAAGCCGTGTGACGAAGCTTTTTCTTGAAGTCGCTGTCGGCAGGCTCGGCCGGCGTTGCCAAAACGTTCCCGTCCACGTCATACTTCCAACCGTGATAGATGCAGGTAAGACCGCAGTCCTCGTTGCGCCCGTAGAAAAGCGAGGTGCCCCGGTGGGAGCAGTGCTCACCCAGCAGACCGACTCTTCCTCGGGTGTCGCGAATGGCAACGAGATCTTCGCCCAAGAGCCGCACCCGCACCGGCGGACAATCCGGCAAAGGAATTTCTTCCGACAACAACGCCGGGAGCCAGTAACGGCGCATCAACATCCCGAGGGGCGTACCCACACCCACGCGGGTTAGAAGCTCATTTTCCTGTCGGGAAAACATGGGACATCTCCTTTGGCTGCATGCCGCGGTTCTGGCTTTCGAGTTCCAGGTTCCGGATTAGAATTCAAACCTGAGACTCATTTTACACCTTCAGCTTGAAAACCGCTCTGGCGTTGTCTTCGAAGATCTTTTTTCGATCCGTAGCGCTCAACCATTCAATGTTCTCGATCATCAGCCGCACGTGGTCCATCGAATGACCGGTCTCGGGATTGACGGCTGAGCCGACGCCCGGACACTCGGTCCCAAACAAGCATCGATCGACCCCCACCGCTTTGATGAGAAGACGCAGCGCATCCTCGGTGTAAAGCACGGTGTCAAAGTAGAGGTTTCGAATTTTGGTTGAAAACCTCTCGCCTGTCCCGCGCCGCAAGGTCGGCGCCTCGAAGCGTCCAAGCTGATAAGGAATCGCCCCGCCGCCGTGGCTGACAACGATTTTCAAGCCGGGAAAATCCTTGAAAACGTTGGACGTAAGCAGCCCATAGACCGCGATGGTCTCCTCGTTGATCAGATGCACCGAATAAGGCGTGCGCTCGGAACGGGAGGTGGTGCCATGAATGTGCGCCGGCACGTCGAGTTCGCAGAGTTTCTCATACAGGGGATACCAATAGCGATCTCCGAGTGGCGGAGCTTCCATGTTGCTATTTTCGTAAGGATCGGGGTTCAGGAGACAACCCACGAAGCCCAGCTGTCTTACGCAGCGCTCAAGCTCCGGAAGCGCGTTCGCGATGGGATCGCCTGCTGCTTGCGGCAGCGCGGCTACTCCAAGGATCTTGCCGGGAAAGAGCTTCATTTGACGAGAGATAATGTTGTTGCATTCCTCGGCGAACCACTGAACCAGTCTCGCCGGCTTTTCCGACTGCATCAGCTGGAACGGCCGCGGAGAGACGAGCTGCAGATCGGTGCCGTGATCTTTCATGTAATCGAGGTGACCTTTAGGCCAGGTTTCAGCCCGGTTGGCTGCCGCGCGGATCTCGTCATCGGAGACTTTGACTTCGCCACGGCCATGGGCTCCGCGGTGGGATAAAAGGCCGGCCTTGTATGCCCAGAGTTCTGTTGGCGCCGAGACATGCCCGTGTACATCAATGATCATGGTTCCTCCCGTTCTCTGGCGTAGCCAAGTTAGACGACTGCTGGGTTGCAACTCATCGTTGTCGGTTACGGAAGCACTCAAGTTAGATGAAGGCACCGTCGCGCGTCAAGCAGAAACCCGGAAAACGGCTGGCGATCCGCACCGACCCGTGGGCCTCCGATTCCTTGAAGGAGCGCCTGGATCTGGATATAAGATAATAAGGGAAGTAATCATGACCTATGTTCGCTTTCAATCAGGAGGAATGAACGCATGAGCGGCCAACCGGCAATCAGAATTATCGACGGCGACGGGCACATCATGGAAGACAACGCGGGAATCATCGCCCACATGGATCCCCCTTATAGGGAAATCGCGCAAAGAAAAGGCATTGTATTTCCGCCGCTGGATCATCTCCACGCCGGGCGCGCGGTGGAGACGCCGCCCCAGCGCGATCAGCGGCCAGGAGTGGGCCCACAGGGCTGGCTCGATTTTCTCGACGACGTCGGCATTGAATGGACCGTCCTTTACCCCACCGTTGCTCTCGCCTACGGCAAGATCGTCAGTCTCGACTACGCCGTGGCGGTCACCCGCGCCTACAACGATTGGCTCCATGAGACCTACGTCAAGTTCAATCCGCGCTTCAAAGGGATGGCAATCATTCCGATGCAAGATCCCGACGAAGCGGCCAAGGAACTCAGGCGCGCCGTAACGGAGCTCGGCATGTTGGGCGCCATGATGCCCTCCAACGGCCTGCCCGCACCCCTGGGTGCGAAGATGTATTGGCCGGTGTACGAAGAAGCCAATCGGCTCGGCTGCTGTTTAGCGGTCCACGGCGGCGCCCACGACCGCTTCGGCATGGATCATATGAATATGTACGTGCCCGTGCATGCCCTGGGCCATCCCTGGGGCCTGACGATCAACTGCGCGGACATCGTTTACAACGGCATCTTCGACCGTTTCCCCCGCCTCCGCATCGCTTTTCTGGAAGGCGGGATTGCCTGGCTGCTGCTCCTGCTCGAGCGGCTGCATGCGTCCCACGAAACCCACTTTCAGTATATTCCTCCGACAGAGTTCGGCGTGCGCGAGGGTGAGGACCCTGACCAATACATCATCAAGCAGATCAAAGACGGCCGCTTCTTTCTCGGCGTCGAGACCGAAGAGTTGACCATGCCCTTTGCCATCAAGGTTGTGGGTAACCAACCGTTCCTCTATTCGTCGGATTTTCCCCACGAAGTCACCAACGAGAGCTGCAAGCACGATATCGGCGAGCTGATGGAAAGCGGCGATATTACCGCGGACGACAAAGCGGCGTTGCTCTACCGCAATGCCGAGCGGTTTTACAAATTGCCGCTGTAAAATCACCCTCACCCTCGCTCCCGTCACAGATTGTGTCGCAATACGCGTAACCTCATCGATGTCATGCTGAACAAAGCGAAGCATCTTGCATTTTTAGCCTGTTACAAAGTCGAGATTCTTCGGCGGAGTTTATCCTGAGCGTGTCGAAGGGCCTCAGTATGACACTACGACACAGTCTCTCAAGGGAGAGGGTTTTTGAAAGTGAAACAGGTCCGACCGTAGATTGGGAGGCTTACTCATGAACGATTGTCGCGCCGCCGTCATCACCGCCCATAATCAGCCCGTCGAAATTCAACGCGTCCCCATTCCCGAGCCGCTGGAGCCCGGCGCTTTGCTGGTGAAAATCACCGCCTCAACCCTTTGCGGCACCGACGTGCATCGTTGGCATGGCCCGCTGTCCGCCGGCGACACCTTACCCATCATCACCGGCCATGAACCCTGCGGCACCGTGGAAGCGATCAGCGGCGACCGCACCGATATTCTAGGCAATCCGGTGAAGCGCGGCGATCGCATCGTATGGAGCTACGTCGCCTGCGGTTCTTGCTACTATTGCGCGGTCGCGCTCCAACCTTGCATCTGCCCGGGGCGAGCCTCCTGGGGACACAACCCGAGCGACCGCTACCCCTATCTGCTCGGCAGCTGCGCTGAATACATGTACGTTCCGCCTCCCTGTTTGATCATCAAAGTGCCGGAAGAGGTTTCCTCCGCATCCGCGGCGGCTTCCGCCTGCGCCTACCGCACCGTGATGCACGGTTTCGACCGGCTGGGCGCGATCAAAAGCCACGAGACCGTGGTCATTCAGGGCAGTGGACCACTGGGCAACTTCGCTACCGCAGTCGCCAAAGATCACGGTGCCAAGAAAGTGCTGGTCATCGGCGCGCCGGCGGCGCGACTCGAGGTCACCAAGCGCATGGGCGCCGATGCGGTGATCAATCTCGAGGAAGTCACCGACGAAAAGGAGCGACGCCGATGGGTCCGCGATCATACCGAAGGGCGCGGCGCAGACATCGTCATCCAGGTGGCAAACAATATGGCGGTGCCCGAGGGGCTGACGTTGCTGCGCAGCGGCGGGCGCTATCTGAATATCGGCGCCGGCGGCAAAGCCAACATCGCCGTCGAACGACTGCCGCAGGAAATGCTTTTCATCACCCTCCGCTCCGCCGAGCCGCGCCACTGGCTGCAAGCCATCGATTTCCTCGCCTCCCGCAAAAAAACTTTCCCCTTCGAGGACATGATCAGTGCGAGTTATACCCTGGAGCAAGTCAACGAGGCGATGCAGGCGATGGCGAGCTATAAAGTCGTGAAAGCGGTCATCAACTTTCAGTAGCGGAATCGAGCAGGCGGTATCGGATAGGAGGGATTAAGTTTACGCGGTTCTGAGCGACCGGATCGGTAGAACGATGGCCGCCTTAGGAATCGATAGAAACGAACCCTCTAATCTCAACCCATGGTCGAGCAACATGGACGCCGCCCACGAATCTTCCCAGGCTTCGGCCACAAAACGAAATCTCGCCGTCACCGGCGTCATGTTGGTGATTTTTCTTTTTGCCATCGACGCCACCATCGTCAGCACCTCGATGCCGACGATCGTCGCCAAGCTCGGCGGTCTGGAACTTTATAGTTGGGTCTTCTCCATTTACTTGCTCACCTCGGCGCTGACGACGCCGCTCTTCGGCAAGTTGGCTGATCTCTT
>DAIRFP010000180.1:0-1122 GCA_036794995.1 Thermodesulfobacteriota bacterium | reverse complement strand
ATCGTTGAGCACACAAACTGGCGGTGGGTGTTCTTCGTCAATCTCCCGATCACAGCGGTCGCCATTGGACTGATCGTCGTTGGACTCAAGGAAGAAAAAACCGAACGCCACGCGCCCAAACTCGATCTTCTAGGCGGCACGACCCTGCTCGTGAGTTTGCTGTTGATGTTCTACGCCCTGGCCCACAGCGCCCACGGCCGGCAGCCGCTAAACGCCGAACTCTTGTCGCTCCTCGGGTTGTCTCTCGTTCTGCTTGTGGTTTTCTATTTCATCGAACGGCGCGCGCCGGAACCGATTATCCCCCTTGATCTTTTTCCCTTGAAGCTCTACCGGACCTCCACAATCGTCGCGACTTTGGCGGCTATGGGTGTGTTCGGCGCCATCAGTTATCTGCCGCTTTATTTCCAAGGCGTGCTCGGCATGAGCGCGTCGCGCGCCGGAATGATCCTGCTGCTGCTGAGCCTCGGCTGGACGGCGGGCAGCCTTATCGCCGGGCAAGGCATCAATCGACTGGGCTACCGCAGCGTCGCCGTCGCGGGAATGGCCTCTATGGCTGTGGGATTCAGTACGTTCGTGGTAACGGGCAAGCCGGTCGCTCTCTTGTTGGTGTTGCTTGCCAGTTTGCTGATCGGCGTGGGAATGGGGATGGCGAATCTCACGACTTTGGTGGCGGCGCAGAGCGCGGTGCCCATTCGGCGCATCGGCGTTGCCACTTCGACAATTATGCTGTTTAGGACCTTCGGAGCGGCTTTTTGCATTAGTCTTATGGGAACGGTGTTGCTCTATCATATGCAGCAGGGACTCGAGAGAATCGGCAGCGACCTGCCTGCAAATTTACGCGACACGATCGCCAATCCGCACAATTTATTGGAGCCCGCCGCCCGCGCCTTGATCCCTTACGAAGTCTTGCCGAAATTTGTTGAGCTGCTCCAGGACTCCATCTGGTACGCCTTCTTGACCGCGTTGGTGTTAATGATCAGCGGCTGTGTCGTGAGTTTCTGGATGGGTAACTACACGCCCGCTACTACACCCAGATCGGATGGCAAGCCAAGCCGGTAGGGGGAAGAGGTTTCGGGTTTCGGGTTTCGGGTTTCGGGTTTCGGGTTTCGGGTTTCGGGTTTC
>DAIRFP010000179.1:7526-10307 GCA_036794995.1 Thermodesulfobacteriota bacterium | reverse complement strand
GCGGCGCATGACCATGGCGATCTTGCTGTTCGGTCCCATGGTGCCGTAGGGGATCTCCCAGTCGCGCATGTCGCCTGGTTGGATACCACCGCCCCAATGCTCGGAAAACGGCGCGGCGGAACCGCACACCAGCGCGAGATCGATCAGCCCCGAGTTGATTGCTGCAGCCATGCCTCCTAGCAAGGAGACCGCGCCGGCGCCGCCGGTGGCGCCGCCTTGGAGCAAACCCGGCGTGATGCCGAGAATCTCCGCGACTTCTTCCGGCCAGAAAGGCTGGGGATACGCGGTCGGGATGGTAACGCCGAGTCCCTGGCCTTGAAAGTCTTTCAAGCTAAGGCCGGTGTCTTCCAACGCCAAGCGCATGGCCCAGGAAATATATTCGGCGCTCGACTTGCGCGGCTCGCCGGCTTTCGATCCCAAACGATCCGTCGGTGTTTCGCCGATGCCGACAATTGCCGCTTTACCTTGGAGACCCATAACAGTTGTTGTTTATAGTTTAACCCCGAGCGACATTGCAACCGAAATCCTATTCCCTTGACACAGTCCGGGGCAATCTGTAGAGCATCGTCTTAATAATAGCGGACACGGAGCTCGCCGGTGGCAGGGACGGAGTTACTATGACAAGCATAGGCAAGTTTGTTTTGGCCCGCAGGAAAGTGATCGCTGCCGTTTTCTGTATCATCTCGCTGTCTCCGCCAGGTTTAAGCTATGCGGAAAAGTTCGTCATCGCCTGGTCGGCGGTGAGCGCCCTGAATTCTCCCTTCTGGGTCATGAACGACGCCGGTTTTCTTAAGCAAGAAGGTTTGGATATGGAATTGGTCTACATCGCCAGCTCACCCACGGTAGCGCGCGCGACGCTCGCCGGCGATATCGTCATATCCGGCGCCAATAGCCAGGTGATCGTCGATGTCGGGCTTCAGGGCGGCGATTTGGTAGCCATGGGAGCCATCACCAACGTGGTCGCTTTCTACGTCATGGCGGCGCCGGAAATCAAAAACGTGATGGATCTTAAGGGCAAAGTGGTCGGCGTGACTCGTTTCGGCGCCTCAACGGACTTCGGCATGCGCATGCTGTTGTCTAAATATGGTCTTGAAGCGATCAAGGATGTGCCTTTTATACAGATTGGCGGTATGCCCGAGCTTGCAGCAGCCCTATCAAAGAAAACCGTGTACGCCGCGCCTATGTCCCAACCGATGGTCTATTTGGCTCAGCAAGCAGGCATGCGGATGATCGCCAATCTGGCCAAGGAAGAGATTCCCTTTATGCATATCGGGCTGACGACTTCAAAGAAATGGGTGCGGGAACACAGAGCCCAGGCAAAAGCGTTTATCCGCGCCCATGGCCGGGCGTTGCATTTCATGCATACCCGGAAGGAAGAAACCCGAGCGATCTTTGCAAAGTACACGCGCATCAATGATCCGGCAATGTTGGATGGCAGTATCCAATACGGCTACGATTTTATGGAGAAGGTTCCACTCGTCAAACCGCAGGCCTTTCAAGTAACCTTGGATCAGATCGCCCGAAACAATCCGAAAGCCAAACAAGCCAAGCCGGAACAGTTCTTCGACAACAGCCTCGTGCAGGAACTGATCGACGAAGGCTTCTTTGCCAAACTATGGGGGAAAAATCCATAGGAAGCTTATCTAACCGCAAAGAACGCAAAGGTCACATAGAAAGAGCTAACTCGATGACATTAATTCTCAACAACGAAGACGTGCAGAGTGTTCTCACCATGGAAATCACCATGAACGCTCTGGAGCAGGCCTATGTCGAGCTGACGCGGCAGGAGGCGGTTTGCCGTCCGCGCATCGACATCCAGATTCCCACCAAGGATGCTAAAAAAATCTATCAATGGGGAACCATGGAGGGAGGATCCACCTCCGGCTATTTTGCCATCCGCATGAAGTCCGACGTCATCTACGAGCAGGAGTATCAGGGGGCGATCACCCAGGAGAAGTACTGCGTTAGTCCCGGCAGGTTCTGCGGTTTGATCCTGCTGATCAATATTCAAAATGGCGAGCCGCTAGCCCTGATCAATGACGGTCACCTGCAGCACATGAGAGTAGGCGCCGATTCCGGCATCGGGGTAAAATACATCGCCCGCGAAGATGCCGAAGTCGTGGGCATGATCGGATCCGGCGGCATGGCACGGTCCCACGTCGAAGCCTTTCTTCAGGCAAGGGCGATCAAGAAAATCCAAGTCTACAGCCCGACAAAAGCCCACCGTGAAGAGTACGCTAGAGAAATCAGTGAAAAATATCGGCTCGAGGTGATTCCGGTCAGCACGCCGAGGGACGCTTACAAGGGTGCTCACATCGTCGCTGGCTGCACAGACTCATCCGTGCCGATCGTTTTCGGCAAGTGGTTGGAGGAAGGCACCCATGTAACCTGCGTTGGCGGGAAACCAGACGAAGAGGTACTCAAACGAATCGATGTCTCTTTGCGTCTGGGCAATGCGCCTCATCCCTGGGGGTTGCCGGAATTCGGCCTGGCCGATGAATACATTACCTACGCCGCCAAACCCAATGAGAACGCGGATTTTCAAATGAAGCAGGCCGGCAAACGGGGACACGGAGTAATTGCCGAAGAGCGCGCGGTTCTTTTGGCAGAGCTATTGACAGGAAGGAAAAAAGGGCGGACTTCACCCGCGCAAATCACTTATTCCGAGCGGGGTAACATTCAAGGCGCCCAGTTCTTCGCGGTCGCCGGCAAAGTTTATGAGCTCGCCAGGGAAAAGGGGCTCGGCCGGGAAATCCCAACCGAATGGCTGTTGCAGGATAT
>DAIRFP010000179.1:0-7426 GCA_036794995.1 Thermodesulfobacteriota bacterium | reverse complement strand
CTTATTCCCAAGGTTGCTCCTGCGCCGCATTCGTTCCGGCGATTTTGCCGGCGACGAAGCATTCCGTGATGTTTCCCGCCTCTAAATAAAGGTGGCCGTAGATAGAGCTGATCTCGCCGGCTACATAGAGACGGGGAATCGGCTTTTTCATCGGGTCCAAGACTCGCTGTTTGACATCGTGCTCCGGACCGCCTTGAGTGTTGTTCACGATGGGCCAGGCTTCAACGACATAGAAGGGCGGCGTCGCGATCGGCATCATGGTCTTGGGCGGCCGGCGGAAATCGCTGTCTTCGCCCCCGGCGCATAGCGAATTCCACCGCTCCACCGTGGCTTTGAGAATCTTAGGATTGACATCGATTTGTCCGGCAAGGTCCTCGATGCTATTGCCGTTCTTGATCCAGCCTTTGTTGAGTTCCGTCAGATTATCCGCGCTCCACTGGGCATCGTAGCGCGCGTCATTGACGATGGGGATACCGATGGGCCCGAGCTTTCTCCCTGCTTCATCGAAAATCAGATAGCACGGAATGCGCGGGTAGTCTTGAATGTCGGCGTCATAGAATCCCAGCGCCCGGGTGCCGGTGTCCTGAGGGGCCGGAGGATATTCATCCATGAAACGCTTGCCGAAGCGATCCACTCCGATCCAGATCATCCCGCGATTTTCGTTTCGTGGACCTGCCCAAACGTGGCGTATGGCGAAGGGCAACTCCGGAAACTTAAATCCGTAGCCGCCGTGAAAATGCCACATGTGCCACAACCCTGCGCCGGCTTTCTGGGCCATTTTAACGCCGTCGCCGGTGTTGCCGAGATAGACCGGATACACCGGCTGGGCTTCGAAGTATTGGAGCTTCATGGCATCGTCATTCTCATAACCGCCACAGGCAAGGATGACGGCTTTGCCGGCTTTGATTTTGATCTCCTTACCGTTGGCGTCGGCGATGAGTCCCAGCACCTCGCCGTCGGGGCCGGTGACCAGTTCCTTGGCTGGAGTTGACAGCATCACCTCGATGTTGCGCACGTTGACGTTGTCATAAACGACTTTGAAAAGGCGCGCGCCGCCTCTGAGGCCCTTGGCCCAGGGAAACTCCGAGTAGGCGGCAAAGTCTTTCAGCTTGATCGAATCGATATCGCTGGTGCCGGGAAACGGGTAGGTGCCGTGGCCTCGAACCTCTGTCTGCGTCGGTTCTGTACCGCTCACTTTGGCCAGATCCTTAACCCAGTCGATGATTCCCACCATTTCTTCCGCCATGGTGCGAAGAATGTCGTCCGGTGTCGTACCGTTGCAAGTCCGCTTCAGATACTGAAAAGCGCCTTCGGCGTTGCGGGCAAACGCAACGCCGCCGCCCGACAGTATCGATATGCCACCCGGGTTCGGCATCTTTTCAATCAACAAAACACTTGCGCCGGCGTCATGCGCGGTGATGGCAGAAATCCCGCCGGCGGCGCCGAAGCCCACCACGATCACATCGACTTCTTTGTCCCAATTAATCTCTTTCTCTTTTGTTGCCATAAGCATTTTTCTTTTTTTCAGACCGGTCAAAAAGGTGCAGTTGCGAGGCGCGCGAGAAATCGACGAGCGGAGGCGTACTCTTTGGGTACGTTGAAGCGAGACGATCGAGCGCAACGAAGCAAATGTGCCTTTTCCAACGGTCTGTTACAATCTCTGTTCCAGCCAGTCAAGCATATACGGAACATTGTGCGCCCAGTAGTCGTGGCTGCAGTGGATTCTGCCACCGGTATCATTTTGATCGTAGATTTTCAGCAGCTTGTCTTGCGCGCCGATTCCGGCGAACAGCCGCTTGGCGCCTTCCACGGACATCAAGGTATCCGCTGCGCCGTGGGTGATCAGGGTAGGGCAGGTGATATTTTTTGCAATGCCCGCCATGGTGAAGTCGCGCAACAACCGGCGAGCTTCGTCATGGCTCACACCGCCAAGCAGGCGTTGCACGGTCGGTTGGAGGTGGACGCAAAAATCATATAGATCTTCCAGAATGCTATGGCAGCCGCTCCAGGCGACGAGGGCTTTGATGCGCTTGTCGAAGGCTGCCACCCGCGGTGCATAGTAGCCGGCCATGCTGATGCCGACGAGAGCGATCCGGTCCGAGTCTACTTCCGGTCGAGCCATGAGATAATCGATGCAAACCTTGCCCGGAACTTCGTAATCCGGACGGGTTTTGGTGCCCTTAAGATACATGGACGATCCGCGTCCCGGGGTATCGACAAGCAAAACCGCCCAGCCGCGCTCCAGCATCGGCTTTGCGCCAAAATAGATTTCTTCGGCAAAGGAGTCGGCGCCACCGATAAAAAAGATCGCCGGCCATTTCCCGGGTTTGGGATTAACGGGATGACAGAAATATCCGTCGTAGTCCTCGTTGCCGCAGCCGACCGTGATCAGCTCGATTTTCGGCTCGTGCAGTTTCGCGCCAGCGCGGAAGCACTCCTGGGCCTTGCGAAAGCGTTCCGCTTTTGTGTCGTTCTCTGCATAGGTGAGAAACACGTCGGACATTCGATAGTATTGATTGGCGTGAAAAAAATATGGAATCGCCGTGTGCCGCCTTCCGGCAGCTTGCGCCTCTCTTGCTTTGGCTTCGGTGGTTTGTGCCAGCTCGAGCCATTCCCGTTCCCAACCCGTCTTGTCCCCGGGCTCAATTTTGGCGCAGGTACGGGCGATGTCGAATACATCGCCGCCGCCTTGCTGAGCCTGCGCCACAAGACGGAGCGTTTGGCCGCCGAAGGGATGATTCGGTGTGAAGAAGTCAAACATTGTGTTTCCTTCCGCTTTCGACAAAGCGATAAAACTGATGCACAAAAACCCAGCGCAAGAAAGGTCTGCGTTCTCATGCCCAAACCATCAAAGACGCCGGAAGCTTACCGCAAAAGCGTTTTGGTTGGTAGCGCTCGTCTGATCAAAAAGACATCAAGCTGAAACTAAGTTACCTTGACAGTCTTTCTCCGCCCTGCTATTGGGTTCTTATCGATAGATAACGGTCAAAAGCCTTTCCAACTTTGAGAAGCCTTTAGGATTTGAGGCTTAACGGAGACGCTCACGGCGATTTTCGCAGCGGGGCAAAGGACGATAGAAGCCGGTTGCTTTTGCGGGGTTTCGCGAAGGTGGACTGGCTTTTTTGCTTAATCGATCCGAAAGATGGCAATGGCCACCTACATTGTTCTCGTCAACTTCACCGACCAAGGCGTCCGCTATATTAGGCAAACCACGGAAAGAGCAAAAGGGCTGATAAACGCCGCTGCCAACCTTGGCATCAAGATCAAGGATATCTATTGGACCATGGGCACATACGATGCCGTTTTTACGGCGGAGGCCCCTGACGATGAAACCATCACCGCCTTCGCCGGTAGCATTGGCACTTTGGGAAATATTCGTACCCAGACCATGAGAGCCTTCTCAGCGGACGAGATGAACAAGATACTCGCCAAGCTGCCCACGATGGATGTTACAACATCCAAGTGACGGCTCGGCAGGATTAAAGCAGGAGGGAAACACCATGGCGAAAGTTGATCTCGCGATTGCAATCGGGGGTGCGGCAGGCCAGGGAATCGCCACGCCCGGCGATATCCTGGCGCGGATATTCGTGCGCCGGGGGCTGCACTTAAACGCCTATAATGCGTACCAGTCGATCATTCGCGGCGGCCACATTTTTCTCACGCTTCGCACCAGCGATGCCCCGGTTCTCAGTTTCGGTGACAAGCTCGACATTTTGATTCCCCTCAATCAGGACACGATGAATCGCCATCTTCGCTTGATGAAATCTGGTTCTCTTGTCCTTTACAACGGCGATAAGATCAAACCGGGCGAAGTTGAAGCCGGCGTCCAACTTTGTCCCTTTTCGGTGAAGGAGTTGGCGCCAAACATCAGAGGAGATCTGGTTCAAAACACCATTGCTTTGGCGGCGGTCCTGCGCCTGATCGGCGTCGAGTTCAAGATCCTCGAAGACATCCTCACTCTACAGTTCAAAAGAAAAGGGGAGACCGTCGTTGCCGAAAACGTCGGAGTGGCCCGCGCCGGTTATGACTACGCTGGTACGCATTTCAAGCCGTTCGCATTCTCGCTGCCCGACACCGGAAAAAAACTGGGGTTCTTCGAAGGCAACCAGGCGCTGGCGATGGGAGGAGCGGCGGCGGGCGTGCGTTTTTACTGTGCCTATCCTATGAGCCCCGCATCCGGTGTGCTTCACTGGATGGCCCGGCATGGGCGCCAGTTGGGCATCATGGTGCGTCAGATTGAGGACGAGATCGGAGTTATCAACGTAGCCATCGGCGCTGCCCATGCAGGATGCCGGGCGATGTGCGCCACTTCGGGGGGCGGCTTTGCGCTCATGAGTGAGGCTCTGGGATCGGCGGCCATGATGGAGATACCCGTCGTTTGTATCAACGTTCAGCGCGCAGGTCCTGCCACAGGCGTGCCGACCAAAACCGAGCAAGGTGATCTCTGGCAAGTGATGGGAGCAGGGCAGGGCGACTACCCGCGCATTATTGTCACGCCAACCGACATACTGGATTGCTTCAAGACAGTGCCCGAGCTTTTTAACCTGGTGGATAAATTTCAGTGTCCGGGCATCGTCATTTCAGATCTCTTGCTTTCCGAGGGTCGTTCCAGTGTGGACCCGGCGGAATTAGATTTCAACGTTCCCATCGACAGAGGTGAAGTCATCGGCCTCAACGGTAGTGTCCCGCCCGTCAATGGCGGCTATAATCGTTACCAACTCACGGATACCGGTATCTCTCCGAGGGCGCTGCCGGGGACAGCGGGATACACGCATGTGGTGGCGACCGATGAACATGACGAGGATGGGGTGCTGATCAGCGACGAATACACCAACCCGCACAAGCGCCAGGCCATGCATGAGAAACGCATGCGCAAGATGGAGTCGATTCTGCCGCTCCTGGAGCCGCCTAAGCTGTTCGGACCAGAGGACGCGCAGGTGACTTTGGTGGGCTGGGGTTCAACGGCAGGGGTCATTCGCGAAGCCATGCAGAAGTTAGCGGACGAAGAAGGGCTTGCCGCCAATAACCTCCAGATTAAGTGGATGGTTCCTCTCCATTCCGAAGCGATCACGGCGATAGTTTCCAAGTGTAAGAAGCTCATCATCGTCGAGAATAACTACAGCGGACAGTTCGCGCGCTATCTGCGCTCCGAAACCAGCATCGTCGCCGACGGCCACATTCGCAAGTACGATGGCGAGCCCTTTATGCCGCATCATATTGTCGATGGTGTTAAGCAGATTTTGGCGGGCACAACTCAGAAATATGTACCAGTGCACGAGATTATGGTCTAGCAAGACAGGTTTCAGGTGTCAGGTTTCGGGTCAACTCGAAACCCAAAACTTGGAACTCAGAGACGCAAAGGGGCCAGGAACAAAAAATTCGAAACGAATCCAAATGCTCAAAAATTAGAAAATTCCAAACCAGATGCTTCGGATTGAAGTGTTTTGAATTTTCTCCGGTTTTGGGTTCATTGGGATTTGAGTTTGTTTCGATATTCGGATTTCGGATTTTATTGAGCTGATCTAGAAGGAGCGAACTATGAGCGTAGATAGAGTCGATATAGAAGCGCGAATCTCGAAGACGGGCCAACAACCGCCTGCGGGCCCGCGGGTGACCGTCAAGGATTTTAAAGGCAAGGCAGATCCTGACTGGTGCCCGGGCTGCGGCGACTTCGGTGTGCTTACAGCATTGAAACAGGCGCTAGTGGAGTTGAATCTGCACCCCCATCAGGTAATGACCATCAGCGGCATCGGCTGTTCTTCCAACCTGCCTGGGTATGTTAGTACCTACGGCATGCACACCTTGCATGGACGCGCTTTGGCAGTGGCGACCGGCGCGCAGCTTGCCAATCACGATCTCAAGATCATCGTTACGGGGGGCGACGGCGACGGCTACGGCATCGGCGGCAACCATTTCGTTCATTCCATGCGACGCAACGTCGATCTAACCTACATTGTGATGAACAATCAGATTTATGGACTGACAACCGGACAGATCTCTCCGACCAGCACTAAAGGGATGAAAACCAAGAGCACGCCTATCGGCAGCGTGGAGAATCCTATCTTTCCCGTTTCGCTTGCGATTGCTGCGGGGGCGACTTATGTGGCGCGGGGATACACCGGACAGGTAAAACATCTCGTCGATCTCATCAAAGGCGGCATCCAGCACAAGGGGTTTGCGCTCATCGATGCCTTCAGTCCCTGCGTGACATTCAATCTCGACAACACCCACGAGTTTTTCAAACACCGGACAAAAAAGTTGGAAGACATGGCGCATGATCCGACCGACTTCGCCGCGGCTATACAGAAGAGTTACGAGTGGGGGGATGAGATTCCCATCGGCCTTTTCTGGAAGCGAGAAGACCTTCCTTCGCTGGATCAACTCGAGCCGATTCTTGACGAAGGCGGCCCGCTCGCGCATCGCCCGCTCGGAGTCGCCCCGGATGTGGCCAAGTCGCTGATACGCGAGCTGATGTAACCGCGGCGGACTCGTTAAGACGGGGATTTTCTCCCGCAAAGGCGCAAAGACGCTAAGTTCGGAATTTTTTCTGCCCTTGTGCCCTTAGCGTTCCCTTCGACGCTGCTCACGACATGCTTTGCGCGAGGAAATCCGAGTATCGCTGGCAGAGTTACTGCAGATTACCATTTCAGGTTGTAGCGTTCTTCCTCACATTCAAATTTGGTTTTTATTAACTTTGCGTCTTTGCGGGAAATATTCCGAGAATCTCCCCACGGCGATTGTGTTGACAGCGCGACGGGAGGTCGTGATTTTCCTTAAAAACGAGCTGGAGTGTGAGCATGAAATCTGGATTCAAGATCATGGACTCGGACATGCATCTGCGCGAGCCCGCTGATCTATGGGACAAGTACATGGAACCCGAGTGGCGCGAGCGGGCGCCGAAAGTGCTCAGCTCCACCGCGCGCAGCTCGGCGATGGTGATGATCGAAGGGAAGATTCTCCGAGGCTACCAACCGACCTATCGCGGCGGGATTTTCGATGCTACTCGAATCGATAAAGAGATCGCCGAGTATCGCGCTCAGGGCTTCGACGCCAAGACGCAGTTGCAGGCGATGGATCGCGAGGGCTTGGACGTCGCGGCGCTTTATCCGTCCCTCGGCTTGGGCATCATGATGCGGGACGATATGGACCCCAAGCTTGCCGCGGCGATCGCGCGCGCCTATAACAACTGGCTCTATGATTTCTGCCAGATGGACCCGAAACGTTTGAAGGGCGTCGGGATGATCCCGCTCCACGATCCCAATGAAGCTGTCAAGGAAGCGCAGCGCGCCGTCGGCAAGTTAGAGTTTGTCGGAGTGTTCGCCCGGCCGGAGCCGCTCCGCGATATGCCGTGGCATGCGCGCTATTTCGATACGGTGTGGTCGGCCTTGGAGGAACTGGGAGTTCCGCTCGGGTTTCATTCAGCGGC
>DAIRFP010000407.1:0-2688 GCA_036794995.1 Thermodesulfobacteriota bacterium | reverse complement strand
AACTCCAGGTAAGTGGCCTCGTGAGCGAGGTTGATGGAAAGATTGGGCTGGAGCGAGGACACCAAAGTTGATTTGCCAGTTTGGCGCGGGCCCAGGAGAAGAAAGCTCTTTTTAGCACCGGCTAAGGTCGCCCCCAGAATGCGTTTTATCATGCGGTTAAAATACCGCGTAATTTAACCGCATGTCAACTAACGCCGGCCTGGTGTCAGACTTGCCTAACCTCGGGCTGGAACCCAGCCTCCATAGCAGAGTCCCATGACAGCCTCGCTGTTCTCGTCTTTGGGAGATTTTCGTGGCGCAACTCACTACCACGCTTATTTGCGTAGGCCCGATGAAAGTAAGGCGTTGAGTGAACGGGATCAGATCAGAATGGTCTCTACGCCGGCGTCCACCGAACTCGCGACTCCAGTTGACACTCACACCCCTGTCCGTTAACCTGATTATCAACTACCGCCGCATACAACCAGGAGAAACTATGGGGCTATCCTACGACGATCTCATTGAACCGACCATTGTAAAGCAAGTTTCGAAGAGCGTGGCCTATTGTAAATGCACCCGCACCAAGAACCCGCCTTTTTGTGATGGTTCTCATGCAGTCACCAATATCACGCCGAAGATTCTCGAATTCGACGAGCCGACGACCATCGCCATCTGCCGCTGCTGGAGATCGAAGGATCATCCCTATTGCGATGGCACCCACGGGCGTCTGGTCAAGCCCAAAGAGCGGCCACCGCGTAATCACAAATAGAAGAAGGGTTCTTAACGACTGCAACAATAACTAACAAACGAGGAGGATCATCATGGTCGAAATGAAAAATGCCATCAAAGAGGCCGACGCTAATCCGGAGATCAATCATCTGAGCCTGTGGCGCACGGATTTGGCTTACTTCTGGGTCATCAACTGCGACGCTCAGTTGCAGGACGACATGCATTATCACGAGAACGATGACCACATCTTTATGTGTCTCGAAGGCGAGTGCACGGTGCGGACGCCGCATCGGGAATTCGTGCTGAAACAGTTCGATACCGTGCTGCTGAAGTCCGGCGAGGCCTACCAGCTGTGCAATACCGGCAACGGCCGCATGCTGCTCCTGGGCGCGGGTAACGCGGGTGTCGGCGACAAGCCGCGCACGCGGGTGCCCAAGATCCCCAGCCACATTCCGCTCACAGAACCGATCATCGCGTAAATTGCGAGAGACGCTGCGACCCTCTCCCGACGTCGGGAGAGGGTTGCAGCGTTGAACCCTCGATTCCTCAAGGCCCTCCAACCCTCCGATTCCGGTTTCGACCCGAAATCCGAAAATTCGATCCTGGTCAGCTTGCCATTTATTCTGGATTGTGGCACTTGAGCACGTTCATGAGCGAAACCAAGTGGTACCAGGACGTGACGCCCTATCAATGGCGCGTACTCATCTGCGCGTGCCTTGGCTGGGCCCTCGACATTATGGATGGCTACCTCTATGCCATCATTCTGTTTCCCGCCATGAGCGAGCTTTTGGCAACCACGGAAAACGCCATCATCGGCTGGTACGGCGGTATTGTTTTGAGCATCTTCATGATCGGCTGGGCCCTTGGCGGCTTGATCTTCGGTCCCATCGCCGACCGTTACGGCCGCGCGAGAACCATGGCGCTGACTATTCTAATCTACGCGACCTTCACGGGTCTTAGCGGTATCGCCGGCAGCTGGGGCGAGCTGGCATTCTATCGTTTCGTAACGGGCCTCGGCATCGGCGGCGAGTGGGCCGCCGGGGCGGCGCTCATCGCCGAGAGTTGGCCCGAAAAATCCCGGACGAAAGCGGCGGGCATCATGCAGGCCTCCGGCGGCATCGGTTTCTTCCTGGCCTCGCTGCTTTATCTGTTCATTGGCCCCTACGGCTGGCGCTGGGTTTTCGCCTTGGGCGTATTGCCGGCGGTGGTGGCATTTTACATTCGGAGGTCCCTCGACGAGCCGGACCGTTGGGTCAAGTCGAAGAGCGTTAAAAACCCCTTCCCGGCTCTCTTCACCGGCTCGGTCCGCAAGGACGTCTTGGTGGGCACCGGATTGGCCGTGGTGGCGACATTCGGCTATCAAGGAGCGCTCCAGTGGGTGCCAAGCTGGATCAGCGCGATGCTTCACGCCCAGGGGACAAAGTCAGTGATCCCGCAGGTCAGTCTCATCACCACAGTTCTAAACGCCGGCGGTATCGTCGGTTGCCTCTGTTTTCCATTCGTCGCCGACCGTTGGGGCAGAAAGACCGCGCTGGCGTGGTATTTCTTGGGCGCCCTGCTCTCGGTGCCGACGACTTTCCTTTTCATCGACGATTTCATCCCCGCGCTTATCGTGTCGCCGATCATGGGATTTTTCGCCGCGGGTGTTTTCACCGGCTTTGCGATTTATTTTCCCGAGCTGTTTCCCACCGCTATCCGCGCCACGGCACAAGGATTTTGTTTCAATTTCGCCCGCTTCTTTTCGGCCGGGGCTCCCTTCGTTGCCGGCGCTTTGATCGCGGCTCACGGCTCTTTCGCCCCCGCCATTGCGACCATTGGATCAATCTATGTTCTAGGTCTCGCCGTTTTGATTTTCGCGCGGGAAACTAAAGGGCGAGCGCTGCCGGACTAACCCGACGAATTGGGTTCAAAACGTTTGGGACGGAACTTCGATGAACCATCGTCCGAAAGGGCTTATCGTTCGATTGCCGTTACTTCCCA
>DAIRFP010000406.1:0-2691 GCA_036794995.1 Thermodesulfobacteriota bacterium | reverse complement strand
GAGCGACCGTGAGAAATTTGCGCAAGCCGCGAAAATCTTCAAACATAGCAATGCAAAGAACACATAGGGGTGTTTTTTGAGGTCTATGCGTTCTTTGTGGTTGCATAGGGATGAGTGTCGTATGGATTTGCTTTCCACTTACCATCTCAAACGGTGGGTCGACGAAAATCACTCTTACTTCAACCCGCCGTTCAGAACCAATCGTTTGCTGATTCATCACAAGGATTTCCTGGTGATGATCTTGCGCGGGCCCAATACGCGGCTCGACTTCCATATCGAACCCGGGGACGAGTTCTTCTATCAGGTGGAAGGGAGCATGGAATTGCATCTGAAAGCTCCGGGTGCGCGGCGTCAAGTCGTCGAGATCAAGGAAGGGGAGATATTTGTTTGTCCGGGTGGACTACCGCACTCGCCGCGGCGCTTTGACAATACCTGGGGACTGGTCATCGAGCGCAAACGTCTGCCGGGGGAGGCGGAAGAGTTTGCCTGGTTCTGCGAGAAATGTGATGAGCCGATGCTTTCGCGAGCGATGGAGCAGGGCAATATTCCGGCCCAGGTTGCTCAGGTTTACCAGGAGTTCAACGATAACGATAAGCTTCGCACATGCCGCGCCTGCGGTTACGTTTTCCCCGAGACGCCGATGGCAGAGAGGCTGGGGTTTTTGGATACGAAAAAATAGCAGTCTTTCACAAGTGGGGCTTCGTGTTTGCCTTTGTTTCGCTTGCTACTTTTCCAATAGTATCTTAGATTCAACGGCTTAGCTGGCTTTAATCTCTGTTGGCAAACACGTGCAAACATTAGTAGTGCAAGGTTGTTCGAGCTGGTGTTTGCTGCCGAACCGATCGGTTTGACTGACCGTTTGGTACGGAACCGCTTGTTTGTTTACTGTTTTGTCCGTAACCGAAGCGAACGCCGAGCGTTTCGTGAGCTGTGCGGCGGCGCAAGCCTGAAGCCTGCGGTCGCGAGTGGGTCCGAGTCAAGGCCAAGTTGCGCGCCAGAGGCGCTGGAGCAATCCGGTGAACAAGGAACTCATAGACAAACTTTTGGAAGTATCGAGGCAAGCTGCCCGTGAGGTTGAAGCGGCGGTGTCGGCGGTTAAGGACCCCCATTTGCGCGGCATCATTGCCGGGGTGATGATGCAACGCATTTTAGAGGAAGTGGGCAACAATGAAAGTCTTCCTGTAGCTCGGGTCGTGCCATCGACCTCAAGTGATTCTGGATCTCAGATCAAGAAAGGCGGTACCCAGGCGCGCATCATGGACTTGCGCTCGGATAGCTTCTTTCGCGAGCCGCGCCGCTTGGAGGAGGTCTTGGAGGAGCTTCGGGTTAGAGGTTATCACCACAACAAGTCGGACGTGCGAATGAGCTTGCTTCGATTGGCGCGAAAGAAATCGCTTCGGCGAATTCCCTTGGGCGAGGGCAGGCAAAGAATGTACTTGTATGTGAATCCATAGCTCTGCGCCAGGCTGAGCCACCCCCGTTATTTTTGATATAGCCGCGTCACGAATCCGCTCTTCTCGATTTCCTTTAGAATCGTCCCGTCGATGAATTGTTCCGGCTTCGCCGCTTTGGCTCGCGGATCGCGCTCGGCCATCCAGGTGAGTTGGGTTTGAATCGCAGCGGGAGACACATGGGGGATCGTTGGATAGATCTCACGGTAGAGGCGATAGACATCTTCCAGCGCTTCGCGGTCATCGATCTTGAGATATTTGCTCAGGGCGCGGATCGACGGTTCCGGGTTTTGCTTGACCATGTGGATGCCTTCGACGATGGCGCGCAGGTACCGCGTCGCAACATCCGGCTGGGCTTTGAGAAACGCCCGGGTAGTGATGACTTCCAGTTGGGGAAACGGAATCTCATATTGCGTCGGATCCGCGAGAATCGTGAAGCCCACTTTCTTGGCAAGATTGAAGAATTCCGGCGTGAGGATCGTCGCATCGACGCTGCGTTTGGTCAGTGCCGAGAGGCGCGTGCTTGTGCCGCCGGTCTGGAGAATGGTGACGTCTTTGTCGGCCGCCAGACCATAGCGTTGGAGAATCAGGCGCGCGGCCAGATCCGAGGCGCTGCCGAAGCGGGAAATCGCCAGCCGCTTTCCTTTCAGCTGATCGGTGGTTTTGATCTCTTTCTGCGCCAGCAAGGCATAGGGAAGACGGCTTTCGATACTGGCGATCGACACGATGTCGCTGCCCGCGAGATTGCTGCTTACGGCGACGGTACCGCCGCCCATAGCGATTTGGGTTTCGCCCGCGGTGAGCGCCTGGACCGTGGTTACTCCGCTCTCGATTAGGACAACGTCGACGTCGAGTCCATGTTTTTCAAAAAGCCGCGTCTCCTTGGCGAGCCAATAGGCCGCCATGTTGGCAGTTAAAGCGCTATATGAAGTTTTGACCTTGGTAAGTTGGCCGAACGCCAATGGAGGAAGGGGGAGATAGAGTAATACTGCCAGCAAGAAAAACGCGCGAGCAACGAAAAATCTGTTCATGAATCCTCCATGTCATTACCGTGTACGCGGGAATCCAGCCTCTATGTCATTGTGAGATCTTGGATCAACCTGGATACCGGCCTCCGCCGGTATGACCGATCGTTCGCTTCACTGTAAGGCTGAGGGATCCCGCCATCTCGTAATAAGTCACTACCAGGTTGCTGAAAAACTCTGTTTGCAGGCTGCTCAAAAAGACTCAGAGGCAAGGC
>DAIRFP010000015.1:26549-42136 GCA_036794995.1 Thermodesulfobacteriota bacterium | reverse complement strand
GAGTATTCATCGATAACCGGCCGGAAGCGTATCCCACGTCGTTTTTCACGGAGGTGTATTGGCCGCTTCATCTGGACGAACAAAAGTGGCAAAGCGTAAGCAGCCTCTGTGGTTTTAAAGTGTTGTTTTTCAATCACCGTGATCGCTCGAGCTGGGGCGAGCAATTTATGATCCGGCGCCTGCTGGATTCCGCCTGGGCGCCGGTCTATTTCGACAAGAATGTGCTCATTCTGGTCAGAAGAAACGGCCCCAACCAATCGACCATAGCCAAGTATGAATTGCCCAAGGAGAGGATTCTGGCACAACCGAACTGAGTCTTTGTATCGGGCGCCAGGTATTCTCTTGGGTGAAGCTCACGTCATTTGACATGCCGCTGAACTGTTCGATACTCTTCGCCATTAGATGAATGTAAGAAAGGAACCGAAGACATGAAGTTGTCAGGACAAGTCGCTGTAATAACCGGGGCGGGAAGAAATATCGGCAAGGCGATGGCGAAGCTCTTCGCCGCAGAGGGGGCGAAGCTCGCCGTAATCGAAATGCATGAAGGGCGCGGGCAGGCGGTGGTCGATGAAATCACTAAGACAGGCCAAGAGGCGATGCTGGTGATCTGTGATGTGGCCAAGTCGAGCGACGTGCAGGCGATGGTGACGAAAGTCGTCGCGCGCTTCGGCGGTATCGATATTCTCGTCAACAACGCCGCCTTGACGGACCACGCAAATATTTTCGACAGCACGGAAGAGGAATTCGACAAGGTTATCGCTGTCAGTCTTAAAGGACCGTATCTCGTGACGAAGTACGTGGCGGCGCAAATGGCGAAGCAAGATAAGGGGGGAAAGATCGTCAATTTTGGCTCTACCTCCGGTCTGATTGGACGGGCGGATGGCATTGCCTACGCGGCGGCCAAAGCCGGCGTGATCAATATGACGAGAGCCATGGCGGTGCAGCTCTCGCCGCATAAGATTCGCGTCAACTGCGTCGTGCCCAATCGTTCCGGTTCCCCGGTCGGGTTCGATGATGACATAACCGGGAGCCGCACTTTTGAGAATCTGGCGGGGCGATTGGGCACCGCGGAGGATCAGGCGAAGGCAGCGCTTTTTCTGGTGAGCGACGATTCCAGTTTTGTCTATGGGCATCCCTTGGTCGTCGATGGCGGGGTCATGGCGACAGCGAATTTCCCCAAGAATCAATTCGTCAAGTGAGCCGCCGGGAGGGTACGAAATAATAACTTGCGATCAGCTCAATTCGTGCTTCAGCCAGCGGATGATGGTCGGCAAAGTCTCCGGCGTTTGACCCATGTGGCCGCCGGGGAAGACCCGGGCGGATTTGGGGGTGCCGTATTCCAGGAGAATATAGAGATCGGCAATCGGAGTTTGCAGATCTTGTTTGCCGTTCACGATAAGCATCGGGCACGAAGGTTTCTCCAGCCAACCCTGGGTTTTGAGCGAAAGGGTCGGCCAAACTTTCGCGAGCTCGGCCACATCGCTGACGCCGAAGATACTACAGCGGGCCACGTCATGATCCATGAGATAACTATCGGCGTTGGTGGACTCGGATAGCCAGGTGGGCGCGAAGAAGTAATGCACGCCGCCGCCCCAGACCACGGAGGCGCGTAGACGCTTGGCCTCGACGAAGGCCATTTTTGCCGCCCAGTAACCGCCAAAACTCCGCCCCATGATCGCGATGCGTCGAGCATCGACCTCCGGTCGCTTTTCCAGATAGTCCAAGACCACGCTGTAGAGCGTGTCTGCCGTGGTGGAAGCTCTGATCGGGCATTCGCCGACGCCGGGCATGTCCACGGCGCAAGTGCCCATGCCGGCTGCTTGCAAAGCTTCGTCATATTCGTAGCTCTCGGCTTTGAAGGAGTCGATGCCGCCGAAATTAATCACCACCGAATGGCGGCGCCCGTCGCGCGCAATGCGTAAATAAGCAGGGATAGTTTTGTCGCCGAAGGGGATGCCGACCTTTTCCAGAGGCGGCTCGAAAAAGCGGCCCGCTTTCTCGTACATCTCCAAGCTCTTGCGAAAACATTGCTGTTTACCGGGGGTATGGGGAACCGGATAGCGGCCGGTGGCATAGTAAGTATAGGCTTGAATGTAAGCTTCTCGGGCATCCTGCAAGCGTCCGGCTTGCTCGTGCGTGGCGGCCTCCTCTTCATAAGGTTTTGCCACTCGGGACCACTCGGCCGCCCAGAGTTCAGGGTCCTTGCTCGTGAGCTGAGTCAACACGGACTCCACGTCCTCGCGCTTGGCTCGCCGAAAAATGTTTCGCTTCCCGGTACGGTCCCGGATCATGGCTTTAATCTCGTCGAGGTTTTTGACTTGGCCCATAAGCGCTTCCCGTCACTGCTTGCTTATCGCTTCTGGCTTGAACGGATTGAGCTTGTTGGAGGATCGAAACCTTTGCCAGCGGTTTCCTTCGTTCAAGCTCAGGGTCGAAAGTCTCACGTGAGCTTGGCGAAACACCGTCCGTCTATCCCACCTTGACAATAACTTCAAGCTCCGAGTAATATCCGCCTACTTTTCTTGCCGGACGGCGCGAGATACTGAAGTCAACTACGTAACGAGCGTGATTCGTAGCGTTCGGATATCGCTTGTGATGTTCTTTAAGAATGGCGAGGGGTAGCAGCCATGCTAAACCGAGCTACGATCCATGATATATTAATGGGCGCATGTTAGTTGTCAGCGCAGAGGTCGATCTGGCTAGAACAATTTAGTAACGTTGCAATCATGGCCAATCTTATTCAAGTCAGAAATCTGCAAACCTCTTTTTTTACGCCCGAAGGGGAAGTCCGGGCCATCGACGGCGTCAGCTTTGAGATAGAGGAAGGGCAAACCCTCGGACTGGTCGGCGAATCCGGTTGTGGCAAGAGCGTGACGTCGCTCTCGATTATGCGCCTGATCCAGTCACCGCCCGGGAAGATCGTCGGTGGGGAGATTCTCTATCGCGGCCGTGATTTGCTGGCATTGAACAACGAGGAGATGCGCAAGATCCGTGGCAATGAGATCTCCATGATCTTTCAGGAACCGATGACCTCGCTCAATCCGGTTTTTACAGTGGGCAATCAGATCGGCGAGGCGATCCGCCTGCACCAAGGGCTGGGCAAAAGACAAAGCCGCGAGAAAACCATCGAAATGCTTAGGTTAGTCAAGATCGCGGATCCAGAGTCTCGCGTGGACGCTTACCCCCATCAGTTAAGCGGCGGGATGCGCCAACGGGTGATGATCGCTATGGCGCTGTCGTGCAATCCGAATCTGCTGATTGCCGACGAGCCGACGACGGCATTGGATGTGACGATTCAGGCGCAGATCTTAGAGCTCATGAAAGAGCTGCAACAAAAGATCGGCATGGCGCTTTTGTTGATCACCCATGATCTCGGTGTCGTGGCGGAGCAGGCCGACGAGGTCGCCATTATGTATGCGGGTAAGATCGTCGAGCGCGCCAGTACATCAGCGATTTTCGCGCGGCCTTTTCACCCTTACACGGTGGGCTTACTGAATTCTCTGCCCGGCACGGGAGATAAAAAGAAAAAGCGTCTCGATGCGATCCCGGGTATGGTGCCGAGCCCGCTGCATCTCCCGAGCGGCTGTCGATTCCGGGACCGCTGCCCCAAGGCTGCCGGGTTGTGCGCCGAGGCGGAGCCGCTGCTGGTAGAAAAGGAACGAAGTCATTTTGTCGCCTGCCATTTTCCCGAGACTGGGCAGCGCGCTAACGCATCGAACTGATGGTTACGAATCACTATGAGCCTTTTGGAAATTCGTAACCTCAAAAAGCATTTCCCCTTGGGTGAGGGCTTGTTCTCGCGCAACAAAGGCGCGGTTAAAGCTGTGGACGGGGTCAGCCTTACGGTGGAAGAGGGCGAAACCTTAGGGATTGTGGGCGAGTCCGGCTGTGGCAAGTCGACCTTGGGACGAACGATCCTGCGACTTATTGAGCCCACCAGCGGCGAGGTTTATTTCCAAGGAAAAAACCTGTTGGCCATGTCGCAACGCGAACTCCGTGATATGCGGCGCCAAATGCAGATCATCTTTCAGGATCCCTATGCTTCGCTGAATCCCCGGATGCGGGTGGGAGACATTGTCGGCGAAGGTTTGGAAATTCATAAACTCGCCAAGGGAAAAGCCAAACGCGACCGGGTGTGCGAACTGCTCCATCAGGTGGGTCTCCGCGAAGATCATTACAACCGGTATCCCCACGAGTTCAGCGGCGGGCAGCGCCAGCGCATCGGCATCGCGCGCGCCTTGGCCGTGACGCCCAAGTTTATCGTCTGCGACGAGCCGGTCTCCTCCCTCGATGTCTCGATTCAAGCGCAGATCATCAACCTCCTGCAGGAGTTACAGGAAAAGATGCATCTGACTTACTTTTTCATCTCCCATGACCTCAGGGTGGTGGAGCACATCAGCCATCGAGTGGCGATTATGTATCTCGGCAAGATCGTCGAGATTGCCAAGAGCGATACGATCTATCGGGACGCAAAGCACCCGTACACGCGGGCTTTACTGTCCGCGGTTCCCATCGCCAATACCAGCCGAAAGAAGGAGCGGACGGTACTTCAGGGTGACGTCCCGAGCCCGGTCCATCCCCCGTCAGGTTGCAGTTTTCATCCCCGCTGCCCGCATCGTGAATCCGTCTGCGACCAGACGGAACCACCGTTGGAGTTCGACTTGGATGGTCATGGTGTGGCTTGCCACGTGTTTGGCCCGGGGAAACGAATCTGAAAACTCTCTATGGGTGAAGGATCGGGACGCTTGACGAAATACCGCCGGTTCGGGACTCAAAACAGGGAGTTGAATTAGCCGGCAACCACGGGTAGACTACTGGAGTAGGGCTGATCTCACGGAGTTCAAGAGGAAAAGCGTGAGGCCAGCGGCCAGTTAGGAGCCTCTCAGGATAGATTCCCGAGGGGTTTTTATTTTCTATAGGAGTGGAAAAGTATGGCAACTGAGGATGCGCGGGTTCCGATGACCACTCGGGGTCACCAGTTCTTGACCGAGGAGTTGAAGCGCTTAAAAGGAGTCGAAAGGCCGAGAATCGTGCGCGAGATTGAAGAGGCCCGGGACCATGGCGATCTCTCCGAGAATGCCGAGTTTCATGCGGCAAAGGAAAGGCAGTCGCTATTGGATGTCCAGATTCGCGAGATCGAAGATCGGCTGGCGCGCGCGCAAGTTATCGACGTGTCCAAGCTATCGGGCGAGAAAGTGGTATTCGGCGCCACGGTATCTTTGGCCGATGGTGATACCGGTGATAAGGTGGTATATCAAATCGTGGGTGATCATGAGGCAGAGCCGAAGAACGGCAAAATTTCTATTAGCTCTCCCGTAGCCCGTGCTTTGATCGGCAAGAGCGAGGGAGACGAGGTTCAGGTCCGCACCCCCACGGGCGTCCGTTCATTTGAGATTCTGGGTGTAGAGTACATCGACTAGATCTCCGCCTCTGCCGCTGGCGCGGGCCTGACGAAAAGGGATCATGTCCTTTTCAGTCCAGGCGCCCCATCGCGATCTTTCTGAGTCTTCACGACCTAGCTTGCACTGCGGTGTGAGGTTCCGTTCGCCCAAGTTTGCCAGCGACACGTTCAGCGGTTGGAATTACAGTCGCGAATCAGCGGTTTCAGTTTTATTTCTCTTCCTGTTTCTCTTTTCCTCCTTTTGTAGCGCTGAAATACTGATCGAGCCACGGATCGGTTTTCATGGAGTATTCCAACTCGGCCGTCCTTTCCCCCTGGAAGTCGATCTCAGCAACTCCGGTCGACCCGCCGAAGGAACTCTAGAGGTCGTCGTTTGGAAGGGGGGAGCAACGAAAGGCGGCGTTCCTTATCCGCTGTATTATCGCAGAGACATCTTTCTTCCTGCCCAATCCCGGAAGAGCGTGCACCTTACCGTCGATCCGGATTTTATCAGCCGGCCGTTGAAAATCACATTTTCCAGTCCTGCCGACAGGGCCTCACTGGAGGTCGATCTGCGGCGTTACTTTTCACCCGCTCCAGTGACCTTGATGGTGAGTGAAGGCAATACGATTCCACCGCTCTCTTTCGGTTCCGCTTCAGCCAATCGTTTGGTTGCCCTCACATTGACTGAGTTGCCGCCCGATCCGAGGGCTTTACTCGGCGTCTCCCATTTGATTCTCTACGACCAATCGTTGCGCGATCTGTCGCGATCACAGCTCCTTGCCCTGGATAGCTGGCTGACTGCCGGTGGCAGAATGGTGATTCTCGGGAGCCTTAACTATCCCCTTTACCAAGAGCCGGCGATTAGCCGCTTTCTGCCGGTCCGTGTCACCGGAATCAAAAGAATCTCGTTTCATCCCGGCCCAGGTCCAAATGATTCGTCAGCGCCAATCGACAACGTCTGGGCCCAGGCATCGACGGTGGTGACGGGCAAAGTGTTGGCCGAAACGCAGGGGATCCCGGTGCTTGTGGAGGCGAGTCGAGGCAAAGGCAGGATTACCTATTTGTCCCTCGATATCGGCAGGCCGCCGCTGTCCCAATGGGACGGTTTGCCGAAGTTTCTTCAACGCGTCTTGGCATCTCCGGGGGGTGACGATCTCGCGCTGCGAACGCGCTGGGACGAGACCGTCTTCGCGCAGCTTATCCAGAGCCCTTCGTTCATCTCGACTTACGTACCCACCGGCGCTCTTTTTCTCGCCATCGTCGGTTATTTGCTCGGCATCGGCGTTTTTTCGTGGCTTTGGCAGCGCCGGCGCTTCGCGCGACGGACGGTAATGGTCGCAGGGCTATGCTTTGTCACTCTTTCAGGCCTCGGAGGCTATCTCTTGTTCAGCCGCGGCGGTAATATCCCGGACGGCGTGCTGCTCTCTTCCACCGTCATGGAAAGCAGCGCAGACGGTTATGTGGAGGCGCAGTCGAACCTGGCCATGTTTTCGACCCAGATTCGTCAATATGACCTGGCCATAGAACGGGGTTGGATGGACCTGATCCCGGTCTCCGTCCCGGCGAAGGAACGAGCCGAGCCGGCGGTGGTTTTCCAGGACGGCAGCGGCTCCAGCCGCTTTCAGTTGCCATTGCGAGAATGGGATTATAGGCTTTTTCGCGTCCGCTTCGTTGACCGGTTCCCGTTGCGCGCGGAGTTTGAGCAACAGGGGGGAAAGCTACTCATGCGGTTGAATAACCAGAGCGCCAAAGACCTCGCGGATTGCTGGTTAGTGACGCCGGGTCAGCGCTACGCTTTAGGCGATATCCCTCGCGGTGCGAGCTGGACCAGAGAGTTTGCTCTAGCCGTCGAAGAGGGCCAACAGCAGGCCGGCGGCCGTCGATCTGATGCCGTTGATTTCCGTGAGATTCCTTTCAAAGACAAAACGCGCGAGATTCTGTTCCACGCTTCGTTTTTCCCCCGTGACGATGGCTCGGTGCGTTGGAGCGCGGGTGCGGCGGTGTTCTTTGGCTGGGTGAAAGATCCGGACCGGCGGGTGTCGGTTCACGATAACCGGATTCGAAACTATGACTACACTTTGTTCCGCGCGATCGTTCCTTTGGCTGGCCCGGAGGATGAATGAAGGACAATCCGGTTCTACGCGAGAGCCTCGAGGTCTTCTTCGGCGAGGGCCATGGTTTTGCCGTCTATTTTTATCTCTTGATTATTCTCGCTCCGGTGGAGTTTTTTTCGCTTTATCTGCCGTCGTTGGATGCGCAGATGTGGAGCGGCTCCGCGAGCCTCTTCAAAGTCTCTGCTGTGACCACGTTGTTGCTGATGGTCTATTTTGCTTTACGCGTCGCTAACCAGGAATTCGCGCCCTGGCGATTCAAGGCTACCAAGCGTTGGCTGCGCGAAGACGGTCTGGCCATTGCCACGGTGGGTCAAGGCCAATTGGCATTTCTTTCATTGCATGTCGCCTTATCCATGCTGCTTTGTCTGCCGTTCTTGATCTGGGCGGCGGCCATCGCCAGGACCCCATTACCGCGTGTCGCCGGCACTTTGTTACTGCTTATGTTCTATGCTTTCAGCTACAGTATCTGGGGGCTCGCGACCCTCGTGTTGTGGGAACGGCGGGCCGAAAGTCGTCAGGTCTTTATCCGTTGCTGGTTTTTTTTCGTGGTGGTGATCTCCGCTTTATTCTATTTACCCGTCAACCCGGTGGCTTTTCTACTTGCCTATCTCGGCCGGCAGGAGTTGGCGCCGCTCAGCATTGCCGGATGGAAGGCGCCTGCCGCCGTTGCTCATTTCGCGTTTCACCTGCTGGTTGCCTTTACGGGTTTAATGGCCTATCGCTGGGCGCTGAGGAGGGACTTAGCGGTTTGAATTTCGCATCAGAAAGTCTGCAAAAGAAACTCTCCGAGCTTTTGCACTGGGAACAGCGCAAGCGGCGGGAGCAGACCCTGGCAACCGTTGTTGCTTATGCGCTATTGGCCGCGGTGCTGGTGCTGCCTTTTCACGGGCTCTTGCCGATGGCTTTTAGCCGGTGGTTGATCCCGGTTCCGTTAATCCTGTTGCTCGGGCCTTGGCTATTTTCTGCGCAGCGGTGGCGTCCGATGGATGCCGCGCGAGCCGTGGCGCGTCTGGATAAGACGCTCGAACTCGACGAGCGCGCGGTAACCGCGTGGGAGTTGTTGGGACGCGACGACAGGCGCGGCGCGGCGCTCTTGGTTCTCAAAGAAGCGGGGGAGAAGCTTGCGACTGTCAATCCGAGAACGCTGTTCCGAAGGACCTGGAGCTGGCAGGCCCGGCTGGCGCTGCCGCTATTCATCCTTTGGTTGGGACTTCAGTGGCTCGATTTCGGCTCTCACTTCGAGAGCACCCTTGAGCCTTCAGCCCCAAAAACGATGGCGCAAAAACTGCGGGAGTTCTCCCGTGAGCTTCAGGAGAAGGCCAAAAGTGAGGGGTTGCGTGAAAGCCTCCAGGTGGGGCGAGAGTTAGAGAAGGTCGCGGAGAAGGGCATCGACGCGAAGACCGGGGATGAAAAGTTCAAGGCAGAGTTATCCGGCATGAAAAGTAAGATCGCAACGATGGGAAAAGCCGCCGCCGAACAGCAGTCGTTGTCGGCCGCTGAGAGCCAGCAAAGTCTCAAGGATCTGAAGGCCGAATTAGAAGCGGCCCAGGATCTGCTGAATTTCCCTGAGGCCAAAGGGACAGAAGGGATCGGGCAACAGTGGCTCGATCGGCTGGCGAACTTGCCGCAGCTCAAAAGGCAATTCGACAAAGAGAATCAAGCGGGACAGGGGCTGAATCAAAGCGAGCTGAAATCTTTTCTCGACCAGTTGAACAAGCAAGTGACCGGTGAATTCGACCGGCGGACTTTGCTGGAAGCGCAGCAGTTCCTGGAACAAATGTTGAAGCAGGGGCAAGGCGAGAAAGGCGACAGCGAAGTTCGAGTGGCGGGGCGAGAGGAGCAGGAAACCCCCGGTGACGGTGAAAAGACCGACCGTCGAAGCAATTTGCCCGGCAAGGAGCCGGGTCAAAAAGACCAGAGCTCCCCGTCGCTTTCGGAATTTCCGGCGGGCGCTAAAGCCCATGTCAAAGGGTTGCTCGGTGAAGGCCAAAGCAGCGGCGTGGTTCTTAAAGGCAAACCCGCCGCCGGCAAAAGCGAAGTATCACAGGACGAAGTCATAGCCTCCTACCGGCGGCAGGCGGAGGCGGAGCTCAATACCGAGCGGGTGCCCGAGGCACTGAAGGATACGATCAAGAATTACTTTCTCTCTCTGGGCATCGGAGAAGGAGCAAAATGAGCCATAAGTCTGAAGCACCAGCCGTTGGAGCAATGGAGTGTTGGAGTGCTGGCCCATGCCCGGTACTCCTTTACTCCGTCACTCCAAGTTTGTGGATCGACACCTAAAGGAGACCTGACTTCATGGAAGCGGTGGCAGAAATTGAAGCACGCATGGAGCGCGCGCGGCGCTCTTTCGATGCATTGAAGGCCGAGATGGCGCGCGCGATCGTCGGTCACGAAGAGCTGGTCGAACAGGTTTTTATCGCGCTTGTCTGCGGCGGGCATTGTCTGTTGGAGGGCGTGCCGGGATTGGGCAAGACGCTCATGGTACGCAGCCTCGGCGAAGTCCTCAGTCTCAGTTTCTCGCGCATACAGTTTACGCCGGATCTCATGCCGGCGGATATTACCGGGACCAACGTGCTCAGCGACGATCCTTCCGGGAGAAGGGTCTTCGAGTTCCAGCGGGGTCCGGTTTTTGCCCATATTGTTCTCGCCGATGAGATCAATCGCGCCACACCCAAGACCCAATCCGCCCTGTTGGAAGCGATGCAGGAGCAGAGCGTCACCGTCAGCGGAAAGGTCCATCGCCTGGAGAATCCATTCATGGTACTGGCCACTCAGAACCCCATCGAGATGGAAGGAACCTATCCGCTTCCCGAGGCCCAAGTGGACCGGTTTTTCTTCAAACTGTCGCTCCGCTATCCGAGCCGCGAAGAGCTCGCTCGGATCGCCGATCTGACAACGACGGCGCCACCGGCGGCGCTGCGCGAAGTGGTGGACGGGGCGGGCATTCTGCAAATGCGACAGTGGGTGCGTGACGTTCCGCTCGCCGATCTGGTGAAGGACTACGCCGTTCGGCTGGTGCTGAGCACCCATTCACAGGGAGAGCATGGCCATGAGGGCACCCAACTGGCACGGCAGTTTGTGCTCTATGGCTCTAGTCCCCGGGGGCTGCAGAGTTTGATCCTTGCGGCCAAGGCCCGAGCGCTGTTAGGGGGGAGACCGAACGTTTCGTTCGAAGACATTCGGATAATGGTGCCGCCGAGCCTGCGCCATCGGCTGATCTTGAATCTGGAAGCCGATGCCGAAGGGATCAGTGCGGAAAAAATACTCGCTGAGGTGTTGGCCCAGGTTCCTGAAGTCCCATAGGAAATCTGATGAGTGTCGAGTTCCGAGTTCCAAGTTCCGAGTGAAAATTCATGGCAACCTTCGACAAAGCTCCCGAGGCTCATCCAGAGGAGCAACCCCGACGAAGACTCGCAAACATATTCAGCGATGTTTTTTCCCAGCGTTGGAATAAGAAGACAATAGACGCTGAACGCGTTGCGACCGCCGAACCCGAACCCCGAAACCTGAAACCACAAACCTTCTTCGATGCCGAGTTTTTGAGAAAACTTGAGCGGCTCCGGCTGATCGCCAAACGGCTCAGTTGGGCAAAGACCGGCGGCGAACATCCTTCATCGCGGAAAGGCTTCAGCCTCGAGTTCTCCGATTACCGGAGATATCAGCACGGCGATGACTTTCGCTACGTCGATTGGAACATTTACCGCCGGCTCGACCGGCTCCTGCTGAAAGTTTTTACCGCCGATGAGGAGATGAACGTTTACCTGTTGGTGGATACCAGCCGGTCCATGGCCGAAGGAACGCCTGCCAAGATCGACTATGCCAAAAAAGTCGCCGCCGCGCTGGGCTACATCGGCCTCAAGAACTTGGACCGGGTCGGCGGCGCTTCGTTCTCATCCGCTTTACAGGTTCCCCTTACCTTGGGGCGGGGACGGAAGCAGATTCTCAGTTTATTTAACTTTCTTGGCAAGTTATCCTGTGACGGCGAGACTAACCTACGATCGGCGATTCACTCTTTCACCAAGCTCTTTCCTCATCCGGGCCTGGTCGTGATCGTCAGTGATTTGTTCGACCCCGCCGGCTGGCGCGCCGCCCTTGAGGAGCTCGCGACCAAAAAATATCAGCTCCTCGTGATTCATATCGTGGACGCTCAAGAAATCGATCCAATGCCCTGGGGCGATGTGGCGCTGAACGATGTGGAGAGCCGGCGGGAACGCCGATGTTTCTTGGACCCCGATTTGGTTCGTCGCTTTCAAGCAGAACTGACAAACTACTTTAGGGAAATCGAAATGGTTTGTTCGGGCCGTCGAATTGACTATCTGCGGACGACGACTCAAATCCCCTTCGACGAATTTGTCCTGCAGACGCTGCGCCAGGTGAGCAGCGTGACTTGAGCTATGCTTTGGGGTGTTCCATACGCGCTGCTGTTTGTGTTTGGAGCCGTGCCTCTCATTCTCCTGCTCCATAGCCTCAAGCCTAAGGGATTCAAGGTAAGTACCACGACGCTTTTTCTGTGGGAACGGGTGCTGAAGCAGCGGCCTCTGGCTACGCGGCTCGGCTGGCTCTTCAGAAAAAATCTACTGCTGATTCTGCAGGTTTTGGCAGCCTGCCTGCTGATCGCTGCCCTCGCCGACCCTTCGCTGCTTTATTTTGGCGCGCCATCCGGCGATCTGGTGGTAGTGGTCGACCTGAGTGCCAGCATGAAAGCCCGAGGCTCATCGGGAACCCGCTTTGACGCCGCGCGCAAAGAGTTCCTGTCATTGGTGGACGCACTTGCGTCGGGCCAGAAAATGATGGTTATCGGGACCGGCAGCCAGACGCGTCTGATCGTTCCTTTTACTGCCGACAAGGGCAGGCTTCGTGAGGCGGGGCGCAGTCTGGCGGCGACCGATGCCCCGGGTCGAGTCAAGGACGCGGTGCTTTTTGCCCATGCATTTCTCAAACGGGGAAGTCCCGATCATGTGATCGTCATCAGCGACGGCGCTTTTCCGGGGGCGGAAGATTTCGCGCGCCAAGCCGCACCCCTGCGCTTCATCAAGGTCGACGGAGGAAAAGACAATATCGGCATCGTCGGCTTCGAGGTTCGGCGGCATGTCGATCGTCCCTCCCAATATGAAGTCATGGTGCACGTGAGAAACTTCACCGGTAAAGCGATGCGCGCGCCATTGACTTTGACCTTGGGGGAAAAAGTTCTGGTGCAGGAGCCGGTCGATATCGAGCCTGAGGGTCGACGGGTATTGATCTATCCGTTGAGCGGCAGCCTGGAGGGGGCGCTGGCAGCGCGTTTGGAAATCGATGACGACTTTGCCACGGACAATCGAGCCTACTTGGCGGTGAGCGATGCGCCGCCGGTGCAGCTTCTTTATGTCGGCCCGGGAAATCCATTTCTCAGCAGCTTATTGCGTTTTTTCCCCAATGTTCAGGTAACTACCAGACAGGCCGGCGAGCCTGATGCTTTACAATTCGAGAACCAGTACGACGTGGTGATTTTCGATCGCGTCCCGGTGCCTGCGCTGAAACAGGGGAATTTCATTCTGATCAACACTTTGGCGCCGAATGTGCCCTTGCAAATGCAGGGGAGAAGTAGAAATCCGCGTCTCGTCGCGCCCATGACCAAGCACCCGATCACCGAAGGTCTGAGTCTCGGCGACCTCCACGTACAGGAATCCATGCGGGTGGCGGTGACGGGTGATGGCGTTGTTTTAGCCCGTTCGCCTGAAAGTCCGGTGCTTTTTGCCCTCGAACGAGGCAAGCTACGTTTGCTGTTTATCGCTTTCGATTTAATGGCGTCGGATTTGCCGCTCAGAGTCGCTTTTCCGGTTCTATTCCACAATGCGATCGAATGGTTCCAACCCCGGCGCGCGGAATTCCCGACCCAGAACGCTCAGGCGGGAACTGCGCTAGCGCTGGCTCTTCCGGCGGGCGATAGTGATCTGGAGGTAACCACCCCGTCAGGCAGGAGAGAGCTTCTCAAATTAGTGACCCGTCCGGTGGTTTTTTCTGATACCTTCGAAGCGGGTTTCTATGACTACAAGAGCGCCAGCAGAGCGGGCCGCTTCGCGGTCAATCTCCTCGACGAAGGGGAGTCACAGATCACTTCGCGCCTGAACCTGAACACGACCAACGGCGGCACCAGGGAGCAGCCAAACTCCGGATCGGCAGCCAATGGCTTTTCCCTCTGGCCCATGTTGCTCGTCGGCGTCCTGATGCTGCTGGGCTTGGAGCTTTTTCTCGCTCTACGGACTGGAGTTTCGTTCTATCCTATCGTTGTGCGGGGGGTGGCGCTGGCGGCGCTTTTTTTGGCACTGATGAACCCGCGGATCTTTCACAGGACTAATGCCTTGGACGTTGTGCTGGGAGTGGACCTTTCGCGCAGCGTCGGACAGGAGGGACGAGAGAAAGCTCGCGAGGTTCTCGAAGCAGCGAGCCGCATCAAAGATCCGGAGACGCGGACCGGGCTGCTGGTTTTTGGCCGCTCGCCGGAATGGGAATTTCTGCCGCGCCAAGATTTTCCGGTGGCCGATTTTGCCGCCCGCTTGAACCGCGAGGAAACGGACATTCAGGCAGCATTGCAAGCCGCGCTGGCGCAACTGGGCGAAGATCGGCAGGGGAAGATTCTTTTGCTCTCAGACGGCAACGAGAATCGCGGTGAAACTGCTCGGATCATTCCACTGCTGCGGTCGCAAGGGGCTCAGGTTTGGACGGTTCCCGTGAGTCTTTCCCGCGGCCGAAATGAAGTCTATCTAAGCGACTTGACCCTACCCCGTCAGGTCGACGGTGCCGAGGGCTTCGAAATCAAGGGTAAGATCGAAAGCCTGCGAGATGCAACCGCCCGAATCAAGCTTTTGCGCGACGGTGTGTTGGCAAGAGAACAAGAGATTCAGTTGAAGGCGGGAACCAACCAGGTAAATTTTCGCGAGAATTTGCAAGAGCGCGGCAGCCATGCCTACGAGCTGCTGGTCGAGGCTCGAGATGACACCTTGGCGGAAAACAACCTGCTGCAGGGGGTGGTGGAGGTCAAGGGGCCGCCCAGAGTTCTTTTGCTGTCGGCACAAAAAGAAGGTCAGCGCTTTCTTGCGCGGGTTCTGCAAGTTCAGGGTTATGCCGTAGTAGAGTCGCGACCCGAAGCGACGGCATTGACTCTGCCGGAGCTTTCTTCCTTTGACTTGCTGGTGCTCGATAACGTGCCGGCTTTTCAACTTTCCCACCTAAAAATGGAAAACATCGAAAAATACGTCCGGGATCTGGGCGGCGGCGTGCTCGTAATCGGCGGCTCTCAGAGTTACGGCGCGGGCGGCTATTACCGGACGCCGTTGGAGCGTATTCTGCCGGTGGACATGCGGCCACCCGCGCGTCTCGACCTGCCGCATGTGGCGCTGCTGTTCGTTTTGGATAAGTCAGGCAGCATGGGCGCCGGGCCCGAGGGAGGTACCAAGCTGGATCTGGCCAAGGCGGCGGCGGTCGCGGCGGCGGACGTTATGAACCCAACGGATCAAGTCGGCATTCTCGGCTTCGACGCCGCCTGGGACTGGACGTTGCCCTTTCGACCTGTGGGTAAAGGGGAATGGATCTCTGAACGGCTGGCAGCGCTGCAATCCGACGGCGGCACGGATCTTTTTAAGGCGATGGTCGAGGCCCATCGAGGAATCGCGACCAAGCAGGCCGCCATCAAGCATGTGATCGTGCTCTCCGACGGACTCACGGATAAGGCGGATTTTCAAAGGCTGGTGGAACGTATGGCCGGCGACGGCATTACGGTTTCGACGGTTTCGGTGGGCAGCGACGCCGATGTTCAACTGATGGCCGATATTGCGAAAAATGGGAAAGGCCGAGGTTACGTGGCTCTTGATCCCAGCACCATTCCGCAAATTTTCACCACCGAAACGCTGCTTATTTCCCGGGATCTCTTAGTGGAGAAGTTGTTCACCCCCAGCATCGTAGCGTCGGTGGGGCCGCTTAAGGGGATCGGCAATAGCTTGCCGTCCCTGCGCGGCTATGTGCTGACCTATCCTAAGCCGCGTGCTGAGCTGCTCATGAAGGCGGACAAAGATCCGTTGCTGGTCTCATGGCGCTACGGCTTGGGACGGGTC